>CAZZWG010000021.1:0-27632 GCA_964657685.1 Verrucomicrobia bacterium Tous-C9LFEB | reverse complement strand
CCTTCGCGTAACCTTGGCGCCCTTTGCGTGAGCGCTTTTGCTCCACACAGAAGGCTCAAGCCCCACTCCCTCCACAAACCGCCTCCTTCCGCAAAGCCGCCATCCACCCCGCCGTCCCAAACTCCGCCACCTTGCCCTCCGCCCGCAACCGCAGCGTCGGCAGCGCTCGCAAATACTGAAAGAACCACCCCGGCGCCTCCATATTTGAGGTCCCCACCCCCGGATTCAGGTACCGCATCTGCCCTCCACCCGGCGCCGGCACCTCCTCAAACTGCCGCTTGTACGGCTTTACCCTCGTATACCCAAGGAACTCCATCGTGACCATCACCTTCCGCGTCGAGGGCGGAAACAGATCACTCTGTCCCGTCGAATGCCATGGAGGGTAGAATCCCGCGTCCGTCACCCCTCCAAAGTTCGCGAACATCTCGAACCGCAACACGCCCTTCCCATCCTGCGTACATTGCCCGGTCAACGTAGGCCGATCGAACGCAGGCTCCGCCGCTGGCTCACCCTGCACCACATACACCCGGACCCAGCGCACTCCCGACCACGCATCCCGCCCCTCCGCCCGCCAGACCCCCGGGCCCACCGCCGTCACCTCCGGCCGCTCCGCCTCACCCACCCCCGGCGCTCGCACCGGAGTCTGCTGCCCCTGCAGCCCTCCCCAACTCAAAACAACCAGGCCAATCCACACAGCACGCATAAGGAAAGATTCTGCCTCGACCGCGAGAATCCCGAGCATCTTTCTTGCCGCGAACTTGCCTGCTATTACTGCTCCGCGCGCTATTCTAGACTTAGGCAGATATTCACTCATCGCCGGATGGATTAGGTCTGATGATCTGATCGATCAACACTTTCCCTGGAAAGAGGCGTACGATCACCTCACGATGCGGACACATATGCCTAATCTGGTGCTGTACAGGACGCTGATCCAGCTCGCCCGAGTCTCCGCGCGGCTGGGTGTTACGGGGGATCCCGAAGGCCTCCTCCAGCAGCGAAACGCCCTCGTCGCCAAAGCAAAAACGTGCGGCATGTCCCTCTCCAGGTCGCAACAAGACCATCTCTGCGCCCGCCTGGCCCACTAGCCGACTGGCAACCCCGCAGCCAACGCCATGGAGTGGGCCTCCACTGGCAAAGTACCCCGTAAGTCCAGTATCCAACGGACTTTAGGCCGAAAGTACGGGAGGGGTACCCCCCCCTCAGCAGGGAAGCCGCACAGCCACACCGCTCCGAGCCACAACCGCCTTCAACGCCCGGCAATCCGTCACCCCGAAGTGGAAGATGCTCGCCGCCAGCGCCGCATCCGCCTTGCCCCGCGTAAACACCTCCGCAAAGTGCTCCGCCGAGCCCGCTCCTCCCGAAGCAATCACCGGAATCCCCACAGCCTCGGACACACGAGCCGTCAACTCCAGGTCGAAACCGGCCCGCGTCCCATCCGCATCCATCGACGTCAACAGGATCTCCCCCGCTCCCCGCGCCTCCGCCTCCCGCGCCCACGCCACCACTCGCATCCCCGTAGCCTTCCGCCCACCGTTGACGTAAACCTCAGCCTCACCCACAGGATCCGCACTCCCCACGGCCCGCCGCGCATCAATGGCCACAATCACAGCCTGCGCCCCAAAGCTTCCCCCAATCTCCCCAATCAACTCGGGCCGCGCAATCGCCGACGAGTTCACCGACACCTTATCCGCCCCAGCCTCAAACACCGCCGCCGCATCCTCCGCCGACCGTATCCCACCCCCCACGGTGAACGGCACAAACAGCCTCTCCGCCGTCCGTTTCACCGTCTCCAGCAGCGTCCCGCGCCCCTCATGCGTCGCCGTAATGTCCAGCAGCACAATCTCATCCGCCCCCGCAGCCGCATGACGATGCGCCAGCTCCGCAGGATCGCCCGCATCCACGATGTCCACGAACTGCACACCCTTCACCACACGCCCGCCCCGCACGTCGAGGCAGGCAATCACACGCTTCGTCAGCACGCTAAAGGCTCATGCTTCCGCTCATCACAGGGCAGCCAGCACCCTTCGGCGCAGTGTCCACCACCCCTTGACTGAACCCGAGATCCTCGCCACCGCCAAAGGTGATCCGGTGCATCCGACCCATGCCCGTAAGCTGCTTGTGCACCATCCCAAACGCAGCCTGCAAAGCATCTACGGCATCCACACCCCGCGCAGGCGAAGCATGCACCCGTCCCATTGCGCTCATCTGGAACACACACGCCCATCCCATCTCCCCAACGTAAACAGGCTTGCCAAACCGAACCGACATCGGCCCTTTCTCGCTCTCGGCCTCAATCTCCAGCTCACGCTCCGCGATCACCTCAAAGGGCAATTCGTTCACGCCGGTCCAGTTGTTCGTAATGTCCAGCTTCACCATAGGAACACTTGCATACTCAACCTGCTCAGCATCCTGCAAATCCGTCGCTACACTCATCGTCGCCTCCTTTCTCTTCGATGCTCACAGCGCCAGGAAGTTCGCCAGCACCCGCAACCCGGTGTCTCCCGACTTCTCCGGATGGAACTGCACCCCCATCACATTGCCCCGCTCGACAGCCCCTGTAAAAGCCCCTCCATACATCGTCTGTGCAGCCGTATCCTTTGACAGCGGCGCCCGCCACGAGTGCGTGTAGTACACGAAGGCTCCCGGCGCCACCCCCGCCAGCAACCGGGAGTCCCCCCGCAAATCCTCCAAAGAATTCCATCCCACATGAGGCGATTTCAACGCTTGTTCATTGAAAGTCGACGGAAAACGCTCACAAACGCCGGCAAAGTGACCCAGACCCGCAGTTTGGGGAGCCTCGGTCGATCCACCATACAACCATTGCAATCCGACACAGATTCCCAGAAACGGTGTTCCCTCACGGACCGCCGAACGTACCGCCTCTGTCAACCCAAGCCGCTCAAGAAGCTCCGTAGACCGGAAATGCCCAACGCCCGGGAGCACCACTTTCTTCGCCCGTAGAACCTCGTCAGGCTCCTGCGTCACTACCACATCGTTAGCACCCAGAAAACGTAGCGCCTTCACCACGCTGGTGAGGTTGCCCGCCTTGTAATCGATTACAGCGATCACAGCAAACCCTTCGTGCTCGGCAGCAGATCACGCATGCGCTCATCCCGAGAGCATGCTCCGCGCATCGCCCGGGCGAATGCCTTGAAGATCGCCTCGATCTTGTGGTGGTTGGATCGCCCGTACATCGTCTTCACATGCACATTCGCCTTCGCCCCACGCGCAAATCCATCGAAGAAGTCAGGCATCAGTTCAGTTTGGAAATCGCCCACAAGCGGCTGCGTCAACGCATCCTCCACCACGCAGCTCACACGACCCGAAAGGTCTACAGCAGAGACCGCCAGCGTCTCGTCCATTGCCATCACGAAGTAGCCCGCGCGCAGGATGCCGCGTTTGTCTCCAAGCGCCTCGCCGAAGGCTTCACCCAGCGCGATGCCCACATCTTCGACCGTATGGTGCTGATCGACATCAAGGTCCCCCACACAGCTAAGCTCCAGATCGAAGCCGCCATGTTTGGCAAAGCTTTCCAGCATGTGATCAAAGAACCGAATACCTGTCGAGACCCGGTACTGTCCCGTTCCATCAACGTTCAGGAGCAAGGAGATGTTTGTCTCCAGCGTATTCCGCTCAACTGCTCCCTTGCGTAAATCTGTGCCCTGCTTCGTTGTTATTTCCTGCATGATCCTCCGATTCTAAAGTTCACAGCTCATCGACGTCTCCGTAATTGCCAAGCCTCAATGACTCGCATCAGCACGTATGCGAAGACACCGGCCAGAAGAATGCACCACACAACGACAAACGCACTCAGATAGCGCGTCCCATGCAACTGCTCGATGCCCATGATGCCGACGATCCCGAGCAACGGAATCAACGGTGCAATGAGTAGCGGTTTGCTGCGAAGCGCCATGTATGGATCGCTTACTCGAACTCACGAGGTTCGTCGTTTGTGCTGCGAGGATGCCTGCCTTCAGCGGGTGTCCATCCCATCTCCGCCAGCGATGCCCGAAGCGCCTCCATGCCACGCGTGACATGCTCTTCCGGCCCAACCGTGATGCGCACGTAGCCATCGCATCCTGGATCGGAGGAGCGGTCGCGTAGAAGAACGCCTCGATCGCGCATGACGGCACAAAGCTCCTTGTGCCGAGGACCAATATCCATAAGCACGAAGTTCGCCGCACTCGGCCACGTGCGCACGCCGAGTTCCTTGAGCGCCCTCAGAATGCGCTCGCGCCCCTGGTGCACCTGCTGCGTGTACCAATCGAGATAGTCCGTGTCCGCCAGCGCATCCGGCAGGGCGGCCAGCGCTACGCCGTTCACGTTGTACGGAGAGCTCACCTTGCGCAGATAGCTGATCAGTCGCCGATTGCCTGCCAGCATGCCGATGCGCAGGCTGGCAAGACCATAGGCCTTCGAGAACGTGCGCGCTACGATCAAGTTCGGTATTTTGGAAATCTGATCCAGAAGCGAATCACCGAAGAAGTGAAAGTAGGCCTCATCCACCATCAGCACGGCCTGCGGCGCTGCATCCGCGATGGCCAGCAGATGATCACGGCTTACCACCGCGCCGGTTGGATTATTGGGAGAGGCAACGATGATCAGTTTGGTGCGAGGCGTGATCGCCGCCATAAAGCGCTCGAACGGAAAACTCAGATCGTCTTCCGCCTGAACGCGCACCAGCCCTGAAGTCATCATGCTGATGGAGACGTCATACATAAAGAAGGTCGGTGTGCAGATAAGGGCTTCATCACCGTCGTCAAGAAAGGTGCAGGCTGCCAGGTGAATAGCCTCGTCCACTCCGTTGGTTAGCAGAACCTGATCGCTTTGGAGGCCATGATGCCGCGCGACGACGCGCTCAACAGGCTCCCGCTCAGGGTAGATCGTCAGGCCTTCGGCGGTAAGGTCGCGTAGTCTCGCCAGAACACGCGGACTCGGGGCCAGGGTGTTCTCGTTGAAGTCAAGCCGAAGCGCGTCACGTCCCGCCAGCGGTGGATGGTACTCCGGCATGGTAAGCACGCGTGAGCGCGGCTGGGGTACAACCGTGGCTTGAGCTGTTTCTGATTCGACCTCGGGTGCAGTGTTCATTGGGTCTCCATCTGAGATACGGACACACAGAGCAAAGAACGATTTACCGCATGCGCACGCGAACGCTCTCCGCGTGGCCGCTCAGGCCCTCCGCCTCGGCGAGCGCAATGGTGTGCGGTCCTACCTCGCGCAGAGCATCGAGGGTGTATTGCTGCACGGTGATGACCTTGACGAAATCCAGAACACTGAGGCCGCCCCGTATGCGCCCGCTGCGTCCTGTCGGAAGCACGTGATTTGGACCGGAGATGTAGTCACCCATCGATTGGGGTGTGTGATGACCGATAAACACCGAGCCCGCATTCCTGATCCAGCGCAGATCTGCGCCCGCATCCACGGTCAGGTGCTCCGGCGCGAGACGGTTAGTAAGGTCACGGCCTTCCTGCGCTGTTTTCGTAAGAAAGACGATGCCCTGTGCGGCGAGGGATTGCTCGGCTATTACGTTGCCACGCGCCTGGCGCTTCACCTCAAGCGCGACCTCCTCGGCGAGATCGGCCTTGCTGGTGATCAGGATGGACAAGGCTTCGGGATCATGCTCGGCTTGCGCGACGAGGTCAGCGGCTATGCCGTGCGCGTCGCCTTCTTCGCTGATGACCAGTATCTCCGTCGGACCGGCGGGCATGTCGATGCCGGTCTCGAATGAGACGGCGATTTTCGCGGCGGTGACATACAGGTTTCCTGGACCGACGATTTTGGCGACGGGTGCGATCGTCTCGGTGCCATACGCCATTGCGGCAACGGCTTGTGCGCCGCCTACGCGGTAGAACTCCGTGATGCCGGCGAGGTAGGCCGCAGCGAGGGTTTCGCGCGCAGGCTTGGGTGAACAGACAACAATGCGTTCCACACCCGCAACCTGCGCCGGGGTTGCGGTCATCAGCAGCGTGGAGGGAAGAGGGTAGCGCCCGCCGGGAACGTAACAGCCG
This sequence comes from Verrucomicrobia bacterium Tous-C9LFEB, assembly GCA_964657685.1. Taxonomy (GTDB): domain Bacteria; phylum Acidobacteriota; class Terriglobia; order Terriglobales; family Acidobacteriaceae; genus Granulicella. Next base: position 21,624 of record CAZZWG010000021.1, on the reverse strand, counting down.
ACTGAATCGAGCGGCCGTACTATCTGGCCAACCTCCATTCCTTCCTGCGGGCGAAAGCTCCAGGCGCGCGGAAGTTGCTTCTCCGCAAAAGCGCGGATATTCGCTTGCGCAAGACGCATCGCGGCGTGCAAGGGTTCTGCAGTCTCATTCCAGGCGGCTTCCATCTCTTCGCGGCTGACCAGCAGTGGAGCTTCAATGCCCAGGTTGTCAAAGCGACCGGCGTACTCGCGCAGCGCCGCATCACCGCCTTGGCGGACGTCGGCAAGAATAGTGCGCACGGTCGCGTCGACCTTAGCTGTATTGACAGCGCCGCGCTGCTCGATCTGCTTGATCGCGATCAAGGCCGCGGCGGCATTTTCACCGAATGTCTTAAGAATCTTCATGAGGTGCTACGTATCTTTCTGCGATGCTAGCGGCGGTTAAGATGCCGGGGAAAAGGGATGTTGTCGCGCTGTGGCTGCCCCGCGGCGGTTCCCGTGCGCAGGTGGCGCCGTTCCAGCCGCGACCCTGTGACCACGACGCGCTTGGCGGCCTCCGGGCTCGCTGGATACACGCGCTTGGAGTCCTTGGGATCAACGACGACGGTGATCTTCATGCCCGGCGTTACCTTCTGGCCTGCGGGCAGCCGAGTTCGCAGCGAGACCTCGCGCGGCGCGGCGGAGCCGGGATCCTGGATGCGCATCGTGAGCTTCTTCATGTCGGCGTACTTCATCAACCCGCCGAGCGTAGTCGCAGACACGAGGGTCGCGTAAAGCACCACGCCTTCGCGCTCAGCCCGTTGTTGCCGCCGTTTCTGCAGCAGGTACATGATGCCGGCGTTTGCGGCCACGCTCAGCACCACGATTGCAAGCACAATCCAAAAGATCTTCATGAGCGACGGCTCCTGTTTCTGTTAGAGCACAACTTTGCTAAGCGGATACTCAACGATACCGGTGCCGCCCGCAGCCTTGAGGCGAGGGATAACATCGCGGACGACTGACTGTTCGAGAATGGTGTTTACAGCGACCCAGCGCCGGTCTCGCAGCTCGGAAACAGTGGGCGAGTTGAGCGCGGGAAGAACACCGAGCACCTCATCCAGGCTGGCCTTGGGAACATTGAGCATAAGGCCGACCTGGGTTTGCGCGGCCATGGCACCCTTGAGCATCAGGCTGAGTGTTTGAATTTTCGAGCGCTTCCACTCGTCCGCCCAAGCTATCGTGTTGGCGATGAGCTGTGTCTCGCTCTCCATCAGTGTTTCGAGGATGCGAAGGCGATTGGCGCGCAGGCTGCTGCCGGTCTCCGTCACCTCGACGATGGCATCGGCGAGCGTGGGCGGTTTTACCTCGGTTGCGCCCCAGCTGAACTCCACGGTGACGGGGATGTTCTTCCCGGCGAAGTAGCGCTTGGTGTATTCGACCAGTTCGGTGGCGATGACTTTGCCGGCGAGGTCTTCAGGACGTTGAAAGGGCGAGTCTTCGGGCACGGCAAGCACCCATTTAACGGGCACGCGGCTTTGCTTGGAGTAGGTGAGCGAAGACACACGCTCTACCTTGCTCTCATTTTCCAGAACCCAGTCGTTACCGGTCAGACCGGCGTCCAGCGCGCCATGCTCGACGTAGCGCGCCATCTCCTGCGCACGCACCAGCATGCACTCGATCTCCGGGTCATCAATGCTGGGGAAGTAGCTGCGGCCGCTGGCGTAGATGTTCCATCCTGCCTGCGCGAAGAGGGCGATCGTGGCGTCTTGCAGGCTTCCTTTAGGGATGCCGAGTTTGAGCTTGCTAGCCATGATTACGCTTCCACTCCGACGCTGAGGGACCGGGTGAAGCAGCTCACCGTACCTTCATGGCAGACCAGGCCATCGCCTTCCACCTCGACACGGAAGAGGAGGGCATCGTTGTCACAGTCGGTTGCGGCGGAGAGCACGCGCAGACGATTGCCACTCGTTTCGCCCTTCATCCAGAGCTTGTTGCGGGTTCGGCTCCAGAACGTGACGAAGCCGGTCTGCTGTGTTTTCGCCCAGCTTTCTTCGTTCAGGAAGCCCAGCATCAGCACGTTGCCGGTGCCCGCGTCCTGCACAATCCCGGCCACCAGGCCTCCAGCCTTGCCGAAGTCGATGCCGATTTGTTCTTCTGCCTGCGTCATACCTTCTCCTGAGACTGCCCCGTGTGACCTGCACAGCAAAAAGCCCGCTCGCGTAGATCGCGTTGGCGGGCCGCTGACGTTGAGATGCCCTCTGCTTAGAGCGCCGCGCCCGCGACAAACGCCATCCAGCCAGCTGGGTGGTGGCGATGCACGGGATGGTGCTGCGTTAGGCTCATCTCTGCTTTACCGTAAGCCGGGCAGAGCCGGAAGTCAACGGAGTGCGGAAGCGGGGGACTGGGCCGTGAAGGTGGCCGGACGAAAAGTATGCGGGATCTACTTGGCCCTGTTGAAATTGCGTGGTTTCAGACGACCTATCTTCCGGCCACGGCATCTCCCTCATCACGGCAACTGGCCGAAGAGAGATCAAAGGCAATGGCAGACTATCGTGTAGCGGCCGGGCAGGCCCAAGAAGATCAGTTCACAGCGTCCATCGAGCAGTACACTTCACAGCTTCCGTCGAGCGCCTACCTTGGCCTCGCCATCGCTTCCATTCTGGGCTCGGTTTCGTTCCAACTGGCGGGCAAGAAGCACGAAGCGCTGTTTGTCGGCCAGTGGGTTGCGCCGTTCCTTCTGCTTGGCATTTACAACAAGATGGTCAAGCAGCATGGGTCGGACGCGCAGACTCGCGGGTAGCTCCCTCTTCTTTAAGGTCTCACGCCGGTCGGCTCAGCTTCGACCGGCGTGAAGTTTTTGGTGCCGTCCTCCATAATGCGCACCTGTCCGCTGCCAATGTCGTAGACCCAACCGGAAAGGGTAAGTTCGCCGATGGCGAGGGCACTGGCTACCGAAGGGTGAGATCGAAGGTGCTGGAGTTGCAGGAGGACGTTCTGCTCGGTGAGCAGGCCAAGTAAATCGCGCCTCCACTCCGAGCGGACTTGCAGGCTCTGCGAGACGGCCAGCGCGGCGCGAGCGTTGCTCAACCAGCTGGTTACGGTGGGCATGGCCTCTGTCGAGTGTGGGTCGAGCAAGGCCTTCATGGCGCCACAATCGGAGTGCCCGCAGACTGCTACATGTTGGACTTTGAGACCCTGCACGGCAAATTCGATGACCGCGCTGACACCGCCCAGCATTTCTCCGTAGGCGGGCACGATGTTGCCGATGTTGCGCATCACGAAGACCTCGCCAGGAGCCGATTGCGTGAGAGCGGCGGGGTCGATGCGAGAGTCGGCGCAGGTGATGAAAAGTGTATGGGGCCGCTGCTGCTCGCTTTCTATGCGTTGGAAATGGGCAGCTTCGGCGGAATAGACGTCGCGTCGAAAACGACGTACGCCTTCTTTTAGTTTGTCCAGTGGTGTGGGCATCACCAGACAGTTTATCGAGAACCGCCTGGTTGCGTGTGGAGAGTGGTTATGCGGTCGTGGAAGCGGATGGCGAGAGCTCGGTGACAGATTCCGGTTGCAGCTCCAGGTCCTTGTGACCCGCAGTTGCAGGGGGTGCAATCCTGTGTCCGAGCCGGATCATGGGTTTCTCAATGCAGTGATAGCTCAGAAGAGCGGTCGCGGCGGTGAATAGGTATCTCCACGGTCTTTCCGTCAGGAAGAGAAGGCTGCTCGGATGGATCATCTTCGGCAGGTAAACCGGCATAAAGAAGAGGATGTGCCAGAGATAGATGCTGTAGGAGAGCCGCCCGAAGAACCTGAGTGGGCGCATCTCCAGAAACCTGGTGGTCCAGCTGTCGGGATGGAGCATGATGGCGATGACCCAAACTCCGAAGCCACAAAAAAGCAGGTCCATGTTGTAGCTGAAGAAGAAGACGGGGGAGAAGTGGTGCATTTCGTGGACGAACTGGTGTGTGCCATGCCGCCATCGATTGAGGAGCATCAGGCTTCCGAGAAGAACAGTGACGGCCCACGGTTTTCCGTACTTCTGCGTGAAGGAGCGAATGGCAGGCGGTCTTACAACCAGAGCCAGCCAGGCCGGAAAGAAGAGAAGCTGGAGCACCCAGTAGGAACGGCGCTCCGAGCTGATCGGTGTGTAGAGGCCGAGATGCTGAATGTAGGTCTGCAGTCCCAGCAGAAGCACGAGCAAGATGCCGAGGGAAGCAGCGCGATAGCGACTGGCAACAAGAAAGAATAGCGAGATCAGAATGTAAAAGTGCTCTTCTACAGAAAGAGTCCAGAAATGACCAACAAACGTTGACAGGCCTGGAGGTGTGCTGGCGGTAACAAGGAAGTTAGCGTAGGTGAGGACGGCACTCCACCAGATAGGCCAGTCTTTCGGGATGGCACCAAGGAGACCCAGCAACGCGATTATCGCCAGGTAGAGGAAAGCAGCGGGCTGAATGCGAAACAGCCGCCGGAGATAGAAGTCGCGCAGGCGGAGGTGACCGGTTTTCGCTTCATCTTCAAGCAGGCGCCAGCAGATCAGCACGCCGCTGATGGCGAAGAAGAGGTAGACGCCCCAACCGCCGTAGCCCTTCCATTTGGCGTTGCTATGGCCCGCGATGGACCACGGCAGGTCATGAGTCATCAGCACGCCTAAAATGGCGAAACTGCGCAAACCGTCTAAACCAGGCAGGTAGCCGGATTTAGATTTGGCGGACGGCGGCACAAGGGTCAGTATATCGTCTGCACGCCGCCATTCTGGGTCCTCGACTCAGGATGGATCACGCCATTTGATGTTGCAGCCGACCGAGTTGCGCTGGTTGGGGTCCGGGCGTTTGCCGCGGATAACGGCGTCCAGGGCAGCTCGAAGATCGGCTCCGGTCACAGGCTCGTCGTTGCCAAAATCGCCGCGCCTAGGGCGGCTTGCATCGAGCTGGCCGCGATAGACCAGGCGCATTTCGCCGTCGAATAGAAAGAAGTCCGGCGTGCAGGCGGCGCCATAGCTGCGGGCGACCTCCTGGGTGTCGTCGAGAAGGTACGGGAAGCTCCACCCAAGCCGCTGGGCCTGCGCGCGCATGCCTTCGGGGCCGTCCTCCGGGAACTGGACGGTGTCATTCGACTGGATGGCGGCGATCGCGATAGGACCTTCGCCGTTCTTGCCGGCGTAGTCGCGCGCGATGCGGGCGAGTTCCTCTTCCACGTGCTTGACGTAGGGGCAGTGCACACAAAGGAACATCACCAGGAGCCCGTGCTTCTGACGCGGGCCACCGTGTGTGGCGGTGTTGGCGGCGTCCGAAAGACCCTCGTCCCAACTGGAAGCGAAGACGTCATCGCGGCTCATGGCGCGGCCGCTGAGAATGTCGACAAGCTCAAAGGCGGGGGCAATGGTCCCCAGCTCGACCATGGTGGATTGGGTGCGGGACATGTTGCTCTCCAAGGTAACTATACGGTTTGCGTGCTTTCCGCGGTGAGGAACGATTTACCCTGCGATGGATGGCAAGGAAGCATCCGCCGAGGTGTCTGGAAGAAGCGGGCCGTGCCGAACGGGGAAGCGCGGCAGCGTGGCGCGAGAACGGCCCACGTCTTTGCCGGTGGTGTCAGATGGCGATCCTGGCTCCGCGGCGACGGACGTTTTGCTCCGACTTCTGCGTGCATCAATGGAGGCTGCGCTCTGATCCGGGTTACCTGCGGGACCAGGTCTTTGCGCGGGATCATGGCGCATGCGCCCTGTGCGAGACCAATACCGTCGCGGCTTTCGCTGCGCTGAAGCGCAGCCGGGGTCAGGCGCGGGAAGAGTTGCTGGCCATGTGGGGACTGCGTTCGGTACGGGCAAGGCGGTCGCTGTGGGACGCGGATCACACGCTGCCGGTGGCCGAGGGCGGAGGGCAATGCGACCTGGAGAACCTCCGCACGTTGTGCCTGTTGTGCCACCGCGAGGTGACCGCAGATTTGCGTCTGCGGTTGCGGCAAGGGACCGGTCCGCGCGGTATGATCGCAGGGTAATTACTTTCCGCACCTAAGGTCTTCCTTCATGCAGCCCAAACTTCGCTATCTTTTGCCCGGTCTGTTTCTGCTGATGCCGGCGCTTGCTCATGGGCAGACGGGGTGTGTTCACTCGCCGGAGTGTCCTACCGCAATCCTTGGCGTGGTAGGGACCGCCGGAGCGGCGTTGTATGCCAAGTGGCGGTCGCGGTAGGCTTCCGCCCGATGACCGCGGCGAAGCAGCGACCCCGGGGTGGGGTACACTGGAACCGCTTTCGTGCGCCGCGCACGTTGATCAGGAGTGCGGGCCCAATCAGGACTTTTTCGGCGTGAATCGATCCATTTCGAGGCTTCAGCGTTACCGGTCGCACATGGTGTGTGCAGCCATTTTCCTTTCTGCGATTTCCACGGGCGCGCCGCGGGCGCAGGCTCCGGCGGCATCTGCGCCGGCCGCGGCGGCCCCCCAGTCAGCTGCACCCCAGGCCCCCGCCCCGGCTACCGTCGCTCCCCAGGCTACCGTGCCCGCCAACAACAGCGGTACAGGCAGCGGAAGTGGTTCCACCACCAACACGAACACCACTGCGGCGAACCCGGGAGCACAGCGGGCGGGCGGCTTTGATAATTCGACCATTGCGGAAGCGCCGACGCAGTTTCAGCAGCTTGTTGCAACTTCCACTGACCGCATTTTGCCGATCTTCGGCCAGTCGCTCTTCTACGGTGTGCCGTCCACCTTCGCCCCTATCGCCGACGTGCCGGTGGATCCGGGCTATGTAGTCGGGCCAGGGGACAGCCTGCTGCTGCAGACCGTGGGTCAAGTCAACCTGCAGTACAACGTGACCATAGATCGCACAGGCGCTATCACCCTGCCGGGACTCGGTCCGGTGCACGTGGCGGGCTTGCCTTTCGGGCAGCTTCAACCATTTCTGACGCAGCAACTTTCCAGGCTCTACCGCAACTTCACGCTGAGCGTGAACATTGGCGCCCTGCGGACGATTCAGGTGTTTGTGGTGGGCGAGGCACGACGTCCGGGGAGCTACTCGATCAGTTCGCTAAGTACGCTGCTGAACGCTGTTCTGGCCTCCGGCGGACCGGCCAATGATGGCTCCCTTCGCGACATCCAGGTCAAGCGCGGCGGCGAGACCATCACGCATTTCGATCTTTACGATCTGCTTTTGCACGGGGACAAATCGAAAGACGTGCGGCTGGTCTCAGGCGACGTCATCTTCATACCTTTCACCGGACCCCAAGTGGCGGTGACGGGCAGCGTCAACGTTCCCGCGATCTATGAGCTGAAGGGAACAACGACGATTGCGGACGCGATTGCGTTGTCAGGCGGCGATACCGCGGTAGCCTCCACCGGATTTGCACGCCTTGAACGCATCTACGAACATTCCATGCGCAGCGTGGAGGATGTGAACCTCATGACGCAGGGCTCACAGACGTTGCGAAACGGGGACATTCTGTCCATCAGTTCCATCATCGGGCGCTTCCGGAATGCGTTGACCCTGCGCGGAAATGTGGCTAATCCGGGCAAGTACTCCTGGCATCCTGGGATGCGGCTGAGCGATCTCTTCCCGGACAAGGCATCCCTGATCACGCGCAACTACTGGAGCAAGAGGAATGCTTTAGGGCAGTACTCCCAGGACTATACCCCCGCCGGCCTATCGACGCAGATCGGCCAGGGTTCTCTGCAGGTGAACGGTACCGCGCAGCAGCGGCAGGAGGCGAATCCGAACTCCAACACCGTTTCAAATTCCAGCACCAGCTCGAGTTCCAACGGCACGGGAAACGCGCAGAACGGCAATTCCTCTTCCGGGGGGAACAGCGACACGGGCACAGGGTCAGGCACGAGCCCCAACACCGGATCGCGCAGCTCACCGGTCACGCAGGCCGGCACAACGGTCAGTTCGGCGCTGACCGGGGTAAATACGACCTTTCCCGCGCAAAACGACGTCATCCTAAGCGCTCCTGATATCGACTGGAGCTATGCCGTAATTGAGCGGCTAAGCAACAAGGATTTGAAGACTTCGCTGATTCCCTTCAACCTCGGCAGACTGGTGCTGGACGGCGACGCGTCGCAGAACCTCGAGCTCGAACCAGGTGATGTGGTGACGGTGTTCTCCACCGCGGATATCCGTGTGCCCACCTCGCAGCAAACCCGTTTTGTGCGGCTGGAAGGGGAGTTCATCGCTCCCGGCGTGTATAGCGTCAAGCCCGGAGAGACACTGCGGAGCCTTCTGATGCGCGCCGGTGGATTCACGCCGGACGCCTATCTGTATGCTTCGGAGTTCACGCGGGAATCCGTCCGGCGTGTGGAAACACAGCGGCTGCGGGAATATGCAGACCAGCTGGATGCGCAGATTTCCTCTGTCACCGCGACCAGTACCGCGCGGGCTATCTCGCAAACGGACCAGGTTGCTGCCGGTGTATCGGCTGCAGATGCCCGCAACGCGGTGGCACGGCTGCGGCAGCTCCAACCGGTCGGCAGGATTGTGCTGGAACTGCATCCCAATAGCGCCGGGACGGACAGCATCCCGGATCTGCAATTGGAAGATGGAGACCGCTTCATTGTGCCGCGCGTTCCTTCCTCGGTAAACGTTGAAGGACAGGTGTACAACGCAAACGCTTTTGTGTGGGATCCGGGCCGCTTGATGATCGATTACCTGCACCGGGCCGGTGGACCGGATCGTCAGGCTGACAAGAAGCGCTCATTCATCCTGCGCGCAGACGGCTCCGTCGTGAGTCAGCAGTACACGCAGGTGAAGCGTGCGCCGATCTTCCCGGGAGACACGATCATTGTGCCGCCCGTGATCGACCGGTCGGGTGTGTTTCAGCGTGTGGTGGACCTTGCCGGGGTGATCAGCGGCTTTGGCTTCAGCGCAGCGACGTTGTACCTGCTGACGCGTCAGTAACCTGGGTCACCTCCGGGTGATCTGGCCCGGCGCGTCGCCCCGTCTGTACACTTTAGGGAGAAGGATCCCAGCGTTTCAATGGTGAATGAAACCGACGTTCTCGAGCACCTGCACCGTTCCGAGCCGGATATAGAGGAGCGGGGCGTCGACCTCGTTGCGGTCGTAGTCGCCCTGCTTTCCCAGTGGAAGATCGGCCTGCTCACCTTTGCACTCGTTACCGCCGCGGGCTTTCTCTACATACGAACACTGAAGCCGCAATATGTAGCGTCGACGACGTTTCTTCCCAAGGGCGGCAACACGGAGACTGCCAGTCTGACGTCCATCTTCGAGGCGAACGGTCCGGGCGTGCTGTATGTGGGCCTGTTGCGTAGCCGGAGTGTCGAGGACGACGTCATCAAGCGCACCGGACTGATGACCTACTTCGGGACGAACAGCCCGGAGATCTCACGGCTGATCCTGGCCGGGAAGACGTCGATCTCCCAGGGTGTGGACGGCATTCTTACGCTGACGGTGCGGGACGAGAATGCACAGGAAGCGGCGAAGATCGCCAATGCGTACCTGGACGGATTGCAGGATCTCAGCGACCAGATGGCGCAGGGGCAGTACAGGAAGACCCGGAGATTCTTCGACAAGGAGTTGGAAGACGAACAGATTGCGCTCGAGAAGGCGCAGGATGATTTCGCATCGCACCAGATCCGTACCGGGGAGGTTGCACCCGATACGCAGGCCGCGGTCGGTATCAGCAATATTGCGGCGCTGCAGGGCCAGATTGTAGGTCTGCAGGTTCAGCTCTCGACCCTGCTGCAGAGTGAGAGCGAGACCAACCCTGAGGTGCAACGGTTGCGCGGGCAGATTGCCGCGCTGGAGGCGCAAAAACGCAAGCAGCAGACAGGGGCCGGATCTGAGGGTGTGGGTGCTCCGATCTCCGCGTCGAAGATTCCTTTTGTGTCGCTGGATCTTCAGCGTGCGCAGCGGGATATGCAGAGTCACGCGTCCCGGGTAGCTGCGCTGAATGGGCAGTTCGGCTCGATCCGTACGGATGCGGAGTTCTCCCATGCAGCGTTCGAGGTGATCGATCCGGCAATTCCACCCGAACTGCGCGCCTGGCCGCCGCGCGAGCCGTACCAGGCAGCGGCGGTGCTCTTCGGGCTGTTCGCAGGACTTCTGGTGGTGGTCCTTCGTCTGATTGCGGGCCGCATTTACCGCACACCGGAGTATCGCGCGATGTTCAGGCGGATGCGCGGTGCGTTCTAGCTACGCGCCGATCTCCTTGCGGCGCTGGACGCAGGCCAGATCGCCTTGGGCGATGCTGGGTGCGTGCTTGCTCACCATCTTCCTGGTGCTGTTCCCCAAGGGTGGCTTTCGGCTGGGTCCCCTTCCGCTTACCTGGGGCTACCTGCTGCTGGCCGTCATCACGCCACCGGCGATTCTGGTCCGCTTTCTGCAACTGCCCTTGCGCTACCCACGCCGGGTGCTTCTGGTCACCTTCATGCTGCTGCCGATGCAGCTTCTATTTTATTACGCGGGCAAGTATTACGGCATCGCCAATCCGCCTTTTGCATTCAGCACGTTCGTGGGTTTGTTTGCGCTGCCGTGGATCTTTCTGCTGGTGTACGGTCCCTTTTTCCCACGGCTGGATGGGCAGCAGTTGGCGCGCATCTTCTGCTTTTGCGTATTCTGGGCCGCGGCCTGGGGCATCTTCCTGTTCTTCCTTCACCCCGTTGCTCATCGGTTTATTGAGGTGCCCTACCTTACGGTGAATGCGTCGGATTATGGCGAGCTGGAAAGCACCAAGAATATCGGCCGTGGCTTTTTTTATAAGCTGATTTCGACGTACAACAATGGCAACCTCTACGGCGTGGCTACGCTGTTGTTGTTGCCGCTGTATACGCGGCTGGAGCCCTCGGGGATGCGCCGCACCACGGTCAAGGTAGCGCTGTTCTTGAGCTTGTCGCGCACCGTGTGGGTGGGGCTGATCCTGAATGAGTTGCTCTCTCTGGGCGTGCAGCTGGTGCGCCAGATTCCTACCTTCCCTGTGCTCTACTTAGGAGCCGCACGTAGACGTTTCATCGCGGTAGCCGCCATTGTGGGCTTCATCTTCTTCTCGCTGCTATTTATCAGTTCGCAGGGCGGTGGGTTGCAGTTTCTGCTGGATCTGACCGGTGGCAATCGCATCAACCAGGTCATTGCCGCGCAGGGTTCCAGCATCTTGCCGGAGCACGGGTTGTATGGGTTCCAGGAGGTCCTCTATGCGTCGGCCGAGCAGTACTGGGGTATCGCGGGGCTATGGGCGTTTACGCTGATCATGCTGAGCCCGTTGATCATCGTGGCCGGGGATCCCCGGCTGATGCAGTCGCCGCTGAAGCGCGCCGCTCTGAAAGGATTAGTCATTTACATTGCGATGGCGGGCATTGACGGTGCGCTCGACTTCATTCCGGTAATGGCGTTTTATTGGTTTGTGTACGCTGTATTTCTTTACGGATGGCCAGGTGACCGGCCGCTCGTGTTGACGGAGACAGTGGCGGGTCCCGGGAGGCTCGGCCGCCTGTTCAGCAGCGTACGGCGGCGTTTCAGCCCGCGCCGGCCATCCCTGGCGCGCGCGTCCTGAGCTTTGCCGAGGATTAGCCTGGACAGCATCGCCGCCATGCCTCCGTGCCCGCAAGACTTCAGGCTGAGTGGGATTGTCGCCCGGCGTACACGTTTGCGAACGGCCTACGTCAGATGATGGAGAGGTATGTGGGCCGCGGATACTCTGCAGGCGAACGCAACCGGGGCTAACAGGTGTGGATGGAGCGCAACGATCGGTTGCTGCCAGCCATGGCGAAGGCTATCGGCCTATAGGCGCGAGGACGCCGGAGGGGATGGGATGAAAGCGATTCTTCTTGCCGGCAACGCGGGCACAAGACCTCACCTGAACACCGAAGCGATCAGGAAGCAGGAGATGCTGTCAGCGACGCCTATGCTGGTGGGTCTGCGTGCAAGGGGATGACCGGTCCACTGGAGTTCGCACGAACGAACGGCTGGCCGCACCTGGCGACGCGCGCCGCAGTCGGCTTGCAACGCCGTGTGCGGGATGCGCTCACGGCCCGGCATCTCGGGTCGCCGGGATTTCGGGCGGGACGCGCTCCAAGGCTGCTGGGGTTGAGCCACCTGGACATCGGAGGGGACTTCCGTGCGGGTGATGCGCTTTGGCTGGAAGCTGTGGTGAGTTATGCGGGCGAACGCTTCGAGCCGAAGCTGTCCATCGGACCCCACGCGCGGCTGTCCGACAATGTGCACATTGCCTGCCTGAAGCGGCTGACCATTGGAGCGCACCTGCTGTGTGGCAGCCGTGTGCTGATCAGCGATCATACGCATGGTGTTTATGACGGCGACGGCGGGAGCAATCCATCGGTGCCGCCTGCATTGCGGCCGCTTTGCTCGCGAGCACCCGTCTGGATAGGGAACAATGTTTGGCTTGGGGACGGTGTAGCCGTGCTGTCAGGTGCAACGATCGGCGACGGAAGCGTGATCGGAGCGAACGCTGTGGTGACCGGGACGGTGCCGGCCGGGATGATTGCCGTCGGTGCTCCCGCCCGCCCGATTCGACAGTGGGACGAGAATGCCCGCGCCTGGCTGCCGCTGCCGCGTTCAGTGTTGGGGGAGCCGTAACTTGGTAGACTAGCCCGGTGTCCGAATCCTCTCTGGCGGCCCGCGTGTGACCCGGGCTGCCTGCACCATCGTCTCTCCGAACTATCTGCCCTTTGCCAGAACCCTGGCAGGCTCCTACGTCGCGCAGCACCCGGGTCAGCGCTTCTTCGTGCTGATTGTGGGTGACCTTCATGACCCTGCGCCCTTTCAGGTCGAGGCGAGTTTCGCACCGGTAATGCTGCCGGAGATCGGCCTGTCGCATCTTCGTGAACTGGGGATGAGGTACGACATTCTGGAGCTGAATACCAACGTCAAGCCGACCTTCATGAAGTACCTGATAGAGACGCATGGGCTCGATGCGCTGGTGTATCTGGACCCGGACATCTTTGTGTATGCGCCCTTGGACCCGGTCTTCGAAGCTCTCGAGAACGGGGCCGCCGCCGTGCTCACGCCGCATATGACGGCGCCGGTTTTTGATGGGAAATCGCCCTCGGAACAGGATCTGCTTTACAACGGAACCTACAATCTGGGCTTCCTCGGCGTGGGACGTACGGGAGAGAGCCGCCAACTGCTTGACTGGTGGGAGCAGCGCTGTCTGGAAGCCGGCTTCAGTGAAGGGCGGACCGGGCTTTTTGTGGATCAGAAGTGGATGAATTTAGCGCCAGGGCTGTTCCAGACTGTGGTGATTAGCCGCGATCCGGGGCTCAACATGGCGTACTGGAATCTGCATGAGCGGACCCTGCAGAATATGGCGGTTCGTGGTCCGGAGGGCACCGTTCCGCTCCGGTTCTTTCACTTTTCCGGGCTGGATCCGGAAGCCGCAGAGACCATCTCCAGAAATACCGATCGATACACGCTGGCGGAAAGGCCTGACTTGCGCGAGTTGTTCGCCGACTACCGGACAGCCCTGGCGCGGAACCAGGGCAACACGGCGGAGGGCCAGCCTTACGGCTTCGATCGCTTCTCGGATGGCACGACCATCACCCGGCTTGCACGCAGGTTGTACGCGGCGCATGAAGGACGCTTCGGGGGCGATCCCTTCGACGCCGAAGGAGAGTTTGCGCAGTTTGCCCGAGCGCACCGCCTGATCAAGGGTAAGGTCACGCCCGGCAAGAGCACGTGGAAGGAGTTCAATCCGCAGGACAGGCGCGTGAGCGCGATCCACAGGCTGCTGCGGACCGCGTTGCGGGTCCTGGGCCCGCATCGCTATGAGTTGCTCATGCGGTATCTGGCGCACATCAGTGTTCTGCGCCATCAGAGTGCCTTTTTGCGCGATTCGCGGTGGTCCGACGCTTCGTCCCACTCATCGTCAAACCCATCTAGCAACCCCAAGCCGCGGTGATGATGACTGCTGCTACAGCCGTGCGCGCCCGCCGCCTGCTGGTCATCAAGTTTGGTGCGATTGGCGATGTGGTCATGGCCATTCCGGCAGCCTATGCGCGGCATATGGAGGGCTATTTGGTCGACTGGGTCTGCAGTGAAGCCATCGCTCCCATACTTCGGCTCTACCCGTGGATTTACGTCATCGAGGTCAACGAGCCGAAGCTGCTGCGCGGGACTGTAAGTGAGCGAGTGCAGGGCGTTGGAGCCCTCTGGCGGGCGTTGCGCCAGCGGGTGGAGGAGGCCGGCGCGTATGACCTGATTGCAACGCTCTACTATGACCGCCGCTACCGCTTGTTGACGCTGCCGCTGCGAGCCCGGTGCAAGGTGAGCCTGTCCCGGAAGGATCGTGACTTCATGCTCCTGCCCGGGCGCCACCACACCGATGAGTACGACCGCATCCTGAGCGGGCGCCCGGACGGGGAACGGCCATTGCCACTGGCCCCGGTGCGCGCGGGAAGCCTGCCCGCCCCGGGGAGAGCCGCGAACCCTGCCTTGCCAAGAGTCGTGATCGTGCCGGCGGGGGCGCGCAACGTGCTGCGGGACGATGCGCTGCGGCGATGGCCCACCGGGCACTATGTTGCGCTGGCCGCGGCTCTGCTCGGCGAGGGCTTTGAGGTGGTGCTGGCCGGCGGGCCTGAGGATGCATGGGCTACGCCGCTCTTCCGTGAGCTGGGGCAAGCAGCCGGGCCGGAGCGCTTTGGCAATCTGATCGGGCAGCTCAGCCTGTTGGAAACGGTGGCGCTTCTGGACTCAGCGGCTGTGACAGTCACGCACGACACAGGGCCCCTGCACCTAGCGGGCATCACATCGACGGCCATAGTTACGCTGTTCGGACCGACCGATCCGCGGGGACGACTGCCGCGCCGGGAAAGTGCCCTGGCGATCTGGGGTGGGGAAGACTTTGCCTGCAGACCCTGCTATGACGGCCGCGATTATGCGCCCTGCCTGCACAACGGCTGCCTGGCGCAGATCACACCCAGCGCCGTACTTGGGGAGGTCCGGGCGCTGGTGCGGGCCAGGGAGCAGGGCCTTCGTCTGCCGCCGCGCGTGATGGCACTCAATGGGCACGGGCTGGTTCAGCCTGGCTTGCAAGGAGGGGTATGAGCATAGGGCAGCGCGCGCTGTTTCTGGATCGGGATGGCGTCATCAACCATGAAGTGGGCTACCTGCACCGGACGGAGGACGTGCGCTGGGTGGATGGAATTTTTCCGCTCTGCCGGCGAGCGAAGACGATGGGCTACCGGTTGGTCGTTGTGACCAACCAGGCGGGAATCGGACGGGGGCTCTACTCCCTCGAAGAGTTCGAGGCGCTTATGGACTGGATAAGGGAGGAGTTTCGTGCGCAGGGCGCCGCCCTGGATGCTGTGTATCACTGTCCTTTTCATCCGGAGCATGGTGTGGGCGCGTGGCGGCGCGAGCACGAGGACCGCAAACCGGGTCCGGGCATGCTGCTGCGTGCCGCGCGGGATCTTGGTCTGGATCTGGCCGGCTCTGTGCTGGTCGGGGACCGCTGTTCGGATATCGGAGCCGCGCATGCAGCCGGGTTGAAGCAGGCTTTTCTTCTGGCCGGAACGGAAGGCGGTACCTGCGAAGGGAACTATACCCCGGTCGGGATCCTCGAAGAGGTCATGGTCTGGCTCGAACGGAACGGTTGACCGGGTTAGAACGGTTCGGCATCCGCAAAGCGAAGACCAGCGGCGTCCTTGGCGGAGAGGGTAGGGGTGGAATGGTCCAGTTGGTCGAGGGGCCAGGCGATTGCGAGATCCGGATCATTCCACACGATGGTCTGCTCGCCTTGCGGATCGTAGGGGCGGGTGACTTTATATTGCACATCGGCCGATTCCGAAAGAACAAGAAATCCGTGGGCGAAACCTTCTGGAATCCACAACATTTGCAGGTCTCCCGCAGGGGTGAGCGGTTGCAGGAAGAGGCCGAACCACTGCGCGTAGCTGGGCGAGCTCCGGCGCATGTCCACCGCAACGTCCCAGATGCGACCGGAGAGCACGCGCACGAGTTTTCCCTGCGGGTGGCGTACCTGGCGATGTAAACCCCGGAGCACGCCGTGCCGGGAGTTTGACTGGTTGTCCTGGGCGAAATAGCCGGGCAGGCCCGCCGCGGCGAAGCTGCTGGAGTTGAAAGTTTCGGTAAACCAGCCGCGTTCGTCACCGAAGCGTTTTGGGGTGATGAGTTGGAGGCCACACAGCCCGAGGTCGGTGACGCGCATCGAAACAGGATATAGCGCGCGATGCGGCTGCGAAGCAAGCGGTACGAAAGACGTCCATGGGAGGGAAACGACGATATTGAATGTTTCGGTAACTTACGACAATGTCATGCACGAAGACCTCCCCAGCGTTAGACTGAACTCAACTAAACCGCTGCCCTGCTGTATTTTCCGAGCGACTTTGACCGCGGAGGCTATTCCCTGAACGACAAGGGAAAGTCTTCCAGATCTAACGGGAGTGAGCGTAAGTTTGAGCGCCACCCTCAACAATCGGCCTTCCCCGCTGAGCGCCTGTGGAGAGCCGAGGAGAGTACCGCCCGGCATGGTTGAGCAATGGGACTCGAATGATGTGGATGCGGCTCAGCCGCGCTCCTTTCAACTCAACAGCAGCGTCTCCGCGGGGTATGCGCCGCGAAATGTCCAGCCATTACGACCCAGTCCAGAGCGCCTGTTTCAGTACCGTGTGCTGAAGAGGGGCGTGGATCTTACGCTTATCCTGTTGTGCCTGCCAGTTCTGCTTGTGGTCATCGCGTCCATCGCGCTTGCGATCCGACTTACCTCGCCGGGTCCGATCTTCTTTTCCCACCGTAGAATCCGTGGCCATGGCCGCTTCTTCTCCATGTGGAAATTTCGCACCATGTGCGTGAACTCAGCGGAGGTGCTCGAAGGGTATCTGGCCGCCAATCCGGAAGCGCGCGCTGAATGGCGCAAGACCCACAAGCTGAAGTGCGACCCGCGCGTGACGCCAGTCGGCGAGTTTCTACGCCGAACGAGCCTGGATGAACTTCCCCAGATCTGGAACGTTATTTCCGGCAGCATGAGCCTGGTGGGACCCCGGCCGATCGTCGCCGCAGAGGTGGAGAAGTACGGCGAGTATTTCGCGGACTACTGCCTGGTGAAGCCGGGCGTGACGGGCCTGTGGCAAATCTCGGGACGAAGCCAGGTCAGCTATCCCGAGCGTGTGCAGCTGGACCGCCGCTATGCCCACAACTGGAGCCTTACGGGTGATCTGAAGATTCTGTGTCGCACACTGTCCTCGGTGGCTAACCAGGATGGTGCGTACTAGGGAGTGGTTAGGGTATGCGCCGCACCCTGGGCGATACTGGGAATCGATGAAGCGCGGCAGTAAACGCAACCGGCAATTGGATCTCCTGGTGGGGACTCCCGCGCTCAACGCCCTGGCGACGTTCCGGTCCAGGCGCCGCCGATTTCCAACGGATGCCGAGCGCATTGGCGTCATGTGTTCCCCTGCTCTCGGGGATACGCTTCTCTTCTCCGGCGCTCTCCAGGATCTCCGTGCGGCTCTGCCGGGGGCGCACATCACCCACATATGCATGCCGCAGAACGCTGCCGCCGCGGAACTTCTGCCTGGGCCGGATGACCGCCTGCTCATCGACCTAACGCGGCCCGCGAAGACAGTCAGAGAGCTTCGCCGTTTGCGGTTCGACGTCTTTCTCGACTTCACCAGCTGGCAACGGCTGACCGCGATGTACACCTTGCTTTCCGGGGCGCGCTATACCGTCGGCTTTCACACACCCGGGCAGCGAAGAAGCCGTGGCTACGATCGAGCCGTAATCCACCGAGATGACCGGCACGAGACCGCGAACTTCCGCGCGCTGCTGGAGCAATCCGGTTTGAAGGCAGAGTGGGGACAACCCCACTTGCCGGGACTTGTCGACCTGCAGGTTCCGCAGTCGATGCCCTTCGTAGAGAAGGCCGATCTCCTTGCCTTTCACCCGTGGGCGTCGGGGCAGCGGGCCCATTTGCGCGAGTGGCCGGAGGAGCGGTGGGTCGCGCTGGCCGCATCTCTGGCGCGACCAGAGACTATGTTCGTGGTGACTGGGTCACCGGCTGACCGCGCCCGTATGGCCCCCTTTGTGGAGCGACTGCGCTCCGCGGGGCTTCGCGCGGAAGGCTTTGTCAGCCCGGATGGCTTCAGGACACTGACCCCTCTGCTGCGTTGCTGCCGACTGGTTGTTTCAGTGAACACGGGCGTGATGCACCTTGCGGCTATCGCGGGCGCACGCACGGTCGCGATCAACGGACCCAACCGCAACGGCCGGTGGGGGCCGATCGGACCGCGCGCGCTCGGTGTGGAGGCTCCGGGCGAGGGATGCGGCTTCCTTCACCTCGGCTTCAACTTCGACGGCAACGCGGAGGACTGCATGGAGCGTACCTCCGTGCAGCTTGTGCTGTCCGCGTGCCAGGCGCTGCTGCGGGCAACGCCGGATGAAGCGGGTGCTCCGACCACCCAATCATTTCTCTTGACGGAGGCCGGTTAATGCAGGGAATGCGGGATGTCATCCGGGCTTCGCTGGCAAGGAGTCTCCGTCTACTCACCGAAGAAGACCGGCTAGCCGCGGCACTGCCGCTGGTCTGCGGCTCGGCGCTGGCGAGTCACTGCCAGATCGCGTACCTGGACGACGAGCGCACCCTGCACGTGCGCGTGGATGCGGGGAATTGGCTTGCGTCCGCGGTGGGCATGAAGGAGATAGTGCAGCATGATCTGCAGCGGGTAGCTGGGGTAAGACTGTCGGGGTTACACTTTGTAGAAGCGGGCTCCGCGCCGGACAGGCCCCTGCAGCCGCACGTCGCGCGCTCCCAGGCAGAGCCAGGAAATCAACGCCCAGCCCGCCGTTACTCCTCCACTCGCAAAGGCAGAACAACATGACCGATGGTGCCGGGACGCGCGTCTCGCTGGAAGAGGTTCGTCATGTGGCGGACCTGGCAAACCTGGAACTGACCGATGAAGAGTTGCCGCGAATGGCGCGCGATCTCGACGCGGTGCTGGGCTATATTGCACAGTTGAGCGAGTTAGATACGGCGTCACTGCCGCCCATGTCACAGGTAGCCGAGGCGCTTGGGGAAGCGCCCGCGCAGGCAGGTGACGCGTTGCGGCGCGACCAGGTCAAGGACTCCGTGGATCGTGCGCAGGTCATGGCCGAGGCGCCGGAGACAGATGGTCGCTTCTTCAAGGTGCCAAAGGTGATTGAGCGCTAAGCTGTTTGGCTCGGCTTGCGTTGCTCTGCTATGAAGCCTGCGAGAATAAGAGATAACCATGACTGAAGCTCCCGATGCTCTTGAGACCTTGTCGATTTCCGCAGCGCGCGCTGCCGTGGCTGGAGGGCGCAGCTCTGCCGTGGCGCTGGCCTCAGCTCACTTCGAGCGCATTGCCGCGCATGACGGCGAGCTTGGCTGCTTTCTGGCCCTGAGCCGGGAGCGGGCGCTGGCCCAGGCCGAGCGGGTCGATGCAGATGTGCGTGCGGGCCGGGAACTGGGGCCGTTGGCCGGCGTTCCCGTGGCCATCAAGGATGTGCTGGCAACGAAGGGCGTGGAGACGACTTCGGGGTCGAAGATCCTGGCCGGATGGCACCCGCCCTATGACGCTACGGTGGTGGCGAAGCTGGAAGCCGCGGGTGCCGTCATCCTGGGCAAGTTGAATTGCGATGAGTTCGCGATGGGTTCGTCGAATGAAAATTCGGCGTATAAGCCGGTGCGGAATCCGAGGGCGCTGGACCGGGTGCCTGGAGGGTCCTCTGGCGGGTCTGCGGCAGCGGTGGCTGCTGGGTTGTGCGTGGCGTCGCTGGGGACGGATACGGGTGGATCGATCCGGCAGCCGGCGGCGTTCTGCGGCGTGGTGGGCGTGTTGCCGACGTACGGGCGGGTGTCGCGGTATGGGCTGATTGCGTTCGGGTCATCGCTGGACCGGGTGGGGCCGCTGACGCGGTCGGTGGAGGATGCGGCGGTGATGCTGGAGGTGCTGGCGGGGCCGGATGCGATGGATGCCACTGCGTCGGAGAAGCCGGTGCCGCGCTACGCGGCGGAGTTGGGCAAGGGGGTTGCCGGACTGCGGATTGGGGTGCCTGAGGAGTATTTCGGGGAAGGGTTGGATCCGGAGATCCGGGCTGCGGTGGAGCGGGCTCTGGACGGATTGCGGGCGGAAGGATGCACTGTGGAGCGGGTGAGTTTGCCGCACACGAAGTACGCTGTACCGACTTACTATGTGATCGCTACGGCGGAGGCGAGCTCCAACCTTTCGCGGATGGACGGGGTGCGGTTTGGGTTGCGGGCTGCGTCGTCGGGGACATTGAGTGAGATGTACCGGCGGACGCGGGATGAGGGCTTTGGAGCCGAGGTGAAGCGGCGGATCCTGTTGGGGACGTATGTGCTGTCGGCGGGCTACTATGACGCCTATTACCGTAAGGGGCAGCAGGTGCGGACGCTGTTGACGCGGGACTTTCTCGAGGCGTTTGCGAAGGTGGATGCGCTGGTTTGCCCGGTGACGCCTACGCCGGCGTTCAAGTTTGGTGCGAAGACGGACGATCCTTTGCAGATGTATTTAGAGGACATCTATTCTGTAGCCGCTTCGCTGGCGGGGATTTGTGGGATGAGCGTGCCTGCGGGCACGACGGCTGCGGGGTTGCCGATCGGGGTTCAGGTTCTGGGAAAGCACTTTGATGAGACCACTGTATTGCGGGTGGGGTCGGCGATCGAGGTGGCTCGGCCGGGGTAGGGTAGCTCCCCGTGCTTTTGACCTAAAGTATTCAAAATAAATACTTTAGGCTCGGACTTCCAAGATCTCTGTTAGCCGCACAGTGAGTTACTTTGTTGAGCTGTATTCAGGATAGCAGGGCAGGGGCTAATTGCAGGCAACGTGCGGGGTGGTTTTCAGGCCTGGGCATTGACCCCGCCCTGTCGGTTGAAGGAGTGAGTGTCCGTTCCGGGTTTCGGAGGGTGGCCGGGGACGCTGCCCTGACGCAGCGAGACCGTGGTGAAGCCAAAATGCGTGGCGGGACCTGGGTGGGCTGGCGTGAGAGGCTGGGTGGGATGTGGTGTGCTGGGTTGCTGATGGTTTGCGTGGCGGGGGTGGGCGTGGCGAGCGCTCAGACAACGGCTACGGTTTGTGTGCGGGATGGGCAGGGGCTGGCGGTGGTGGGGGCGGATGTGTCGCGGGGAGCGGCGGAGAGTGGGGGTGGGCGGACCCTTACGGGGGCGGATGGATGTACGCCGGTGGGTGTGGCTGCGGCGGGGTACGGGCGGGGGGTCTTGAGTGTTTTGCGGGATGGATTTTTGGCGGCGACGGTGGGGGAGCCCGAGCCTGGGCAGCGAATCGACGTCGTGCTGCAGGTGCCTGGAGCGAAGGAGAGTGTGACGGTGACGGCGGACCGGGGCCTGGTGGGGATCACGGACCAGGCGACGAGCGTGACGGTGCTGGATGCGGAGCACCTGGCGAATGAGCCGGGGTTGAGCCTGGATGACAGGCTGCACCAGGTAGCGGGGTTTCAGTTGTACCGGCGGACGAGCTCGTGGACGGCGAACCCGACGACGGAGGGAGTGAGTTTGCGGGGGTTGGGGTCGACGGCGGCGAGCCGGACGTTGGTGGTGAGTGATGAGGTGCCATTGAATGATCCGTTTGGCGGGTGGATTCATTGGGACGAGGTGCCCCCTTTGGCGATTGAGGATGTGGTGGTGGAGCGGGGTGGGGCGGCGGATTTGTATGGGTCGAGTGCGATTGGTGGGGTGATTGCTGTGGAGCCGGTTGTGGCGA
>CAZZWG010000020.1:13410-30111 GCA_964657685.1 Verrucomicrobia bacterium Tous-C9LFEB | reverse complement strand
AAGCAGTAGAAGGGGAGATCGAGGACGCGGAAGAGGTCGAAGGCGGCATCGGCTTTGTCGTGCGCGGCCTGGTGGGCATCGGAGTTGGTCATCCAGGGGCGGACGATGGTGGGGGCCCCGAAGGGATCGCTGCCGTTCATGGCGAGGGAGTGCCAATAAGCGACGGCGAAGCGCAGGTGGTCTTTGAGGGGTTTGCCGAGAACGATTTTGTCGGCCTCGTAAAAGTGGTAGGCGAAGGGATTGTCGCTGCCAGGACCCTCGTACTTGACGGTCGGGAATTGGCTGAAGATGGTTTGACTCACGAGGAGGTCCTCCAAAACAGTACCTATGACTTATACAGGCTAGGGCGGAGGTGTGTCTTGGCTGGTGTTGACGGGCGGGTTGGATTTATTTCGGGTGTCGCCGTTGTTGATGGAGAGATGCCGGCGAGGTTCAAGCTTTAGGCGTGTCCGCCATGGTAGGGGTGGCCGGCGAGGATGCAGAAGGCGCGATAGATCTGCTCGGCGAGGACAACGAGGGCGAGTTCGTGAGGGAGGGTGATGGGGCCGAGGGAGAGACGGAGTGAAGCGCGGTTCCAGGCGAGGGAGGACCATCCATCGTGGGGACCGATGGCAAAGAGGAGCAGTTGGGCTCCGTTGTCGCGAAGGGCTCCGAGGCGCTCTGCGATGGCTTCTGAGGAGAGGGATTGGCCGCGACTGTCGAGCAGGATGAGGGTTGCCTGTGTGCGTGCGTTGTGGCGATCGAGTGCGGACAACAGGGCGTTTTCTGAATCGTAAGGGACAGCCTGGATGTGGATGTAGCGAGATGACCGCTTCAGGTAATCGTCAAGAAGCGCCTGTGTGGGGGAGGATTTTAACCGTTGCCGACGCGGGGTTACGAAAGCGAGTTCGATCCGCATGAGGGTTTCCGTGTGGGCTAGCTGCTGCTGTTCCCATTAGGTTTTCGCAGGCTTGCGCGTCGCCTTTTTCGCGACGGACTTTTTGGCCGGGGTCTTCTTTGCGGCGCTCTTCTTCGAGGCGATCTTCTTTTCTGCGACCGCCTTCACGGGAGTTTTCCTGGCGACGACGGTCTTCTTCGCAGCTGCCTTCTTCGCAGCGGGCTTTGCTTCTTTTCCAGTGTCGGCAGTAGGGGTTCCTGTGCGGCTTGACCGGATAGCTGCCTTTATTTCGGAGTTCAGTTCAGAGACGCTGAGGGTTGTGGCCGATTTTCGGAGCCGCTCAAGACCATAGAACGCCCGCTTCTCGGGGAGGAAAACGTGGACGATGAAGTCGACGTAGTCCATAAGGATCCACTCGCCCTGGCGTCGGCCCTCGACAGAGTTGGGATAGGTATTGAAGTCGTGCTTGAGGCGCAGTTCGATTTCGTCTGTGATCGCAACAGTCTGGCGATCGTTTGTGCCGGTACAGATCAGGAAATAGTCGCTAAGCCCGCTCTCGGACGGGTCGAGCGCGAGGATGCGGATGTCTTCCGCTTTTTTGTCTTCACAGGCGGCAGCGGCGGCTGCCAGCATCTGGTTCGCTTCAATGGATGCCATCAATTTCCTTTGCCACCCTATCGTAGCGCAGCCCGCGAAGCCGGCGCACCGGATGGAAGGAAAGCGGCCTGAGACAGGGATGGGCCAGCCTTCCGAGTGGGTGTGGGAGCTGAGTTGTATATTCGTGGAACCACAGGGCGGCAGTTGGAAATAACACAGAAGAAGACTTGCATCCGTCGTTCCCGGATGTTCTGCTGTAAGTTCCCCACGCGTGCAGTTGAAAAGCTTGCGGCAGAATGGGGAGGGACGCGCGTGGGATGAACGTAGAGCTTTGGCAGATTCTGGATGTCGGCAGCATCTGGATGCGGGAGTTCGCTTCCGCAATGGCCCGCGTGCATCCCATTGTGGCCTGGTGGCCGGAGATGAGAAGCCTGGGGGCTTTCCAGAGCTGGCAACGGACGGAGATGATTGCGCAGCCTCGCCTGGAGGTGGTGCGCTACCCGCTGCAGCGGGGCTATGTGCGGACGCCCGTGCGGCAGATGCTTCCATTTGAGGTTTCGTTGTTGAAGCGCTTGCGTTCGCAGGGCGTTCGGGAGGAAGAGACGGCGCTCGTCTGTACGACACCGTTCTATGCACCGGTTGCAGAGCAGTGGCGTGGACCGGTGTTGTACTACGTGACCGACCTGACGGCCGGGTATGCCAGCCTGAATGGCAAGCAGGTGCGATCGCTGGACAGGAGGCTTTGCCGGGTAGCGCAGGCGGTTTGTGCGAACTCCCAGCGACTGGTGCGCTACCTGCAGGAAGATGCCGGGTGTGCCTTGGAGAAGATCACTGTGGTTCCGAATGCGACGCGGGCGAGCAATGTAGCCCCAGAACCTTTGCTCGAGCCGGGGTTGCTGCCAACGGAGCTTGTGAGCGTGAAGCGCCCGGTTGCGGGTGTGATCGGGAATCTTTCCGGTAACACGGACTGGCTTCTGCTGGAAAAGGTGGTGGAGGCTACGCCGTGGTTGACCTGGATTTTCGTGGGGCCTACCGAGGCGATCCGGGATCGTGCGTTGCAGGCGGCCCGCGGGCGGGTGATGGCGATGAAGAGTGCCCTTTTTCTAGGATCGAAGCCTTACGGTGAGCTGCAGGCGTTTGCCAGGGGGTTCGATGTGGCGGTCCTACCGTATCTGAAAGCAGAGCCGACGTACTCAGGCAGTTCGACACGCTTTTACGAGCACCTTGCTGCGTGCCGGCCGATGCTGGCGACGCGAGGCTTTGCGGAGTTGCTGGAAAAACCGCCGTTGCTGGAGCTTGTGGATACGCCGGAGGAGATGGTGTCGGGGCTGGACAGGTTGCGTGGTGTGGGCTTTCGGGACGGACTCGAAACCGCCCGGTGGGAGGCAAGCCGCACGGGTACATGGGAGAACCGCGTGGAGATGCTGGTGGGTTCTCTTCGCGGGGTGAAGGAGCCGGTCCCGGCGGGATGATCAGGTGGTTTCGCTCTGCTTCCTGAGTTGGCGGAACGTGCGCCAGACGAAGGAACCGATGTACCAGCCGTCGATGTACTTATAAGGAAATTCGCCGGTGGTGTAGTGGCCACAGGGAAGGACCTTTGCGACGTGCGGGATGTTGTGGTCGCGAAAGCCCTGAAGGGCGGCGAGAGAGCCTTCGAGGGGGAAGGTGAGGTCCCACGTGGCGTAGATGATGAGGTTTTTGCGGTCGGCGTCTTGGGTGGTCTGGGCAAACTGCTTCACGTAGCTGGACGGGCTAATGGCACGGAAGACTTCGCGGACAGTGTCGCGGGTGAGCCCGGCATTCTCGAAGGCCGTGCGGATGTGCCGGGTGCTCTGGCCATCCCAGACGACGTCGCCGAAGTGGGTGGAGGCATGATTGAAGGCGCAAACGCGCAGACGCGAGTCCATGGCCGCGGCGAGGTAGGCATAGCAGCTGCCGAGGCTGGTGCCGAGGACGCCAATGTGAGTGTAGCCCTGTCCTTCGAGCCAGTCGACGCAAGCGCGGATGTCTGCGACGGCCTGCCGGGCTGCCTGGATGGTGCGGCCAATGTTGGCACTGACGGCGTAGTCGCTGCGTTCGAGCTCGGCGGGTCGGCGGATGTCATGGTAGGGCTTGGAAAGGCGAAGGCTGGAGATACCGAAGCGGAGGAACATCTCGCAAAGAGCGTTGTGGGAGAAGGCGTCAGCGTTCCATTGGGGGAGGACGATCATGGCCTGGCGAGGTTGTTTCGGCGCGTTGCGCGGGGCGGAGCCTTTCGGGACGGCTTCGTACCAGCGGGCATTTACCTGATCGTTCTCGGGGTACTCGGTTTGGAGGGGTGAGGTAAAGCGCAGGAAGGGGGCGCGGCGGAGTTCGCCGACTTCAGCGCGGCGTTTGAACTCGGCAGCCTGCTCGAGGGTTTCGGGACGGACGTTTGTTGGGAAGAGCTCGGGATGGCGGAGTTCGAGGCCAAAATCGACCGGGGTACGGTAGGCGAACATCTGCTCAGGGTGGCCGGCGAGTCGCTGGTTGAGAGCGGCCATTGTGGCAGCAGGCGTGGCTTCTCCGCGGGCGACGCGGGCCGCGGCTTCGGTGCCGCAGACGTCTGCCAGATGGTCAAAGCCCCATTCGAGGGGACGGACGATTCGGTTTTGATCGCGGGTAGTCAGCGCGGTTTCCCAGGCGATCATCCACCTGGCATACAGCCCAGAAAGCATGGTGCCAGTTTACGTGGATCCGGCGTAGCGACCAGTGATAGCACCGAAGGTGGATAATGGGGACATTCCCCGGGATAGCTTGCGCGTTGTAGAGGATCTGGTTAGCCAGGGACATGTTTGCCGACTGAAGCTGCCGCTATTGACGAACTACGGCCCACCTGCGCTCGATCCACAGTCCATGGCCCAGCCGCGAGGAGCGGCCGGCTCGGCGGCCACCGAGCGTGCGCGGCGCGCGGGTGCACCAGGAGGCGATGCCAGGCCTGACGAGGAGCGGGAACCCGAAACGGTGCGTCTGCCGAGCTTGTTGCGGGAGGTCTGGGCGGGGTGGAGGTCGCCGGGAGAGTGGCATCGCAAATCTGTTCTCCGGCTGCTGTGGGTGTTTGTTGTGACGGCCACAAGCTCGTGGGCGGGGATTATGTTGTCGCACCAGTCTGGGGGGGTGGCGACGATCTGGCTTTCAAACGGCATGATCTTCGGGCTGCTGATTACCCAACCGCCGCGTCGCTGGCTTCCCTATTTTGTGGCAGGGCTTAGCGCGGACACGATCGCGGATCTGGTTTACGGCGATCCCTTCCGGGTGGCGATCGGGGTTTCGCTAGCCAACTCGATTGAGGTAGTGATGTCGGCGCTGGTACTGACAAGGCTCTTCGGCACGCCGCTGGACCTATCCAAGCGGCGACCGCTGGTGGGGTTTCTGCTGATTTCGGTAGTCGGGGCGACAGCGATTACGAGCGCGCTTGGGGCTAGCTGGACACTGCTGTTCTACGACGCCGGCCCCTGGTGGACGGTGTTTCGGACGTGGTGGCTGGGCGATCTGCTGGGGATGTCGATCCTGGCGCCGCTCACGGTGATGTTGCAGCGGCGGGCGTCCTATTCCATCCTTCGAGCGCGCACGCTGCCCCGTACCCTGCTAGTGCTGCTGGTGCCGGTGGCCGTTACTGTGCTGGTGTTCACGCACGACACGGATCCGCTGATTTTCTTCCTGTTCCCCACCCTGCTGCTGGCGGCGTTCCGGCTAGGATTTCCGGGAACGGTGTTCACGATTGTCGTGGTTACGCTGATGTCGATTGCGTTCACGGTGAAGGGGCATGGGCCGTTGATGTTGATCGCTGGCGAGCATATGCTGCTGCGACGGATCGTGGTCGCGCAGGTTTTCGCGGCGGTATCCATCTTCACGATGTTCCCGGTGGCGGCGTTGCTGGAGCAGAAGGACGCGCTGCAGGTGTCGCTCGCGGCCAGTGAAGCGCGCTTCCGTGCCCTGGCGCAGACGGACGAACTGACCGGGCTGGCAAACCGGCGGGCATTCAATTTGCGGCTGCAGATGGAATGGGAGCAGGCCAGACTTGCCGGGGCTCCGCTGGCTTTGGTGCTTATAGATGCCGATCATTTTAAGCAGTACAACGACGTTTTCGGACACCTGGAAGGGGACGAGTGTCTGCGCGCCCTGGCCCGCCTCATCAACCTCGCGGTGGGAAGAAGTCCGGCGATGGCGTCCCGCTACGGGGGTGAGGAGTTTGCCGTATTGCTGCCGGGAACGGATGCGGAGAATGCCCGCCTGGTGGCGGAAAGCATTCGAGAGACGATCGCGGCCGAACGGCTTCCGCACCCGACGGGGCCGTTGGGGATCCAGACGGTGAGCCTGGGAGCCACGTCGATCATTCCGACGAACGGGTTGGGGTCCGAGGTGCTGGTGAGCCGGGCGGATGAGGCGCTGTATTGCGCGAAGCTGAGCGGGCGGGACCAGGTTTCGGTTCTGTAAAGAGCTCTCCTGTCGAACCATTGTTCATGTCACGCAGACGATCGCTGACTTTTGCGAGAGACACGGAAAACGGAGATGCGCACTGTCGGCGTCTGACGTTCTGGCGCCCTTGTACGTGGCTGTCGTACCGCAGCCCGGCTGCACCCACCCATCCCCGATCCAAACCCCGCTTCAGCGCAGTAGATGGAGAAACAGATGCTTGAACAGAAGGCCCAGAATGGCGTTGTTACGCCGTCAGATCAACAACTTGGCAATGCAGGAGAAATTCATCAGGTCGCGGGCGGAACCCATCCGGTGATGACCGGTCAGGCTGGCCTGGCCATCTCCGATGATGAGAACTCTCTTAAAGCGGGCGAGCGTGGCCCGGATCTTCTCGAGGATCACTACCTTCAGGAGAAGACACAGCATTTTGACCATGAACGCATTCCGGAGCGCATTGTTCATGCCCGGGGCTTTGGAGCGCATGGCTATTTTGAGTTGACGGATTCGCTCAAGGGCGTGACGCGCGCCGGCATTCTCACCGAGACTGGAAAGCAAACCCCCGTCTTTGTTCGTTTTTCTACGGTGGGCGGCAACAAGGGGTCAGCTGATCTGGCACGTGACGTCCGCGGATTTGCGGTGAAGTTCTACACTCAGGAAGGTAATTGGGATCTGGTTGGGAACAATATCCCGGTCTTCTTCATCCAGGACGCGATCAAGTTCACCGACCTGATCCACGCTGCGAAGCAGGAACCGGACCGCGGGTTTCCTCAGGCGCAGACTGCGCATGACACCTTCTGGGACTTCGTTTCGTTGATGCCGGAAAGTACGCACATGCTCATGTGGATCATGAGCGACCGTACGATTCCGCGTTCTTTTCGCATGATGGAGGGTTTCGGCGTCCACACCTTCCGGCTGGTGAACGAAGAGGGGCAGTCGACGTATGTGAAGTTCCACTGGCGCCCAAAACTGGGGATGCAGTCAGTGATCTGGGATGAAGCGTTGAAGATCAACGGTGCAGATCCTGACTTTCATCGTCGCGACTTGTGGCACTCGATTGACCAGGGGAACTTCCCTGAGTGGGAACTTGGTGTCCAGCTTTTCGATGAGGCCTTTGCGGAGAAGTTTGACTTCGATGTCCTGGATTCGACCAAGCTGATCCCCGAAGAGATTTTGCCAGTTCGGATTATTGGGCGCATGGTTCTGAATGAGAACGTCTCGAACTTCTTCGCAGAAATCGAGCAGGTGGCCTTTTTCACGCGGAACGTGGTGCCGGGGATCGATTTCACCAACGATCCGTTGCTGCAGGGACGCAATCTTTCCTACGTGGACACGCAGATCAGCCGCCTCGGCGGCGCGAACTACCAGCAGATTCCGATCAACCAGCCGAAGGTTGCTGTACAGAACAACCAGCGTGACGGTCACATGCAGATGCGTTCGCAGGCAGGCCGCGTGAGCTACTCGCCGAGTTCGTTGCAGGCGGACTCCCCGCGCACTGATCCGAAGAACGGCTTTAAGTCGTATCCGGAGAAGATGCAAGGCGACAAGTTGCGGATTCGGGCAGCCTCGTTCGGCGACCACTACTCCCAGGCTTACCAGTTCTTCTATTCACAATCCACCTCGGAGCAGAATCACATCATTTCGGCTTTTATTTTCGAGTTGAGCAAGGTGGAAACGAAGGCTGTACGGGAGCGGATGCTGTCGCAACTGGCTGCGGTGGACGCGAAGATCGCGACTCGGGTTGCGACTGGTCTCGGGATGGAAGGGCCAATTCACCCTTTCCCAACCAATATCCCGGCGCGAACTGACCTGGCTCCCTCGGCGAAACTGAGCATTCAGAAGAACGCCCTGAAGACGATCAAGGGCCGTAAGATCGGCTGCCTGGTAGCGGACGGAACGGATGCGGCTTTGGTGAAGGCACTGAAGAGTGCGGCGACACACGAGGGTGCTGACTTCGCGATCATTGCCCCGAAGGTGGGTGGTGCGAAGACGGCTGACGGGTCTCTGCTCGAGGGTGACTTCCAACTGGCAGGCGGACCTTCGGTGTTGTTCGACTCAATTTACCTGGCGCTTTCGGCCGAGGGCGCGGCTACCCTCGTCGACGAGGCAGCGGCTGTCGGCTTTGTGCACGATGCTTTCGCACACCTCAAGGTGATTGGCGCGACTGCAGGTGCCAAGGCGCTGCTGGATAAAGCCGGCGCGAAGCCGGACGCAGGCGTGTTGCTGGGTGGTGACACTGCTGGGTTCTTGACGGCAGCAGCCGCGGGGCGCGTTTGGGCGCGCGAACCTGAGGTTCGTACGACATATTAATCCCATCAGGACGCAAAGAGAGCCTGCCCATACCGCGGCAGGCTCTTTTTTGTGACCAAAGGGTGAGTTCAACCTTATCAGATTTTTGTATCGCGATCTGCTCATGTGCGTCTAAACTGTAGCTACCGGGTGTCGGTGGCGAGGAGTCTGCGTATGGCGATCAAGTGGGACAAGCTGACGGTGAAATCGGCAGAGGCGTTACAGAGTGCTGCGGGGATGGCGGCGGAGCATGGAAATCCTGAGGTGTTGCCGGTTCATCTGATGGCGGCCCTGCTGGAGGATAAGGAGGGGGTCGTCCTGCCAGTGCTGGAGAAGGTCGGGGTTCCAGTGCAGCAGTTACTTGCGCAAATGAACGGCGCGATGTCTAAACTGCCCAAGGTGCAGGGTGGGAGCCAGCAGCCTGGGATGGGTGGGGCGCTGAGCAAGGTGATGGATGGTGCATTTCGCGAGGCGGAGAACTTCAAAGATGATTATGTCTCCACGGAACACCTTCTACTGGCGCTGGCGGCGCACAAAGGAGAACCCGTAGCGCTCGCCCTGGCTGCCCAGGGAGCGGATCATGCGGCAATCCTGAAGGCTTTGCAGGCGGTACGCGGGTCTCAGCGGGTGACAGATCAGAATCCTGAGGGCAAGTTTCAGGCGCTGGCCAAGTATGCGAAGGATCTGACGGATCTCGCGCGGCGAGGGAAGCTCGACCCTGTGATTGGACGCGATGAGGAGATTCGGCGCGTAATCCAGGTACTGAGCCGTCGGACGAAGAATAATCCGGTGTTGATTGGGGAGCCTGGTGTAGGCAAGACGGCGATCGTGGAGGGTCTGGCTCGGCGGATTTTCTCGGGGGATGTGCCGGAGATTCTGCGGGATAAACGGGTGATCTCCCTGGACCTTGGATCGATGCTGGCTGGCGCCAAGTTCCGGGGCGAATTTGAAGACAGACTGAAGGCGGTGCTCAAGGAGATTGAGGAGTCCAACGGGCAGGTCATTCTGTTCATCGACGAATTGCACACGCTGGTGGGGGCGGGCGCGGCGGAAGGGGCAATGGATGCCAGCAATATGCTGAAGCCGGCGCTGGCTCGTGGGGAGTTGCGGGCAATCGGGGCGACCACGCTGAACGAGTACCGCAAGCACATTGAGAAAGATGCGGCGCTGGAGCGGCGCTTCCAGATTGTGTTTGTGGGCGAGCCGAATGTAGAGGATACGATTGCGATTTTGCGTGGTTTGCGGGAGCGGTACGAGACGCACCACAAGGTGCGGATCAAGGATTCGGCGATTGTGGCAGCGGCGGAGTTGAGCCACCGCTATATCTCAGACCGATTTCTGCCGGACAAGGCGATCGACCTCGTCGATGAGGCTGCGGCGGCGCTGGCGATCCAGATCGGCAGCGTACCGGTGGAGATTGACGACCTGGAGCGGCGCGCAGTTTCGCTGGAGATTGAGAAGGCGGCGCTGAGCCGGGAAAACGATGCGAACTCGCAGGAGCGGCTGCACGCGGTGGAACGGGAGTTGGCCGAGGTGCAGGAAGAGGCTGCTGGTCTGCGAGCGCGCTGGCAGAAGGAACGCGGGGCCATCGGCGAGATCGCGTCGATCAAGGAGCGGCTGGAACGGCTTCGGTTCGACATGCAGGAGGCAACGCGCAAGGGTGACCTGCAACGTGCGGCGGAGTTGCAGTACGGCGAGATCCCGGCAGCAGAGCGTCAGCTGCATGCGTTGACGACTACGCAGGACAGCGGCGTCGCGGCTTCAAAGGCCGGCAAGGGCGTGAGCCGGATGCTGAAGGAGGAGGTTGACGAGGAGGATATTGCGAAGATTGTCTCCAAGTGGACCGGGATCCCAATCAGCAAAATGCTTGAAGGCGAGGTGCAGAAGCTGACGGAGATGGAAGCCCGGCTAAGGCAGCGGGTTGTGGGTCAAGACGAGGCGCTGACAGCGGTAGCGAATGCGATTCGGCGATCGCGCGCCGGGTTGAGCGATCCGAAGCGGCCGATCGGGAGCTTCATCTTCCTCGGTCCGACGGGGATGGGTAAAACGGAGACGGCGCGCGCGCTGGCGGAGTTCCTGTTCGATGACGAACAGGCGATGGTGCGCATCGACATGAGTGAGTACATGGAGAAGCACGCCGTAGCGCGGCTGATCGGCGCGCCTCCGGGGTATGTTGGGTTTGACGAAGGAGGGCAGTTGACGGAGGCTATCCGGCGGCGGCCTTACGCGGTGGTCCTCTTTGACGAGATTGAAAAGGCACATCCGGATGTCTTCAATGTACTGCTGCAGGTGCTCGACGACGGGCGCCTGACAGACGCGAAGGGACGGACGGTAGATTTCAAGAACACCGTGCTGATCATGACATCGAACATCGGCGCGGGCCAGCTTGCGACGGCATGGGCTGACAGTGAGGAAGGCTTTCACGAGGCCAAGGAACGTGTTCTAAGCGAGTTACGGAAGCACTTCCGGCCGGAGTTCCTGAACCGCGTGGACGATACTGTGGTGTTCCATCCGCTTCGTGACGCGCAACTCACGCATATAGTGGAGCTGCGCTTGAACGATCTCCGCAAGCTGCTAACAGACAGGCGCATGACGCTGGATCTGACGGACGCTGCGAAGGAAGCGATTTTCCAGGCCGGGTATGACCGCGCCTACGGAGCGCGGCCCCTGAAGCGGGCAATCCAAAGGCTGGTGCAGGATCCGTTGGCGATGCGGATCCTGGATGGGCGCGTGCTGCACGGGGACCGTGTGGTCGTGGACGTTGACAGGTCGGGCGCTCTGGATTTCACAACACCGGACCGTGTACCTGCCGTGGCCCTGGAGACGGTGGGTGCCTGACGCGTCAGTAGGTGGTCAACATGGCCGGAGCTTGCCTGCTCCGGCTATCTTTTTGCCAGGCGCGGTCTTGCCGATGAGGTACGGTAGTCTGATCTTTCGGCGCATTCCGGGCGCAGTCTGTGAGGAGTAACGAGGCTTGGCGCGTCGCGCAATCATTATTGGAGCGGGACCAGCAGGCCTGACGGCGGCGCTGGAGTTGTTGCGCCGGACGGATGTGCAACCGATTGTGTTGGACGCATCGGGAGAGATCGGGGGGATCTCCCGCACGATCCGGTACAAGGGCAATCGGATGGATATCGGCGGGCACCGCTTCTTCTCGAAAAGTGACCGGGTAATGCAGTGGTGGATGGAACTCATGCCGCCCGCGGTTGAGGGCGGCGGAAGCAACGACCCGGCACCGGTGGAGATTACCTATCAGGGCAAGCGGCGGATTGTGGAGGTACCAGCGGCGTCGCCGGAGCATCCTCCGTTGCGGGGAATGGGGCCTTTAACAACGGTGGAGACGGACCCGGAGCAGATGGACGGCTCGGACGAAGCGGCTCTTGGGGAAAGGCAGAGCGAAACCGTTGTGGTGGAGGCGCCAGAGCCGGAGGACGCAGATCACGTCATGCTGGTACGACCCCGGCAGAGCCGGATTTACTACTTGCGGCGCTTCTTCGAGTACCCGATCAAGCTCACCGGCGAAACGATTCGTAATCTTGGGCTCGCACGGATGGTGCGTATCGGGTTCAGCTACATTGTGGCGCGCTTGCGACCACGGCGGCCGGAGCGGAGTCTCGAAGACTTCCTGATCAACCGATTTGGGCGGGAGCTTTACCTGACCTTCTTCAAGAGCTACACGGAGAAGGTGTGGGGTGTGCCCTGTGAGCAGATCTCGGCCGAGTGGGGCGCGCAGCGGATCAAGGGTCTGAGCCTGACGGCGGCTCTCCGACACTTCTTTCGGAAAGCACTAAAGATTCCGAGGCTATCTGCCGATAAGAGGGGTACGGCGCAGGATGTGGCGCAAAAGAAAACGAATACGTCACTGATCGAGCGCTTCCTTTACCCAAAGTTTGGGCCGGGGCAACTCTGGGAGCACGTAGCGGACAAGGTGGTGTCAGGTGGCGGTGAGATTCATATGGGTTGGACTGTCGACCGGATTACGTCTGATCCAGACGGTGCTGAGCGTGGTGTACCCGGGAATGTGACCGCAGTGGAGGCGGTAAATACGGCGGGGGAGCGACGGCGTTTTGAGGGAGACTTCTTCCTCTCGACGATGCCGATGAAGGATTTGACACGGGCGATGGATGCAGGCGGCGTAGGGGTGCCGGCGAATGTGACGACGGTGAGTGAGGGGTTGCAATACCGGGATTTCATCACGGTGGGGCTTCTGGCGAACCGGCTTGAGGTGCAGGAGCCCTCCAAGGATGGGAATGGATCGCGTTTGATCAAGGACACATGGATCTACATCCAGGAGCCGGATGTGCAGTTGGGGCGTTTGCAGATCTTTAACAATTGGAGCCCGTATATGGTGGCTGATCCGGGAACGGTCTGGCTGGGACTAGAGTACTTCTGCTACGAGGGCGACGCGCTGTGGACGATGCCGGAC
Source organism: Verrucomicrobia bacterium Tous-C9LFEB (assembly GCA_964657685.1). Taxonomy (GTDB): domain Bacteria; phylum Acidobacteriota; class Terriglobia; order Terriglobales; family Acidobacteriaceae; genus Granulicella. Next base: position 17,488 of record CAZZWG010000020.1, on the reverse strand, counting down.
GAGGAGATGAAACGGTTTGCTGCGGGTGAGCTGGAGAAGATCGGCATCCTGAAAACGGCCGAGGTGCTGGATGCGCATGTGGTGCGCGTGCCAAAGACCTACCCTGCGTACTTCGGGACCTATGACCGGTTTGAGGAGTTGCGGAGTTGGGTGGACGGCTTCGAGAATCTTTTTCTCATCGGGCGCAATGGGATGCACAAGTACAACAATCAGGACCACTCGATGCTGACCGCGATGGCGGTGGTGGATGGCATAGCGGTGGGACATGTGGACAGGGCGGCGGTCTGGGCGATCAATACGGAGCAGGATTACCACGAGGACAAGGGTAAGCGGTAGCCTGTTCGGGGGTGCGGCGGCCTTCCGTCGAGGAGACCTGGGTGAAGAAGCTGGTTTTTGTGGCGCTGGTGGTTGCCTTCTGGTTCGTGTTTGTGAACCGGGAGCGGATCTTTGTGCGGGACCCTATTGCCTCGCTGGCGAGGGATGGCGTGGTCGAAGGGGGAGCGCAGATCTTCATCAACTACGACAATGACGTACTGATTGAGAACGACAGGTCACCGATGTACTTGAACATCGTGCAGCATGAGCAGCCGGTCGGGGCTCCCGATGTGCTGAAGTGCATACATTACCTGGCCTGCCTGGCGCGTGGGTATCCGGCGCCGCAGGCGTTGGCGCTTCCGGGAGCGCGAGTGGAGGCTATGACGTCGAAGCAGGTGCGCTTCCGGGATGAGCAAGGGCGTGAGGCGGTTGTGAAACTCCGCTAGGTAAGATCTTCGAGGCGTTCTAGCAGTTCAGCCACGGAAGCGCCGAGCACCGGATGGTGCCAGGCTGGAGCGATCTCAGCCAGGGGCTCTAAGACGAACCAACGGTTCTGCATCTCGGGGTGAGGGAGGATGAGTTCGGGAAGGTGGGTGATGAGGCTCTGGCCACCGTCGTTCTCGTAGAGCAACAGGTCGAGGTCGATAGTGCGGGGACCCTTGGGAGGAGCATCCGCGGCCCGAATACGACCCATGCCCTGCTCGACGGCCAGGAGGGAGCGGAGCAAATCGAGCGCGTCGAGGTGAGTTTCGAGAAGAGCCGCGGCGTTGGTGAAGCGGGGCTGGCCGGTGTACCCCACCGGATCGGTCTGGCGGAACGAGGATATGGCGGTGACCTGACCGAGGTCTCTAAGTCGTAGAAGTGCTTCCCGAAGGTTGGCAGGTGGGTCGCCGAAGCGCGAGGGGAGGTTGGAGCCGAGGGCGATGGCCGCACGCATGGGCGCGGATCAGGCGGCAGCCCAGGCAGGGCGGGTGTTTACCTGAGGGCTCAGAGCGGATCGAGCGGGTTGCGGCAGAGGACGCGGGTGGGCCATGGTAGCCAGTTCCCACGCACTGCGATCGCGAAGCAGGCGTTGCACGAGTGCAGTATGCATCGCGTGCCCGGCGCGATGGGCGACGACGGAACCCCAAAGGCGGCGTCCGGCAAGGGCGAGATCGCCGATAAGGTCAAGCACTTTGTGGCGGACGAACTCGTCTGGGTAGCGCAGCGGACCATTTTGGATGCGACCCTGGCCGATGATGATGGCAGAGGCTTCTGAGGCGCCGCGAATCAGGCCCATATTGCGCAGCATGGCTTCATCTTCGCGGAAGCCGAAGGTGCGTGCAGGGGCGATGAGATGGGCATAGGCACCGGCCTCGAGGTCACCGGTGAAGCGGTCGCGGCCGATGGGCGCGGGAAAGTCGATGGTGTAATCGATGGAGTAACCGTCGCCAGGATAGACGCCGATGAATTTGGAGTCGGGACCTTCGCCTTCGCGGACCTCGACCGGCTTCAGGATGCGAAGATATTCACGTTTGCGGCGTTGCTGCTTGAGGCCGACAGATTGGATTGCGGCGACATAGGGCTGCGCGGAGCCGTCGAGGATGGGGACCTCGAGGTTATCGATTTCGCAGATAACATTGTCGACGCCGAGGCCGATCAGCGCACTTAGCAGGTGCTCCGTGGTGGAGATCAGGACGCCCTGGCGCATGAGGCTTGTCGCGTAGGAGACCTTCGCGACGTTGCGGCCGGTGGCGGGGATCTCGTAATTCTCCAGATCGGAGCGGCGGAAGACGATACCAGAGCCGGCCGGGGCGGGAATAAGCCGGAGGTTGGCAGGTGCGCCGGAGTGGAGGCCGATCCCGCAGAAGCTGAGCGGCGCCTCTAAGGTGCATTCGAGTTGGAAGTCCATTGCCAGCGTCGAACCTACATAGCGCCGGAGCGCGACAAGACAAAGGCTACACCCTGCCCCAGATGGCGTAGTGTGGCTTTTTGGACACAGTTGGCGATCTAAGCGCCTGCATCCAGCGCGTAAGGTGACTCAGGACGGCCTTCGGGTTGGTACGCTCCTGCCTCACGCAAGAGCCTGAGCGTCGCTGCGAGAGGAAGCCCGACCACGTTGAAGAAGTCGCCTTCGATGCGGGAGATCCAGCGTGCAGCGTAGCCCTGGATGCCGTAGGCGCCGGCTTTGTCGAGGGAGTCGCCTGTCGCGAGATAGGCTGTGAGTTCGGTGTCGGGGATGCCGGTGAAGGTGACGGCGGTGGTCTCGACGTGGGTCCTAGTGTTGCCGGCATGGACGACAGCGATGCCGGTGTGGACATGGTGCGTACGGCCAGCGAGGGCGTTGAGCATGTGAAGAGCTTCGTTGAGGTTGGCGGGCTTGTTCAGGATCCGGCTGTCGAGGACGACGGTGGTGTCGGCGGCGAGGATTGTGCCATGTGGTTCTGCTTCGGCGATGCAGGCGGCCTTCTGGAAGGCCAGGCGGCGAACGTAGGCGAGGGGATCCTCGTTTTCGTAAAGGGTTTCGTCGATATGTGCGGGCCTGACTGTGTGCGGCAGAGCGATCTGGGTGAGCAGATCACGGCGGCGCGGGGAGGCGGAGGCGAGGATGAGCATGCACTATTAAGGGTAATGCGATGGGGCAAGGTGTAAGAGCCGCGATGGTGCCGAAGGCGGGATGACGATGCGATCTTCAGCAACACCATGATCAGCGACTTCTTCGCGCGCACCAGTAGTTTGTTCAAGAGCTGCCATGTAGAGCTTGTAAACAACGTCGGCAGAGTCTGCAGCCCGCCGTTCGACTTCCGGAAGCAGTACAAGGGCCTGCGTGACGGACACCAGTCATCCCGGACCCAGCCCCTGCGGTCCAACTCTCTTGCGGTGCTGTCGTCATCTGGTCGTAGGTGCGGGCGTCGGCATCCCACGGTGGAGGAGATGGACACTGACGAGACGGAGAGCAGTAACGTGTGGCTTGTGTCCGGGGTTATGGCTAAGGCTGGCCATCCTGGGGGGAGGGCTGGTAAGTGCGACAGCCTGGGCGCAGGATCCGACGCTGGTCGGGAAGATGGCGTCGATCGAGTTTGGGGCGCGCGGGCAGGATGTCCATTACAGGTACCTTGCCGAGGAGCGTTCGACCCGAACGGGCGGGCATCTGTGGCGGGAGAAGGTGGTGGAAACGGACGATGGGCCGCTGCATCGGCTGGTGGGCATTGACGGGCGCGGGCTTACGGCCGCGGAGACGAAGGCTGAGGCGGACCGAATTGCCGGGCTGGTACGGGATCCGGCGGCATTTCGGGCGGAGAACCAGGCGCACCGGGGGGATGAGACCCATGCTGCGCAGTTACTAAGCCTTTTGCCAAAAGCGTTTCTGCTGACGCCGGCGGGCCAGCAGGATGGATGCGACCGTTTTACATTCCGTCCTAACCCGGCATTTCAGCCATCGTCCTATGAAGAGCGCGTGGCGCATGCGATGGTCGGCACGGTATCTCTGCGGGAGCCGATGGACCGGCTTTGCAAGCTCGATGCAACCATCGGTCAGCCGGTGGTATTTGGCTTCGGGTTTTTGGGACGTATCGAGCAGGGCGGAGCGTTTCAGCTGGAACGTACGCCGGTGGACGCGGAGCACTGGAAGTCTGACCGGATCGTGGTGCATATGCAAGGGAAGATTCTGCTGCTGAAGACGTTGACCCGTGACCAGGATGTGCGGCGGACGGAGATTGCGTTGGTCCCGCAGCGCCTGACGCTGGCCGAGGCCGCGCAGCTCACGTTGCGGTAGGGCGACAAG
>CAZZWG010000020.1:0-13310 GCA_964657685.1 Verrucomicrobia bacterium Tous-C9LFEB | reverse complement strand
CTCAGTCTGAGTTTTGCGTCGAAACTGATCAGTTTTGTCGAGATACTCCGTGCCGGCGAGACCTTCGACGGACACCTGATGGATGTCGCCGATATGAAGGTATGCATGGAGGGCCTCTTCGTAGTGAAAGGGTGTTGGGTTTGGGCCCATGGCCGCATTGACGACGCTCAGGCGCACGGTGAGAGTGGCGCCTAAGTTAAGGTCCACCCCGAGTTGAACGGAGTCGAAGCCCGGAGCCTGTGGACGGCCGCCGGCGTCGAGGGTCAGGGAGAGGTGAAGATCGTCTCCAGCCAGCGCAACGAAGCGCAGAGTCCAAGGCAGGATGCGCGCAAAGCCGTGCGAGGCTGAACCTCGCGGAGGGTGCACGGGGGACGTTTCGGATGCGCCGAACCACGGAAAGATGATCGGAATGCCGCCGCGGATTGCCTTACCCGGAGTAAAGGCGGAGCGATCTGACAGGAAGAGTGCCGGTTGGTGGCCGGCGGGCTGCCACTGGGTCAGGTGCGCACCCTGAAGAAAGAGTTCAGCGTTGCATACCGGCGTGGTGATACGGGCGCGCGGCATGCCGGGGTGAACTTCATCAAATGCGAGGATATCCGGAAGGGCGAACTCTTCGTTCAGCTGCGTCAATGTCTGCATAAGATCTCCGGCTGGTGAGATGACATGGGGCGCTTCATCGCGGTCTTCTGAGCTGCCACTGCAGATGCGAGCGGACAGCGGGCCACTCCGGGGCGGTGATGGAGTACACGCAGGTATCGCGGATGGAGCCGTTTTTCGCGATCGCATGCGCGCGCAGAATGCCGTCTAGTTTTGCGCCGAGGCGCTCAATGGCGCGGCGGCTTTGTTGATTGAGGAAGTGAGTGCGGAACTCGACGGCGAGGCAGCCGAGGGTGTCGAAGGCATGGGTCAGGAGAAGGAGTTTGGCCTCGGTATTGAGCGCGGTGCGCTGGACGCGCTCGGCATACCACGTTGAGCCGATCTCGACCCTGCGGTTGACGCTGTCGATGTTCATGTACGTCGTCATGCCGACGGGTTCGCCGCTAGCGGGGTCAACGACGGTGAAGGGCAGCATGGACCCGGCGCGGCGCAGGGCGAGGCGACGGTCGATTTCGCCCTGCATCTCCCCGGGCGCGGGTGCGGTGGTGTACCAGAGCTCGTGGAGGTTGCCGTCCTGCACGGCGCGGACGAGCGCATCGCTGTGTTCCGGGGCTAGCGGGACGAGGTCGACGTGATGGCCGGTAAGCCTTACGGGACTGAGGATGCTGGGAAGCACAGCACCATTATGGGCGAGGAGCGCCGCTTTCGGATGCTTAGTGAGCCTTCCTGAAAGTCGCTCCGGGAGTATGCATCTGAGGTTGGTGAGGTTTGTATGGCGAAAGCGCTGTTGTGCGATATCGATGGAACATTGGTTCAAAGCAATTGGCTGCATGCGGAGGCGTGGCGACTTGCCTTTGAAGCGATGGGATTGAAGCTGGAATTGGAAGATCTTCGGCGACAAATCGGCAAGGGTGGGGATGAGTTGATCCCGGTGTTTGTTCCGTGGTGGAAGCGGCCGGCGGTGGAGGAGCCGCTGAAGGCTTACCGGAAGTTTGTGTTTCAGAATGGGCTCCGGCAGCAGGTGGAAGCGATACCGGGTGTGCGCGATCTTCTGCTGCGAGTGCGTTCGGCCGGCATCAAGGTGGCTATCGCGACGTCGTCAAAGAAGGATGATCTCGAAGTCCTGCTGGGGTTGACCGGCGCAGCGGACCTGATCGACGAGAAAGCGACGGCAGACGATACGGATCGCGCAAAACCGCACCCCGACATCTTTGCTGCCGCTCTTAAGAAGCTTGGCCTCCCGCCGACGGAGTGCATCGCCCTGGGTGACACGCCGTATGACGCCGAGAGTGCGGGGAAGGCCGGGATCCGAACGATTGGCGTGATGACGGGGGGGTGGTCGCGCGAGGAGCTCTTCAGTGCCGGCTGCGTTGAGGTTTATGAGAATGTTGGTGATCTTCTGCAGCAGATTGAGCAGAGCGCTTTACTAAGGTCAGGGCTGCGTGGGTAAGCGCGGCGCGCTGAGCGAGGTCTTTCCGCGCTGCCTACCCCTCGCAGCGATCCTGCTGTTTGTCCCCGGCAGCTTTGGTCAGGGAGTTGGCGATGCGAGGGTTCTCCTTGCCGCCCAGCAGGCGCATCTAGGAGCGCAGCCGGGAACTCTTGTGCTGGACCGGGCAGCAAGGCTGGAAGGGGAGATCACGCTAAATATTGGGCAGAGTTTGCGGATCGATGCGCCGCTCTCCGTGGGGCAGGCCACTGTGCATTTAAAGGGGCACAACGAAGTGCGATGCGATGCCCCGATCAGCTTGGATAAGGCGGTGGATTTGTTCGTGGCCGAGGGCGCAGAGGACATCAGCGTTCGAGGTTGCGATGTGACCGTGCAGGGACTTGTGGGCGGATATCTTCTTACGGCAACCCGCAGCGCGCGGGTGATCGCGAGTGACAACCATCTGGTCAACATGGCGCTGTTCAACACGCACAACACAGGTGGCGAGGCGAGCCGGACGACCGATGTCACACTGACCGGAAACAGCAGCGAGTTCCTCAAGGGGGGCGGCCCGATCGGCGCGTACCTGCTCTACGTTGTGCGGGGGACGGTGGCGAACAATCGGTTTCGGGGTACCGGTCACGGGATCGAGTGGTGGGGAGGCGACGGCAACATCGGCTGGGGTGGCGCGGACGCGGTTACGGGTGCGGGTGACCTGAGTATTACTGGGAATCAGTGCTATGCGGCGGGCGGCGCGTGCGTCTGGGGATCGATGGGTTTCAACGTGACGGTAAGTGGGAACAGCGCAGATATCTGCAGCGACGTGTGCTTTGACACGGAGGGCGGCGTGCGCAATCTGTTCACGGGCAATGTGGCGCAGGCGTGTGGGAACGGATGCTATTCCGCGCAGATGGAGAGCGTTGACGCGGTTTTCTCCGGCAACTTTGCGTATGCGGATGCAAAGGGCCCGGCACTGGCGTTGGTGCTAATCAAGCATCGCAACGGGAATCCGGCGCCGCACGCCAACTTGACGATCACAGGGAATACGCTTAGCTGCGGGACTTTGTGCACGGCGTTCGCGTCGGAGGGCGAGGGGGGCCTTGACCTGTCGCACAATACGGTAACAAACGGGGTCTTTCATTTCGGCAATTACACCAACTCGGTGCGTGTCTTTGGGAACAGCCTGCGTTTCACGGTCTCTCTTGCCGGTCAAGCGGCGATCTTAGCGCCTTCCCTGGCCGGTGGACATACGTCGGTGATCGAAGCCAACACGGTGCTGAGTGAAGGGCCCCCGGATCCGAAGGCGGCGTGCATTGTCCAGGCCTGGAGCGATGACAACAATACGGATTCGATGCGGATCCAACGCAATCTTTGCGTGGGGGTGGGGCTTGGCGTGATTACGGAAACGGCTGGGCACAATGCGGGAGCGCCTCATGCCGTGTGGATTGTGCGTGAGAATGAATTTTCCGGTGTTCCCGACGCAAACCAGATCGTGCACCGGAAGACTTCAGGAAACGAGATCTACGAGGGCGCCGCAGGGTCTGCACCCTAGTGGTGTAGTTGGGGAACGCACAGGAGTAATGCGACGAAAGTTGACTGGCTGAAACCGTCGAGATAGCGGAAGGTAGAGCAGACGCGAAAGGAAAGTTCACTTGCTGATGAACCCTGCTCCCATGGCACGCTGTGCCGATTGCTACACTTTAATGTTTGCCGACGAGATGAACCGATGCCCTGAGGGCCACTGGACGTGCCCCGGTTGTGCCTGTGACTGCCCCGTGACAGCAGATGTTCGCACACATCCTCCGGCCTGGCTCCAACAAGGTTTGGAAGTGCAGGGGGAATGTCTCTAGAGCTTTGTTGTTTCGGTTCCCGACCCAAGGCTCTCCAGAACGCCGGCGGCGTTGCGCTGGCCAGTAGGACATAGCCTGAGCAAAGGGCACTCGGAGCATCGCGGGGCGTCAAAGGTGCACAAGGTCTGGCCGTGCTGTTTCACCAGGCTATGGTGTTCGTCGAGCATGGTTGCGTCCCAGGTCTCTGGAGCGAGGCGCATGAGACGCTCCTCGGTGAGAGCCGCGTCAGCGCGCGGCACGATGCAGAGGCGTTGAACCACCCGAAGGTGATTTGCATCGATGGAGAGAGCGCGGCGGCGAAGTGTTGAGAAGTTGACCACGGCCGCGGAGACTTGCGGCCCCACCCCGTCGAATTGCTCCAGCCAGTCACGAATCTTCTCCGTGCGGTAACGAGCCAGGAAGTCGAGCGAAAGCGCACCCGTGCGGGCGGAGATTTGCTGCAGGGCGGACTTCAGGCGCGGCGCTTTGAGCTCGGGAAAGGTGACAACGGAGATGGCTCGTTCGAGATCCGAGAGGTTTGCATCCAGAAGCGGTTCCCAAGCACCCGGTTTCGCACCTGGAAAGGCGCGCTCCAGGTCCCGCATCACCTGATGGGCTTGCGGTGTTTTGGTTCTGGAGCTCAGAAGTGAATAGATGAACTGAGTCAGCGGATCCCACGGCTCCCGCGGGGGAGGCGCCCCGTAGTAGCCGAGCAGAAGTCGATGAAGGCGCGGTAGCCTGTCGGCCTGTTCCGGGCTGAGCGGCCTTCGGAGGTTCGCTTGATCCGATGGGTCGGAGAAGAGTTCGGCGGTCACACTACGTTCAGGATAGATGGCGACCGCCTCTTAGGAAGATCACGAGTCTACTGATTCCCCGTTCTAAAGTGCCTGCTTCACTTCTGAGGCGAAGGTGCCGATAGGGTTTGTCATCGCACTCTTGGCAATGCTGGGAAGGGACTCACCGCGACGGTACATCAGGTAGGCGGCAGTCGCGCCGGCAGCGATCGTAATCCAGAAAGAGAGGCGTTTCATGAGGTAGCTCCTGTGGGGTGAACCCGAACAGGCGGTTGGATGCAGGACAAAGCCACCATGATTGCTTGCGGCGTGAAAGGTGCGCGGGCCGCCGGTGCACAGCTTTGGAGGAGCGAAGCGCTCTTTACCGCACAATCCCAGCTTCCTGCCCATGGGCATTTGCATAGCCCCAGGCCATGCGTGGGGTGTTGTGCGCGATGCCGATTGCGCCGTTGGGGCCGAGCAGAATCATGCCGCCATGGCCCTGCAGTCGCGCGAAGAGGTAGTCGATGGCGGATTGTGCGGCATGCTGGGGTGTATTGCCGGCGGCGACGCGATCTACGGCCCACTTGCCCAGGACAAGCTTCATGATGGGTTCCCCCCATCCTGTTAGCGAGACCGCTGCCGAAGCGTTATCGGCGTAGCAGCCGCACCCAATCAGGGAGGAGTCGCCGACACGGCCAGGGGCCTTGCTCAACGTGCCTCCGGTCGAGGTCCCGGCGGCGAGGTTGCCCTCGGCATCGAGCGCGAGGGCACCCACGGTGTCGTGGGAGTGAAGCGTGGGGTCTGTAACCTGCACCTCCAGAGGCAGGCCGTGCCTGACCTCCTCTTCCAGGGCAGCTTGATCCAGCGAGGGATCGATGGCGGAGCTTGCCAAGGATGCGGCGGGCCTGGGCGCGGGAGAACCGGCGAAGGTGAGATCGGGGATGCCGGCGGCCTGCGCCCGCTGGAAGGCCTCGAGACGTGTGCGCTCGCGAGGGATGACGAGTTCGGCATTTTCGACGAGCGGCATACCTTGCTCTGCGGCGAAAGCTTCCGCGCCTTCGCCCACAAAGTAGACATGCGGCGAGCGCTCCAGAACGAGGCGAGCAGCCTGAATCGGGTTACGAAGTCGCTCCACGCATGCGACGCCGCCGGCGCGAAGATCATGGCCGCTCATAAGGAGGGCGTCGAGTTGAACCCGCCCGTCTCGGGTGAGGAACGAGCCGCGGCCCGCATCAAACGTGTCGTCGTCTTCCAGGACGGTGAGTGCGGCTTCTACGGCGTCGAGCGCGGAGCCGCCTTTTGATAAAACAGCCCAGCCGGCAGAAACCGCAGAGCGGACCCCATGAAGGTGATCAGCGACAGCATCGTCTGGAATAGCCCAGGCCCCGCCATGAACGACAAGTACAGGTTGCGGCACGCTCACGATTGTAGCTGCCTGGAAGTTTGTCGCTTGCGGAAAAGCTTACGGGCGGCGATGGTCACGTCCGAGTGGAAAATGGGGTTACGCTTTCACAGGTCGCGGCCGATTGCAATACTCGCATGGCTGCCACTTTCGTCTATTCGTCTAGTCATCTTCGCAATATTGATCACACAATCGTAACGTTCGGAAGCGTCTTTACCGCGCTACAATTTCGAAAGCAGGAAGGTCGCCCATTCGCTTCTGTCCGCTGAACGCACTTCTTTTTTGAGGGCTCAAGCATGTTGACGGAGAGAAGTCCGGCGGAGCTTTCGGTAGGGGATCGAGAATCGGCCTTCATGCGCGAAGCAGACGTTCTGCGAAACGACGGACCTACGGACGCATCCGCCCATTCCGGACGTGCAATCGAGCTGGACTTTATTCGCGGCCTTGCCATCCTTATGGTCCTGGATTTCCATGCGCCGGTTCACTGGATGTCCTACCCTCTACGGATTCTCGGCTTTCCCAATTTTGGATGGGCGGGTGTGGACGTCTTCTTTGTGCTGAGCGGTTTTCTTGTAGGCGGTCTGCTGATCAAGGAGTGGCAGCTAAAAAACCGCATTGACAGCAAACGCTTTCTCATCCGGCGCGGCTTCAAAATCTGGCCACAGTATTATGTCTTTCTCGCCTTAGTGCTGATGACCCGTCACCGCAGTCTGCACGATCTCTGGGGCAACCTGCTCAATATCCAGAACTATACCGGCGGGATCCCCCATACCTGGAGCCTCGCCGTTGAGGAGCACGCCTACCTTCTGCTGGTGCTGTGCCTCGGCGTAGCCGCACGCTGGCGGGTGCGGGTGCGTGCGCTGGGTATGTTTCTGGCAGGAGTCTGCGTCTTCGTCGTACTAAGCCGCTTGGTGCTCATTGAGCACGGCTTTAACGTGGTGAACCGCACCCATACCCGCATCGAGGGCATACTCTATGGAGTTTTGCTGGCCATGGCCTTTCATTACCGTCCGGAGATGTTCCGGCGGTGGCAGCAGCGCCGCTGGACGTGGCTGACAGCGCTAGTGGCGGCTGTCGTTTTCTTTCGTTTCCAGCCCGATACGCCATGGGCGGCCTCCCTCGGTTGGGACATGGCGGACCTGCTGGGAATCACGCTGCTGATGCTTCTATACCGCCCGGACCCGACCCGCCGGCGCTCCGCTGTGTACCGGCTGGTTGCATGGATCGGCGTCTACTCGTATGGCATTTATCTCTGGCATGTCGCGGTCATTGCGCCCTCGGTCCTGATGGCCGGACGTCTTCCGCATGGGCTTGCCGCCGTATGGATCGGCCTGGTACCCGTGGTCACAGGCATCGGGGTAGGGGCGGCATTCACCAAGCTCGTGGAACTGCCTGCGCTACGCCTTCGCGACAGACTCTTCCCCCGCCGCACGGATCCTCCGGTTGTCACGCCGGCCGAGGTTGAAGACAAAGAGCAGGTGGAAGGTGAGCCCCAGGTAGCCGGGATTTAGCTTAAGGCTTCTCTCCACACCATTTAAGTCAGCTTGCGGAACTCTTCGGCCATCTGCTTTGCGGAGTTCGCCCAGGTGTACCGCGAGGCACGCTGTCGACCCGCCTCGCTGTAGTGCGCGCGGGCCGGAGCGTCAGCGAGCAGCCCTGTAATCGCCTCGATGTGGTCATCCATTTTGTCGGGCGAGAGCAGAAGCGCGGCATCCCCGGCCACCTCGGGGATTCCGGTGGTGTTGGAGCTGATGACCGGTGTGCCGCAGGCCATCGCCTCGATCACGGGCATGCCGAAGCCATCGTAGCGGGTTGGAAACCATACAAGCTGCGCACCGTTGTAGAGCGCAACGAGCTGCTGCTCCTCCTGAAAACCGCCGAGGACAAAGGAGGGTCCAAGTGCCTTCGCGCGCTCCATGTACATCGGGTGAGGATGATTGATCACAACCAGGGTGAGGTCCGGATTGCGGCGGTGGATGTGAGGCCAGGCTTCAAGGATGAGGTCGGCGTTCTTACGGTGCTGGAGGCCACCCGGAACCAGAATGTAGGGCTTGTCCGCCACACCAAGATCTACCAGGCGCTGCTTGCCGATCGCCGTAGGCGGGTTGAAGAAGCTTGCGGAGGCGGCATTTGGGATGACGCGCAGGCGATCGGCGATGCGCGGGAAGAAATGCGCTGTGCGATCGGCGGAGTACTGCGAAATCATGTGGAACATGTCGGCCTTCTTTGCGAGACGATCGAACAGCAGCTTCCACTTGACGCGCTGCTTCATAAGCCAAGGGGTGACGCGATGGACGCCGGGCTCGAAGTGCTGGGCGTCGTGGCAGGATACGGCAAGCTTCGCTTTTCGAACAGGAACGTATGACTCGGCGGTGCAGTACACAATGTCGGTTTCGGGCCAGTAGTCCTCGGCTTTGGGCGAGCCGGTAAGAAACCAAAGGGCCTGCTGGCGGGAGGTGTCGTGCTTGAAAAAGTGATAGTGATAATCGGTCCACGGCGCGCCGACTTTATGAACGATATTGGCATGATCGTGCGGGTCGGCAAGCACCTCGACGTGGGTGTTCGGGAGAACGGCGAGGTGCTCGGTCAATTCGCGCGCAACACGTCCCACCCCAGTGGAGCGGTAGATGTTTCGCAGATGAACGTAGGACAGGATGTTCATTGTGGTTTGCCGTTGGGTGAGATCGTCAGCGTTCTCGCGTGTGATAACGGGCTCTGCGGGGGAAGGGATCATGACTGGCTCCTGAGGAGAACGGTGGCGGCCTCGCGTTGGGCGACGGCGTACAGCTTGCGGGCGGGATCGGCGAGCGTAGTATCGCCGGCCACGCGGACATTCTCGGTGATGTGATGGCGGTTGCGGGAGGAAACAAGGATGACGCTGCCGGGATTGAGGACGAGCGCGGCCTTGAGCATCAGGGCGGCGAGAGTACCGGGTTGCGCCAGGTCTGCGCCGACCTCCGCCGACCAGCGCCGGCAGGCGTCGGTGTGGTTTTTGAGTGCGGCACTGAGTTCGGCGAAGTTGGCCGTCAAGGCGCGATGGTGCAGGGTGAAGGCGGGCAGGGGGCGTTGGGGTTTGTCGAGGATGGACCAATCGAATTGCAGGACGGGGCAGTATCTGGGTTTGTTGGTGAGAAGCGCGGAGATTTTGTCGGCGCTGGAGCCGCAGCCGAACGCGCCGACTTTGCCGGTAGTGACGCTGTGTTCAAGGAGGCGAAGGAGGCTATCGTCGGTGAGATCAGCGGCTTCTGCCTCGTGGAGTAAATAGAGGTCGATGCGCGCGGTGCGAAGTTCGGCGAGAGAGTGGTCGAGGGAGGCTTCTGCCGCCACGGCCGTGAACGGGGCCTTGGGCTCCGCGGCGGTCACGGTGTTGGCGGCGGCGGCAAGGCGTCTTTTCACACTAGGAACCATTGCGAGCAGAGGGCCAATGGCGCGGCGGGCGGTACGCAGGAGGCCCTTATTTCTGGGGGGCGGAATGCCGTACTTGGTCGTGACAGTGACGTCGGCCGTATGACGGGCGAGGAATTCTCCCAGGCAGCCTTCGGCGGCGCCGTAGCCATACATCGGAGCGACGTCAAAATGCCGGATGCCGGCGTCGAAGGCGTGTTCGAGGAGTGCGAGGGACTCCTTGCGCCCGGTGGCGCCCATGAGGCTGGAGCAGCCGAAGCCGAGTTGCGAGGTGGTGCGGCCGGTGGTAGCGAGGGGGATCTGGTTCATGTGTCAGGCGTGGGAAGAAAGATGCCCCGCAAGGCGGACGGCGAGGGCGAGCAGGGTGTGGGTTGGGTTGGAGAACCCGGAGGTGGGAAACACGGCGCTCGAGCAGACGGAAACATTTTCGGTGCCGTGAAGGAGCAGGTTGGTGTCTACGACACCGTTTTGTGGAGAGGCACTCATGCGCATGCCGCCCATGTGGTGGTAGCTGTCCTGGCAGTGGGCGAGGAAGGCGTCATCCGGGGCGAGAAGGTCGGGGTGAGGGATGATGTCGGCTAACGGTGCGAGGGTGGTTTGGGCAGTTTGAACGAAGCAGCGGATGGTATGGAGTTCGGCGGGAGAGATGCGCCAGTCGATGCTTGTGCGAAGAAGCCCGAGGCTGTCCCGTTCATCGGACAGCGTGAGGGTGCTGGTGGAGAGGGGCTCCTGCTCGCAATGGACGCGGAGGCGAATGTCGGCGTCCGCGGGGTGAAAGCTGCGGTGCTGGACGGCGTAGCGGTAGCTTTGCCGAGCGACAAGGGGCGCGTTGCGGAGGAGACTGCCGAGTTGTTCGCCTGTGACCTGGTTGAGGCGGCCGCGCAGGAGATGCTTGGCGGTGGTTTTTACGCTGGTGAGCGCTTCGTCCGCGTCGCTCACAGAAAAGACGGTACCGCCGGCGATAAGGGTTTGCTGCTGCTGCTGGGCCTCGCGGGTGAGGCGGAGTTTTGGGTTGTACTTATAGCCGCGGAGAAAGACGCTATCGAAGATCTGGTGGAAGGCGGCTGTGTTCTTGGGGCGGATCGTGGCGGCGTCGGAGTCGATGTGATCCTGGAAATGCCGGCCGAGGAGGCCTGACTCGTTCCAGGGGTGAGTGCCTGCGGGGCGGGGCTGCAGGAAAAAGCGTGAGCTTTCAATAGCTCCGAGCGCGAAGACGTAGTGGCTAGCGTGGAAGACGACCTCGCGGCCGGTGTGAGTCTTGGCGAGAAGGCCAGTGGCAGCGCTCTCCGCCATTTGGAGTTCCACGGCGTTGGCGTGGAGCCACACCTGGATGCCAGGGCTCTGCTCCAGAACCTGGCGGTGGAGGCGCGCAAAATTGGGCTCCGGGCACCAGCGGGAGAAGTACAGCTCGAGGTCGGCGAGCGTTGGCGGGGTTTCATGGAGGGCTTCCCAGACCGAACGATCATCGAGCATGGAGCCGGCAACGCCTTCGAGTTCCAACGCGCGGGCATAGAAGGGCGCGAGTTCGGTTTTGGGGAAAGGCCAGCCGCTGCCGGGTATCCAGGGGTGGGATTCGAAGTCGGCCGCATCCAGCTCAAGAATCTGGCCGCCCCATTGCGTTGTAGTGCCGCCATGGACGCGGAAGCGGCCCTCGTGGATTCCACGGTGCCCACGTTCCTTCAAGTGGCTGCGATAAGGGTCCTGGGTGGATTCTTCGATCGTTTTCCCACCGGCTTCGAGAAGGGTGACACGCTTGCCTAGCCGGGCGAGTTCAACCGCCAAGACGATTCCGCCCGCGCCGGCACCCACGATCAGGACGTCTGCCCGCATGTTCGGCTCGGGGCTGGCTTCCCGAAGGTCGTAGATCATGGCCGCATCACCACGTCCCGCGTTGATGCTGCGCCCTTGGGTGCCGACGCGGTGCTGCGTTCCTGCCCATCCGCCATATCGAGGAGGAACTCGCCGACGGCGGCTACGATGCCTTCGCGAAAGCGCTCCGGAGTGAAGTGTGTCGCGCGGAGGCGGGCAGCCAGTCCCATCTGGGCGAGTTCGGCGCGGTGAGTGGCGGCCCAGTCGATTTTCTCGGCGAGGAGGTCGGGGCGGCGGGGTTCGATGATGAAGCCTTCTACGCCGTCCTGGATGAGATCGGGGGCGGCGGTGTGGGTGGTGGAGAGGATGGGAAGGCCGCTGGCGAGGGCTTCGAGGAGGACCTGGGCGAAGCCCTCGGCGACGGAGGGGAAGACGAAGAGATCTGCGGCCTGGTAGGCGGCTTCGAGTTCCTGGGGGCTAACTGAGGGGCGGATGGTGACGCGGTCGGCGTAGGGGCGGAAGAGTTCGAGGCCGTCGACGACGCGGCCACAGATGGTGAGTTCGACCTGGTCGGTTTTGAGGAGGCGGAGGGCCTCGAGGAGGTATTTGACGCCTTTGCGCTGGTTAATGCGGCCGACAAAGAGGAGGCGCAGTTTGGAGCCGGGGGCGGCGCGGCGGGTGGGGTCCGGGTGGAAGCGTTGGAGGTCGACACCGTAGGGGACTACGCGGATGGCAGAGGGGGTGGCGCCGTTGTTGATGAGGCTTTGGCGGGTGAAGCTGGAGGCGCAGAGGAAGCGGGAGGCGAGGGCGGGTTCGGCGACGAGGTGCTGGAAATCTTCTTCGGGGAGGGCGAGTTCCCACTCTTGCTGGAGGGAGGCGGCGCAGTCGGGGTGGGCGGCGAGTTCTTCGGAGAGGATGCGGCGGATGGTGGTGGGGTGGGGGTGGACCTGGAAGAGGATGCCGGGGCTGGAGCAGTTGCGGAAGGCGTCGTAGGCGAAGTAGCTGTAGGCGAGGAGGGCGGCGTTCTGGCGGGTGGCGAGGCGTCCGGCGGTGCGGCCGAGGGTGGCATCGGCGGAGCGGATGGCGCGGCGGCGGACGTCGAAGGAGATGCTTCGGACACGGTCGAGGAGGAGTGTTTTGAGGCCGGCGAAGATGCAGTTCCTTACCTGCGCTGAGGGGACCGCGGGATTGCTGCGGGCGCGGAGCATGGATTGCAGGCCGGCGGGGACGCGTTCGAGGAAGGCGCGAGCCCAGGGACGATCGGCAGGCCAGAAAAGGTCGGTGACGAGGGTCTGGAGGAGGCCGGCTTCGGAGAGCGCCTGGGCGACCTGGTAGGCGTCGCGGGCTCCGCCGTGTACGACGACGACTTTGTTCGGGTCGCTCGACCTGGTCCGGGTAGACATACAGGTTCATGGTACCGTCCGGAGGCGCATGGGCGCGCTATCTATAGGTAACCGGGCTATCGTTCATGGCCTACACTGCTTGGTTACGAGTGGTTGTGGGTTCCCTGGAGGATGGCGACGTGGGTGAATGGCAGACGCTGGTTTGTGAGCAGGTGGGAGCGGTCGTCACGGTAACGCTGAACCGGCCGAAGGCGTTGAACGCGCTGAATGCGGAGTTGCTGGGCGAGTTGGAAGAGGTGTTCCGGAAGCTGATGGCGGATGAGGGTGTGCGGGTCGTTCTGCTGACTGGTGGCGGGGAGAGGGCTTTTGCGGCTGGAGCGGATATTCGGGAGCTGGCGGAGACGGATGCGGTTTCTGGGAGGGGGCTGTCGGAGCGGGGACAACGGGTGTTTTCGGCGATCGAGCGTGGAGGAAAGCCGGTGATTGGGTGTTTGAACGGGTTGGCGCTGGGCGGTGGGTTGGAATTGGCGCTGGCTTGTTCGTTCCGGGTTGCGGTGGAAGGGGCGCAGTTTGGGTTGCCGGAGGCGAAGTTGGGGCTGGTGCCCGGGTTTGGAGGGTTTTACCGGCTGTTGCGGCTGGTGGGGCGGAGTGCGGCGTTGCGGATGGTGCTTACGGCGGAGAGTGTGGGGGCTGCGGAGGCTTTGCGGATGGGGTTGGTGGATG
>CAZZWG010000019.1:18470-30533 GCA_964657685.1 Verrucomicrobia bacterium Tous-C9LFEB | reverse complement strand
TCTTATGCTGCCCCAGCGTCTTCACCTTCTTCCCCGCCGAAGACCCCTCCCCCTCAAAGCTCGTACCCTCGTAGCTCACATTTGAGTCTTCACCCGAAGGGGCGCTATCACTCTTCGCATTCCCCCCACCCACCGGCAACCGGTGGGTCGCGTCCACGATAAAAAGCACAGCATCCCGACCCTCCAACGCATCCTGCACCTCCTGCAGCATCCGCCGATCCAACTGCGTCTCCCCCTTATGCACCCCCGGCGTATCCACCAGCACCACCTGCGCCGCCGGCCGTCCCGGATCCCCCTTCGCCTTCTTCCGGACCGGCAACTCCAAGACACCCTGGATCCGCGTCCGCGTCGTCTGCGGCTTATGCGTCACAATCGCCAGCTTCTGCCCCAGCAACGCATTCAGCAGCGTCGACTTCCCGGCATTCGGCCGCCCCACAATCGATACAAATCCAGAACGCAAAGCCATCCCAACATCATCGCATCACGGCGCTCCCCCGACGGCTCTCGAGTCCGCTGCCGTGAACCCCGCCCAACCGAAAACGCGAGACACCAGGTTGTAGAACCGGATCCACAAAAGTTGCAAAGTACCAGGCTAAAGTCCCTGTTTCAAATACTTTGACCAAAAAGGGGGGAGGGGAAGGGTACCCACACTCCCGCCAAACCGCCATCGCTAACCAGCTACCGCACAGCAGCCAACCCCAGCTACTCCGGCTCCGTCACCATCATCGCCCGCTGCAACCCCACCCGCACCCGCTCCACCAACCGGTCCGTAGACTGCAACACCTCCAGCCGCAAAGGTCCATCCTCCACCACCTCCCCCGGCAGCGGAATATGCCCTGCAATCTCACTCACCAGCCCCCCCACCGTAGTCGCCTCATACGCCGTCAGCACTCCCGGAAGCTCATCCTCCGCCGAGTCCTCCTCCGCTTCCCCCGCCTCTTCGCTCTCCCGCTCCGGCCCCGCAAACAACTCCCGCAAACGGCTCACCTCAAAGCTCCCCGAAACCAGGTACGTTCCCCCTTCCTCCGCCACAGGATCATCCGTCGCCAGATCATGCTCATCCTCAATATTGCCCACAATCGCTTCCAGCAAATCCTCAATCGTCACAATCCCCGCCACCCCGCCATACTCATCAATCACAATGCTCATATGCTGCTTACCCCGCTGCATCTCCCGCAGCAACTCACTCACCTTCTTCGTCTCCGGCACAAACTGCGCCGTCCGCGCCAGGGAAGCCACCGTCAATAACCCAGCCTCCGCATCCTGAACCCCCAATAAATCCCGCGCAAACGCAATCCCCGTGATGTTGTCCAGATTCCCCGCATAAACCGGCACCCGCGACAACGCATGCTCATTCACCGCCGCCGTAAACTCCTCCAGGCTCATCGAGGAAGGCACCGCAAACACATCCGGCCGCGGCGTCATCACCTCCCGCACCACCTTGTCCCCAAACTCCACCACCGACCGCACCAGCTCACGGTCGCTCATCTCCAGAATGCCCTCCTCCTCCCCCGCCTCCAGCAGCGCATTCACCGCCTCACTCTGCGGACGCTCCTCCTCCGGCAACTCCGGCTCCGCCAGGTTCACAATCGACACCACCAGCGAAATCAGCAGCGTCACCGGAAGCGCCCCATACAGCAGCACCTGAAACACAATCCGCAACCGCTCCACCCAGACCCCCGGCAGCCGCGCCAGCATTAACTGCGGCAACAGCCGCCCAAACAACAACCCCGCCAGCCCAAGCTCCAGCAGCACCTGCGCTGCCGCCGCCCACCCATGCGGCCCATGCCACGGCACACGCGAAGCCAGCAAAAGTGCCAGGCAAGCCAGCGCCGCGCGCCCCACCACCGCCGCCGAAATTGCCGCCGACTCACGGCTTAACTTCAGCGTCGGCTCCACCGTGGCTTCCCACGTCTCCACCGCCTCGCCAGACTCCCGCGAAAGAAACCGCTCCAACTCGCGGTACACCTGCTCCGCAAAGCCCGCCAGCGCCAACAGGCTCAGGAGCCCGACCACCGCCGCCCCATACAGCATGTTCATCGCTTGCTCCGCCTCTTCGCTGACCGGGTCACAGGCTCTTCGACCCGCGCTATCAAACCTGCCCGCAACCGGAGCACGCTTCGCAGCGCTGCTTCCCGCGCTGCCATCTCGCCCCTATCAGCCTCATGATCCATGCCGTCCAGGTGCAGCAGTCCATGCAGCAGCAGAACCCGCACCTCATCCCGCAGCGTGTGCCCGTGCTCTGCCGCCTGCAGCGCCGCCGTCTCCAGCGATATCGCCAAATCTCCCGCGTGCTCTCCCGCAACATCCTCCGCCGCCGGAAAACTCAACACATCCGTCGCCTTGTTCTTGCCGCGAAACTGCCGGTTAAGCCGTCGCAGGGTGGAGTCCCCCGCGAGCAAAACGTCAACATCGCCGGCGAGACCGACGGCCTCCTGCGCCTTGCGCAAAAAGCGCGACAGCCCGGAACGCGACAGGCCGACATCCCGCCACGCCTGCGATTCCTTTCGCAGGTGAGTGTCGGATGCCGGCCCTCGTGGAGGCTCAAGCGAGATCATCTAGTCTCAGATGCTATCGCAGTCAGCTTACTGCGGTTTCCCGGCAGTCCGCCGTGCATCCGCCGGTCCTGGCGGCAACGAAGGAATCTCGCCTTCGCCCTCGATCCCCAGCGGCACCTGTTCCGCACGCGTGTGGCTGTCGTACGCCTGCACAATCCGCTGCACAAGGTGGTGCCGCACCACGTCGACATCCTCGAAGCGGCAGAACCGAATGCCCTCCACGCCGTCCAGTACGCGCAAGGCCTCCCACAAGCCGCTTTTCTTCGGATTCGGCAAATCAATCTGCGTAAGATCTCCGGTGATAATCGCCTTCGATCCATTCCCGAGCCGCGTGAGGAACATCTTCATCTGCTCGTTGGTCGTATTCTGGGCCTCGTCCATGATGATGAACGCCTCGCTCAACGTGCGCCCGCGCATAAACGCCAGCGGCGCAATCTCGATGACGCCGGTCTCCAGCATGCGATCCACCTTGGCCGGATCGATCAGGTCATACAGCGCGTCGTAGAGCGGCCGCATGTAAGGGTCAACCTTCTCCTGCAGCGATCCCGGAAGAAAGCCAAGACGCTCACCGGCCTCCACCGCCGGACGTACCAGAATGATGCGCGCGACCTTCTTCGCGAGTAACGCGCTCACGGCCATCGCTACCGCCAGATAAGTCTTACCCGTTCCTGCCGGACCAAGCCCAAAGACCATGTCATGGCCTTCAATGGCCTCAAGGTATTTCCGCTGATTGGACGTACGAGGCTGCACCGCGCGCTTGGTCCCGGCGCCGCGCTGTTTGCCACTCTCGATCAGTCCGCGCAGCGTCACCGTTGGGTCCGCGGTCACCAGCTTCAACAGGCTGTGCAGCTCGCCATTGTGCGGGTGTACGCCCGATCGGCGCAGATGTTCGAAGTCTGCGAAGATACCCTCGACGCGGGCTACCGCGCCCGCCTCACCCATAACCCGGACCGCATCCGATCGAAGATCGATCTGAACGCCAAGGTTGTCTTCCATCAAGCGAAGGTTTTCATCGCGCGTACCGTAAAGCGGCTCGATGCCAGGGGTCAAAGGCAAGGATGTTTTTACCAAGTAGGGAGCTGACCTCCGTCAGGATGGTTCGTAATTTGGATGTTGGAGTGGGAACCATCGATGCGGTTGACCGGCTCGTCGGATATCGTCGCCAGCCGAAACGGGCCACCTATCCTATGCCGTACCGCGACCGAGTTGGCGAGATGTGCCAAAGGAGTAACGATGTTGCCCCAGAGACTAGCTCCGGGAGAGCGAACTGGTCAAGAGAATTTCTGAAGAAAGGGCAAGAATCCAGGTACAACGGGGTAAACTACAGTAATCCCGGAGAAGACCACCCGGCCTTATTTGACCCGGGCTGTTGAAAGTCCTAAGATAAGGTTGCAGGCGATGCGGCCGCGCTGTGTCCGCACCAGCGTCAGGCCTGCACCTACTCCCCGCTTAAGTTCGGGTAACTAAGAGAGTTTCCATGGCAAATCATGTCTCATCCCTGAAGCGCGCCCGCCAGACCGTCACCCGTACGGCGGTCAACCGTTCCAATCGCTCCAAGCTCCGCACCGCCCTCCGCTCCCTGCGCGAGGCCATCACCGCCGGCAATCATGAGAATGCTACTACCCAGTACCGGGTGACTATCTCAATCCTCGACAAGAGCGTACAGAAGGGCATTCTGCACAAGAACACGGCGAGCCGCTATAAGGGCCGCTTGAATGCCCGCGTCAAGGCGCTCGCCACCAAGACAGCTTAAAGCCGGTTTGAACGACCAAAGGCCAGCCTTGTGCTGGCCTTTTCGCTGCATAACCCCGCAACGTCGAGGGTCTGAGAAACGCTACTTCGGGTCAGGACTCTGACGTTTGAACACCGGGGTCTCCCCAGGATTCAGCAGGGTCGGCGGCTTCCGAACCGCCGTTGGCGGATTCGCGGCCACCGCTGGTGCCTCCGCCGCCGCACTTGCGGGCTGGCTCTCAGAGCTTGCTTTTGCACCGTCGTTGGCTGCCACCGGTTCACCCACTGCCGCAGTGTTCCGGCCCGTCCCTGTAGTCAGGGGCAACGCTCTCCCTTTTCGCTCCTCCGCGGCATCGATCGGTGCGTCCACCGGGCGCGTGATCTTCGCCAGCGCCACAGGCCCAGAGCCCTCCGGCGGCGTCATACCTTGCACCTCGGCCAGATCTTTCCGGTCCTTTGCCGTCAGTTCCGGCAGCCGGTACAGGTCGAGCGTCTGCGTCCCCATCACCACGAGCATCCGCCCATCCGGAGAGAGGTCAAAGTTTTCCGCAGTTCTGACCGCCGGTGCGGACTGTAACCGCAGCAACCGGTCGCCGCTCTCGGTCTGGTAGACCCGGATCTCCTGCGCGATCGGATCGTCTCCGTTCAGCGTGCTCGCCCCTGCGTCGCCGGTGCCCGCGGCCACCAGCCGGCTCATGGCGAAGCGCCCAGCCTCCGGCGCCAAGGCCAGCACGGGCGGTTGCAAGGCCTCGCCAAACTGCTCCTGCCAGTTCTCGTGGCCATCAAAGCCATAGGCCGCCAGCATGGGCTGTTGCTCACTGCCGCGGCAGGTTTCGGCCAGGAACTGGCTGCGGCTCAATAAAGTCAGCCGGGGATGGCACGAACTCATCACCGGTGTCAGCGATTGCTGCTTGCCGCCAAATTCATTAAAACTCACCATCCATTTGCCGCCGCGTTCGCCGTCCTCCGCCCAAAGATAGCCATCGCCGTCCAGAGGCAGCCGCAACAACACCGGTGAACCGACCGCACCCGCACCCCTCACCTGCAGCGGATCTTTCGCATTCAAAGGGCCTTCAACACGGAAGAACTCCAGCGTGTAGTGCTTCTTCTTGCGGCTCTCGTCGCCCTCTTCCCCCGCAGCCCGCCGCACTTCTGATTCAATTTCCACCGTCACCATGCGACCATCCGGAGAGCCCTCCACCAGCACCGGCTGCCCCGGCCGATGAGGCAGGGCAAAGCGCAGAAACGGATCTTCCCCCCTCGCCATGGCTTGCATGGGCATGAACACGGAGAGTTCACTGCCCGATCTCAGAATGAACCGACCCTGCCCCAGGTTCCATAAGTAGGGACCGTGATCGTGAAGGTGCCATTTGGTCCGGGCAAGCACCTTGCCGCTCGGAATCTCGAGCAAGACAGCCGCAACCTGCCGGTCGGAGTCATTGATGTCATCCCCGGGCAGCCGGGGCACAAGCGATCGCAGACTGTAGGTAAACAGTACATGCGTGTTGTCCAGCATGTGCACCGTCGCCATGGAGGCGCCCGCATGCATCAGGCTCAGAACATACCCGGGAAACCCCAGTTCACTGAGCGGAATCCGCAGGCTGGGCTTCGGAGGCGTCTCCGCGCGCAGACTCATCCCGCCGCACGCCATCAGAGCGATCGGCAGGAAGACCCGCAGCCGCAATCGTCCGCATTGCACCCAGCACCGCTTCTCAGAAATAAACATTGGCCCACCGGTGACGCCCGACCCTGTAGTCTTTAGCTTAATAGACGAGCGGCCTTGCCCGGAGTGTCACACCGTCCCGGGAAGCTTTTCGTTTTCAGCTTTCTTTGTGATCTCGCAAACAGAGGTTTTCATGAACCGCTTCCCCCTTCGGCAGCCGCGCTACGCGACATCGCTGCTGATTGCCGCCGCCTGCTTCACATTCCTTGCACCTGCCACCACGCAGGCCCAAAGCGCCGTAACTAACCCAGCTGACGCCGGTGCACCGCACTACCAGCTTTCCCCAGCCTTCGACACGGCAGCCATTGACAGCAAAGCCGACCCTTGCCAGGACTTCTATAAGTTCGCTTGCGGCAACTTCGCGACGCTTCATGCCATCCCAGCCGATCAGACCGAAGTCGACCAGTTTTACACGCTCTATAACGTCAACTCGGAGCGCCTACAAAAGATCCTGCTCAAATTCGCTACGCCCACCGGGGACCGCACGCCAAACGAGCAGAAGATCGGCGACGGCTACGCCGCCTGCCTGAACACCTCGTTGATCGAACAGAAGGGGCTTACCCCACTGCAGCCTCTGCTGACCCAAATCGACCGCGTGACTAAACCTGGCCTCCCGTACTTCACCGGAGAGCTGCAGCGCTATGGTGTGGCCGCCTTCTTCGGCTTCGGCGAGATGCAGGATTTCAAGGATTCCAGCAAGCAGATTGCTGTCGCGATCCAGGGTGGCCTCGGCCTGCCCGAGCGCGACTACTACACCCGCACCGGCGACAAGGACAAGCAGCTCCGCCAGCAGTATGTAGAGCACATCACCAAGATGTTGACCCTTGCAGGTGAATCCGCCAGTCGCGCCCAAGCCGATGCGCAGGCCATCATGGACCTGGAGACGAAGCTGGCGGAAGCCTCGCTCACCAACGTCGAAATGCGTGATCCCGCGGCGATCTATCACCCGGAATCGTTGTCCACCTTTTCCGGCAGCCTGCATGGCGTGCCATTCCAGCCGTTTCTCGAAGCTATTCACGCGCCGCGGCTTGACTCGCTGAACGACGCTACCCCGAAGTTCTTCCCGGCCATGGTGAATGCCATCATGGAGGCCAAGATCGAAACGCTGCGGGCTTACCTTCGCTACCACGTTCTGACCACGTTTGCGGGCAATCTGCCCAAGGCCTTCGACGATGAAAACTTCCATTTCTACGGCACCGAACTCAGCGGTCAACCGGAACAGGAACCACGCTGGAAACGCTGCTCGGCTACCGTGGATTCACAGCTCGGAGAGGCGCTCGGCCAGGTCTATGTGCAGCAGTACTTCGCCGGAGACGAGAAGGCTAAGACCCTGCAGGTCGTTCATGACATTGAGGCCGCCATGGACCGCGACATCGACACGCTCCAATGGATGGGCGCCGATACCAGGGTCAAAGCCAAGATCAAACTCCATGCCATCACCGACAAGATCGGATACCCGGAGCACTGGCGCGATTATTCCTCGATGACCATCTCCCCCACCGATGCTCTCGGGAACCGTGAGCGGGCGACCGCCTTTGAGAACGATCGGCAGATGAACAAGATCGGCAAGCCCGTCGACCCGCTCGAGTGGGGTATGACGCCGCCGACCATCAATGCCTACTACGACCCCAGCATGAATAACATCAACTTCCCTGCCGGCATTCTGCAGCCAGCGTTCTATGATCCCAATGCCGACCTCGCGGTCAACTACGGTCACATCGGCGGCGTGGTCGGGCACGAGCTTACGCATGGCTTCGACGATGAAGGCGCCAAGTTCGACGGCAAGGGCAACTTGAGCGACTGGTGGACCGCCGAGGATAAAAAGAACTTCGAGACCCGCACCTCCTGCCTGGCCAATGAGTACAGCAGCTTCGTCGCGGTCGACGACGTGCACGTCAACGGTAAGCTCACCCTCGGCGAAAACACGGCCGATAACGGCGGCCTTCTGCTCGCGTATATGGCCTACCTTGACCGTGCCAAGCAGGACGGCGTGGACACAACAAAGAAGATCGACGGCTACACCGGACCGCAGCGTTTCTATATCGCATGGGCTCAAAATTGGTGTGAGAACACGCGCCCGGAGACCACCCGCAAGCTCGTTCTTACCGATCCCCACTCACCCAATCACTTCCGCGCTAACGGTCCCGTCGTCAACCAGCCTGGCTTCGCCGGCGCCTTTGGCTGCAAGGCCGGTTCGCCCATGACGCCGGCCCAGAACTGCCGCGTTTGGTAGAACTGACAGCCAGCTTGGCGCGGCAATCGTCGTCTCTCGCGAAGCAGGCGGTCTCGCCGGAGCGGAAGGCTTTACAGTTTTGACAGTGAACACCTCCGCCGCAGTCCCATCCACCGGCCGCGCGCTGGGCTTCGCCGCTTGCGCGCTTGCCAGTGGCTTCTGGGGCTGCGGCTTCTTCTTCGGCAAAATCGCCCTGGCGGAGATGAACGTCGGCGCCATGGTTTTCTATCGTTTCGCCTTCGCCGTTTTTGGCCTCCTGCCCCTTCTTTTCACGCATCGAGCTCGCTTCAGCCGTCGTGAATGGAGCCTGCTGATCTTGGCTTCTCTATTAGGCATTCCATTGCAATTTTTGCTCCAGTTCTACGGCCTTTCGATCACCACGGTCTCGCACGCCTCCCTCATGGTGGGCTCCATGCCTGTGTTTCTCGCGGTGGGCGCAACCCTGTTCGCGCATGAGCGCCTAAGCCCTCTCGGCTGGGCTGCGCTCGCGGTGTCCGCCGCCGGAGCCGCCCTGATCGCCCTCGGCGGCGGCGGCAGCACAGCCGCGAACGGGCCTACCCTCGCCGGTGATCTCTGCGTCGTCGTCTCCATGGCCATCGCGCTGTTCTGGATCCTGATCAATCAACGCCTTATCGCAACGCATAGCCCGATCGTCGTCACGGCCTGGGGAACGCTGCTGGGATGGCTCATGCTCTTCGCATTTGTGCCTCCGCTCTGGGGCTTGCCGCCGGTTCACGGCATCTCCCTGAAGGCCTGGGCCGCTCTCGCCGCCAGCGGCATCCTCTGCACCGCCAGCACGACCCTGCTCTGGAACTGGGGCATGACGCGCGTTCCAGCTTCACAAGCCGGCATTCTGCTAAACGTAGAGCCTCTGATGGGCTCTCTCCTCGGCGTCCTGATCCTGCACGAGCACCTCGGGCCGTCGGGTGCGGTCGGAGGCTTGATGATCATCGTCGCCGCCATTACGCTGACGACGCGGTCCTCTCCCCAACCGGTGCAAAGCTCAACGGAAGTGCCCACCTCTGCCTGACCTGCTACCATCGGCCACGGCAGTCCACACCTTCCGCACCGGAGCTTCACGCATGCCTCACCTCGTTCTCGCTGCAATCTTCGCCTTTGCTCTCACGTTTCACGCGCAACAGGCCGGCGCCCCGCCCCAAACCGTGCCCTCCGCGCAGAACACAGCCCAGCAGCCTGCAGCACCCGCGAAGCGCCAGGCGCCCAGGCCAGCAGCCGATGCAGCCCCTGGTGGCGGCCCGGACAAGGTCTGGGTGAATCTGAATTCAAGCAAATATCATTGCCCCGGCGACCGCTACTACGGTAAGACCGCGAACGGCCGCTACATGACCGAAGCCGCAGCCAAGGCGGCAGGAGCTAAAGGGCCAGCCGGCAAGACCTGCTTCACGACGAAGTAGGCGTCAGGGAGGTTTCGGGATAGGAGGATTCGAGAGCCATCCCTCCGCAAGGATGGCTCCCTTGTTTCTTTTCTAGCTCCACTCTAAGTGGATTGCACTCCCTCAAGAGTGTCTCCACCGGACCATTTAGTACCCATGGCTTCGCGTCAAAAGTAACGTTCCACCCGAGCCAAAGAGTCTTATACCGGGGTGATGATACCGCCCACCGGCAGGGACGATGGCAGGGACCCAGGCCGGCGCAGATGCATCGCGTCAGCAACGGTGTCCGTGTATTTGAGACCCGCCCCGGTGTTGAACAGGACTACCCGGTCCTCCGGCTTGATGTCGCCGCTGGCCAGAAGCGCATCGTACGCCGCCGTTGCCGCCGCGCCTTCGGGCGATAAGAACAGGCCCTCGTGCCGCGCCCAATCCAGAATGGACGCCAGAATCGTCGCGTCTTCCGAACTCACTGCGCGTCCCCCGGAACTTCGCAGAATGTCGAGGATAATCGCATCGCCATAGGGTTTCGGCACCCGCAGTCCCGAAGCAAAGGTCTCCGCTCCCTGGTAAAACTCACTGGCCGCCTTACCTTGTTCGAAGGCACGCGTCACCGGCGCACACCCCGCCGCCTGCAGGGCGTACATGCGAGGCCGCTTACCGCGGACCCAGCCCAGATCTTCCATCTCGTCAAAAGCCTTCCACATCCCGATCAGCCCCACACCGCCGCCGGTGGGGTAAAAGATCGCATCGGGATACTCCCATCCAAGCTGCTCCACGAGTTCATACCCCATGGTCTTCTTGCCCTCCACCCGAAATGGCTCCTTCAGCGTCGAGATGTCAAACCACACGTCCTCCGGGGCAGTACCTGCTTCTTTCTGCCGCTTGATCTCCTCCCCCACCAGCCGCGCGCAGTCGGAAATCAGGCCGGGAATCATGTGGACATCGGCCCCGTACACAATGCCTTCCAGGTAGTTGGCCATCGGCACATCCTGGGGCATGTAGATGTGCGCCGCAATGCCCGCCGCCGCCGCGTAGGCCGCAAGGGCACCCGCCGCGTTGCCAGCCGAGGGCACCGCCAGGTGCCGCAATCCGTACTTGCGCGCCATCGTGACCGCAAGCCCCAGCCCGCGAGCCTTGAAGGTCCCTGTCGGATTTGTACCTTCTTCCTTGATGAACAGCCCTGGGTAGCGTCGGGACTGAATCATCGGGGTCCATCCTTCGCCCAGCGTCACCGGCTCTGCTTCCGGCAGCACATCGCGATAGCGCCACATTCCCAGGCTCGCGCCCGCCGCCGCAGCCAGTTCGGCTGGACGCTCCCGGCGCGCCGTCCGTTTTAGAGCTTCCATGTCATACCGCACATACAGGGACCCTGCATCGACCGGGCAAAGCGTCTGCGGGATGTCTGCAGAAATCCTGTTGCCACAACGCGCACATTCGAGAAAAGCAATCTTCGGCATAAGGTTCCATGCTATCGAAGGGAAGACCCGTCGCGCCTGTCCGCCCAAACATCGTCCTGTAGCCTGAAAAGATGTTTTTACCTCGCATCATTGCCATCGATATCGACGGCACTCTCCTGAATAGCGAGGGCCAGGTGAGCCCGCGAAACCGCGCCGCCCTCCAAGCCGCCCATGACGCGGGCATCGAAATCGTCATAGCCACGGGCCGCCGTCATGCCTATGCTATGCGCGTTGTCCGCGACCTGAACCTGTGCGAGACCAACGCCCTGGTCAGTTCCAACGGCACGGTCCTCCGGACTGTCGGCGCCGACCTCATTGAGCGGACGCACCTTCCGGTCGAAACAGCCCGCTGGCTCTGCAACCAGGCCGGCCCTTTCCGCGACACCCTCGTCTTCACCTTCGACAAAGTCGGCCCCGATGGCGACGACCGCCGCGGCGCCCTGGTCTGCGAGTACGGCAACGTTCTTCACGACAGCATCGGCGCCTGGATGCGGTCTAACGAGCCCTACATCGCCCACGTGGATCGCATCGAGCATGCACTTCGCCCTTCCCAGCGCTCGCAGAGCACAACCGCAGTCGCCGTCGCGGACGCCGACGAAGCGACCGATGACGTGCAAGCCGGTCCCATCCAAGCCATGCTCTGCGGCACCGTTGCCCGCATGGCGGAGGCCGAAGCCCTTCTGACGCAGCACCCCTCCATCGCCGGCGTAGGCCAGCCGGAGTTCCCGGGTTGCGAGATCATCCTGCACCGCACCGCCTACCCCGACCGTGATCTCGCTATTCTCGACATCCTCCCCGCCGGCTGTTCAAAGGCTTCTGCGCTGGAGCACCTGGCTGCACTCCGTGGCTGTACGCTCGCCGAGGTGATGGCTATTGGTGACAACTGGAACGACCTGCCCATGCTGCAGGCCGCCGGCAAAGCGATTCTGATGGGCAACGCCCCCGAGGAACTCCACCGTCTGGCCCG
>CAZZWG010000019.1:8123-18370 GCA_964657685.1 Verrucomicrobia bacterium Tous-C9LFEB | reverse complement strand
CTTGATCGCATCACCCTGCGCAACGGCTTCTCCTACGACTGCGCGCGCTGGGAGAAGGTCGACGCCGCTCACCTGCGGCTCTATCCCGTCACCTCCGATGAAGGTAGCTTCATCGATATCCCCTCCGCCGAGGTCGCAGCTGTTGAAGCTCTTCCGCCGCAGCCCGAGTCGCCCCTGAAAAAGACCCCGGCAGCCAAAACAACCACACCGGACGTGCACTCTCTGCTTACCACCGCTGGTACGACCCACAACATCGATGTAGATCTCCTTGCCAGCATCGTCCATGCCGAGAGCAGCGGCCACGCCAAGGCCGTCTCCCGCACCGGCGCTCAAGGCCTGATGCAGCTCATGCCCGGTACCGCGAAGTCTGTCGGTGTGACGGACGCCTTTCAACCCGACCAGAACATCAATGGCGGCACAACTTATCTTGACTGGCTGCTGACGCGCTATAAAGACAATCTTGCCCTTGCGCTGGCGGCCTATAACGCCGGTCCTGGCGCAGTCGACCGCTTCCACGGCATCCCGCCTTTCCGCGAGACCCGCGCCTACGTCGCCCGCGTGATGACAGAGTTCAAACGAAGGAAACTCGCCCTAGAACAGCGCGTGAAACCAACCCTCCAAGCCTCCCGCTGAACCTCTGCGACTCCGTCGAGTCCTTTGCGAAGCCTTCGCGCCTTTAGGGTGAGCGGCTTTGACTAAGCCAGATAAGAGAACCCACTCTCTTCGCAACTTGCTAAAATCACCTCACCGATGAAGTGTCCGTATTGCGGCTTTACCCAGGACAAGGTGATCGACTCCCGCGAGAGCAAGGACGCCGACTCCATCCGCCGCCGTCGCGAATGTGAGCGCTGCACCAAGCGCTTCACCACCTATGAGCGCTTGGACGAAATTCCCTACATGGTCGTGAAGAAAGACGGTCGGCGAGAAAAGTTCGATCGCCAGAAGGTCCTCCAGGGGCTGCTGCACTCCTGCCAAAAGCGTACTGTCTCAACCATGCAGATGCAGGCGATCGTCGATGAGGTCGAAGCTTCCGTTATTGACGCGCCCGACCGCGAACGCTCCACCGCCGCCATCGGCGAACTCATCATGAACCGCCTCAAAGATATCGACTCTGTCGCCTACATCCGCTTTGCTTCGGTCTACCGCGACTTTAAAGACGTCAATGAATTCAAGCTTGAACTCGAAGGCCTGCTGCGCGGTAAAGATCCCAAGCGCCGAACGTTCATCCGTTAATTCCAAGAAAGCAGATTCCGAACCGACATGCCCAGCACTGCAGAAACCCGCAACCACGTCATCACCCTCATCCCCGGCGACGGAATCGGCCCCGAAGTCACCGCCCAGGTCGTCGCCATTCTTGAAGCTGCCGGTCAGCAAACCGGCTGCAGCTTCGACTGGCATCGCTACGATGCCGGCGCAGATGCCTACGCCAAGACCGGCGAGTACATTCCGCAAGCGCTCATGGATTCCATCGCCACCAACAAGGTCGCACTAAAAGGCCCTGTGACAACCCCGATCGGCGGCGGCTTCAGCTCCATTAATGTCCAGCTTCGTAAGAAGTTTGACCTCTACGCGAACTTCCGCCCGGTGAAGTCCCTTCCCGGTCTCAAGTCCAATTACCCGAGCGTCGACCTCGTCATCTTCCGCGAGAACACCGAAGATCTCTACGCCGGCGTCGAGTTCATGGCCACGCCGGACGTCGCCCAGAGCGTGAAGATCATCACCTCGAAGGGTTCCACCCGCATTGCACGCGCGGCCTTTGAATACGCCCGTAAGCATGGCCGCAAGAAGATCCATGCCATTCACAAGGCCAACATTATGAAGCTCTCGGACGGCCTGTTCCTGCGTTGCTGCAAAGCAGTTGCCGCGGAGTTCCCCGAAGTCACCTACGCCGAACACATCGTGGACAACACCTGCATGCAGCTTGTGCTCAACCCTTACCAGTACGACATCATCCTCACCGAGAACCTCTATGGCGACATCCTCTCCGACCTCTGCTCGGCTTTCGTGGGTGGCCTCGGTCTGGTCCCCGGCGCTAACCTCGGTGCCAACAGCGCCATCTTCGAAGCCGTCCATGGATCGGCGCCGGACATTGCCGGGCAGGACAAGGCCAACCCCACTGCCCTGCTGCAGTCGGCCATCCTGATGCTTCATCACATCGACGAGCCCACCACGGCGCAGAAGGTCCAGACCGCCCTGGAGAAGGTTTATTCGGAAGGCAGAACACTCACCCGCGACGTGGGCGGCTCCGCCGGCACGAAGGCCTTCGGCGATGCCGTAATCGCCAACCTGTAGCCCTCTTTCAAGAGACGATGGCGCTGTGGCCCGCAAGCCGGAGCGCCATCGCCGCGATGCGCTGCAAAGCGCCGGGACGTGCAAGAGAGCGCGCCCGGGTAGCCATCTTCGAACGCCGATGATCGTCTGTAAGCAGTGCCTGCAAAGCGTACAGCAGGGTATGTTCGTCGGCGTCGGCCTGCAACAACATCTCCGCTGCGCCGGCATCCACTAGCACCTCGGCATTCCTGCGCTGATGATCGTCGGCTGCCTGCGGAAAAGGGATGAGCAGCGAGGCACGGCCTGCGGCGCAGATCTCAGCTACTGTGCTGCCCGACCGGGCCAGGATCAGATCGGCCGCGGCGTACTGGGCGGGCATGTCGTTGAGAAAAGATTCCACCTGGACGCGTGCGGGATCCAGATCAGCGCCGGATAGAACCTGGTCAAAAGCTGCGCGGGTACTTTCCAGATGCCGCTCCCCTGATTGGTGAACAATCGTCAGAGTCGTGAAGTCGCGAAGAAGACGGTGCGCGATGCGGGGAAGAAGATCGTTGAAGATCGCAGCCCCTTGCGAGCCCGCTGTAACCAGTAGCCGCAGTGGCGCCCGGGGATCGCGCACAGCGGGCTTTGGAGCAATGTCGAAGATCTCCGGTCGAACGGGAACGCCGGTGACCTCGGCATTTCGGAAGAAGGTGGTCGTCTTCGGGAAATTCACAGCGGCAGCGGAGGTAAAGCGTCCGGCAATGCGGTTGGTGAGGCCGGGGACGGCGTTGGGTTCATAGGCGAGCGTGGGAATGCGGAGGATTGCTGCGGCGAGAATGGCCGGGCCGGAAGCATAGCCACCGACACCAATGACGACTTGAGGGTTGAAGGTGCGCAGGAGCTGCACACAGCGCAAGACGCCGCGTGGAAGATCCGTAAAAGTCTTCAGGCGCGTCTTCAGCGAAACATTCTTCAGCTGCCCCGATCGAACGAGCTCAAGCCGGAAGTCTGCAGCGGGAACAAGCTTCGCTTCAAGCCCACGGCTTGTACCGATATAGAGGAGTTCAGCGCCGTGCTGGTCGCGCAGTTCGCGGCCAATGGCGAGGGCCGGGATGACATGGCCGCCTGTTCCGCCGCCTGCGATAACAATCCTCATCGCAGCGCTCCCCCATAACCCGGCGACGTCCTCTCACTTTTCACTTGCTGCTCAATCGATCTCACGCGTGACATTCAACAGAATGCCCATGCAGGCAAGCGTCACGAAGACGCTGGTACCGCCGGAACTGATGAAAGGCAGCGGGATGCCTTTGGTAGGCAGGAGCGCGAGCACCACGCTCATGTTGAAGAAGGCCTGCACGAGAATCGCAGTCGTCAGACCAAAGGCAAGGAAGCGGGCGAAGGGGTCGGTGGAGAGAAAGGCGGTACGGAGGCCGCGGTAGCCGAGGATGCAAAAGGCCGTCAGCACGCAGAGGGCGCCAATCAGGCCGAGTTCTTCGCAGATGTTGGCGAAGATGAAATCGGTGTGCGGCTCGGGGAGAAAGAAGAGTTTCTGTACGCCTTCCATGAGCCCTTTGCCATGCAGCCCGCCGGTGCCGACGGCAATGAGAGACTGCAGGATATGGAAGCCGGCGCCCTTCGGATCGGCTTCGGGGTCGAGGAAGACCTTCATGCGCGCCGCACGGAATTTCACGTGAAAAAGCATGTAGTACATGACCGGCGAGGCGGCCAGGAGCGCCAGGGTGATCCACTTCATCTGCATGCCGGCGAGGTACAGCATCATCAGCAGGATGGCCGCGCAGACCATAGCCGTGCCCAGGTCAGGCTCTTTCAGGATCAAAGCGATATAGACGAGGGGCGGAAGCGCGGCAGGCAGAATCGTCTGCTTGATGTCGTCGATCTGGTGAACGCGTGTTTGCAGAAACCAGGCGAGAAAGATAACGATGACGGGCTTAGCAAGTTCGGACGCCTGCAGGGTGATGCCGGGAATGCGCACCCAGCGATGCGCGCCATTCATCCCGGGCATTGCAAAGACAACGATCAGCAGCAAGGCAGTGATCGCCATCACCGGGAAGATGAGCTTGGGATTGTTGTACTTCGTATAGGGCACGCGCATCAGCACGAACAACGCGATCATGCCGAGAACGACGAAGACCAACTGGCTACGAACGTAAGCGTAGGGCGAGCCGACGGTGGCCTTCGCCATCACGGCAGAGGCGGAAAAGATCATTACCAGCCCGAAGAGCACGAGCAGGAGCACCGTGCCGAAGAGCCATTTATCAACGCCGACGCGCTTTGCCATTGTGATTCTAGTTTCGTGGTTGTAGGTTTCAGTTGAATTGCGTTGAGAGCCGGAGTAACGACCAGTCAGTAACACTTGGGACCTACAAGGTAGAACCTACAGCCTGCTGCTTCGTGGCGGAAGTCTCCAGTTTGGCTACCAGCTGCTTGAAGGTGCGGCCGCGATGTTCATAGTTCTCGAACTGATCGAAGCTGGCGCACGCGGGAGCAAGAAGCACAACATCCCCGGGTTCCGCCTTCTCGTGCGCGAGAGCAACGGCCTGATCGAGGGTGCCTGCTGACAGTATCGGGGCAGCACCTACGAGTTGGGAGCGGATCTTTTCGGCGGCGGAACCAATGGTGAGTACCGTCTTGACCCGGTCGTGGAGTAGCGGCGCGAGAAGGGTGTAGTCAGAATCCTTGTCCTTGCCACCGAGGATGAGGTGGACACCACGCGGGAAGGCTGCAATGGCCTTGGCGGTTGCGTCCACGTTGGTGGCTTTGGAGTCGTTGAAGTAACGCACACCGGCCAACTCGCGAACGAACTCAAGGCGATGTTCTACGGCCTTAAAGGCGGCGACGGCGGCGCGGATCATTTCGGGAGCGACACCGGCAAGGCGTGCGGCGCAGACAGCGGCAAGTACGTTCTCGACGTTGTGAGCGCCGGCGAGAGGAATTTCGGCGATGGGAAGAATGGGTTCGGGTTGCTGGCCTTCAGCCGCGCGAAAGAACATGGTTTCGCCATGAACGAAGCTGCCCTGCTTTACCTGCCGGAGTGGACTAAACCAGAAGATCCGGGCTTTGGTCTGCGCCGCGATCCTCTGGGTAGACTTGTCCTCTGCGTTGAGGATCAGGAAGTCGTTGCCGGTCTGGTTTTCGGTGATGCGTGCCTTCGCGGCGGCGTAGGTTTCGAAGTTGCCGTGGCGATCCAGATGGTCTGGCGTGATGTTGAGCACAAGCGCGATGTGCGGGTGGAAGGCTTCTACAGTTTCGAGCTGAAAGCTTGACACTTCGAGAACGTTCGCGGTCTCGGGCGCGCTCGCGGGAATCATGTCCACGACGGGTAGACCAATGTTGCCGCCGACGAGGGTAGGACGCCCGGAGCGCTGGAGGATCTCCCCCAACAGGCTGGTCGTTGTGGTCTTGCCGTTCGAGCCGGTGATGGCGAGGATCTCGCCCTGCAGATACTGTGTGCCGAGCTCAAGCTCGCCGATGATGCGCATGCCGAGCGCACGGACCTGCTTCAGCTCGGGGACCGAGAGCGGAACACCGGGAGAGACGACGATCAGGTCCTGGCGGCGGAAGGTAAGCAGGCCGTGCGAGCCTGTTTCCACCATGATGCCGTCGTCGAGAAGCTGGTTGAGTTCGGTAATGGTAGTCGCAGGGCGGCTGTCGGAGAGAGTGACACGCGCTCCGCGGCATTTAAGGAAATGCGCCGCCGCGATGCCGCTTTTACCGATGCCGACGACGAGGACGCGCTTGTTTTGAAGATCCAATGCTGCTCCAGCCCCTTGGGTGCTCTCACTCCATCGTAGCTGAGCCCGCATGTTGGATTGCGGGACCAGACGACGTTGCGGTTGGGTATACTTGCCGCGCTGATCAGACCTTAGGGGGCCGCGTTTGCGAGTTTCGCGTCGAGGATTTTTGCAGGTAGGTGGAGGTGCCGCGGTTGCGGCGCTGACGAAGAGTTCCGCGGCATTGCAGAGCACGCTTTCACCGGCGTCGACAGCAGGGCCCGGCGGCGAGCCGGTTCGATTTGCCAGCATTGGTGTCGGTATCGAAGGTGGGGTGCTGTTGCGGGCTTGCATGGGGCTGCAACATGCGAAATGCATTGCGGCTTGCGATGTTTATGACGGTCGGCACAAGCTCGCCCGAGAGATCGCCGGACAGGATATTGCCGTTACGCGCGACTACAGGCAGATTCTGGCAAATCCGCAGGTGGAGGCCGTGGTGGTCGCGACGCCTGACCATCAGCATGCGCCGATCGTGATCGCGGCGTTGCATGCGGGCAAGGATGTGTACTGCGAAAAGCCGATGTCGCACACGATTGCCGAGGGAGAGGCGATGGTGCAGGCGGCGCAGGGATCCGGTCGCGTGATGCAGGTTGGATCGCAGCGGGTGAGCTCGGCTGTGTTCGTCAAGGCGCGAGAGCTTTGCCAAAGTGGTGCGATCGGGCCGGTGCGGCAAGTCGAGTTGATGCTGGGGCGTAACTCGCCGCAGGGAGCGTGGGAGTATCCGCCGCCGCTGGATTTATCCCCGGCCAATCTGGACTGGAACGCGTGGCTGGGCAGCGCGCCGAAGAAGGCCTTTGACCCCCTGACGTTTGCCCGTTGGCGGTGCTGGAAGGAGTATGGAACCGGCATGGCGGGCGACCTGATGGTGCACCTGCTGAGTGGAACGCAGTTCGTTACCGGGATCAATCAGATGCCGGACATGGCGCTTTCTGTGGGCGGCATTCACCGCTGGAAGGATGGACGGAACATGCCTGACCTGCAGGTGACGACCTTCATGTACGGCGAGGTTCCAGTGACGGTTCGGCTGACGCAGGGGACGGAAACGCCGGAGATAACTCGGGTGCTGGGGCCTGGCGGCGTGATTGAGGTGTCTGCGAATACAGTGACGTTGACGAAGGAGACGGGCACGGATGGATCACCAAACTATGGGCTGAACGGCTTCCCTGCCGAGATGAAGGCGGAGTACCTGAAGCAGTGGCATGCGGAGCACGATGCCGAACTGGCCGCACATCCTGGCAGCGAGGTGAGCACGTGGAAGGGCACGAGCTGGGATGATCATGCGCCGCATCTGAGTGCGTTCTTCACGGCGGTGCGAACGCGTGGGACGGTTCCGGAGGACGTGGTGTTTGGGCACCATGCGGCTGGAGCTTGCCACATGGCGAATGCGTCGTACTTTCAGAAGCGTCCTGTGCGTTGGGACGGCAAGAAGATGGTGTAGCTAGCGTAGCTTCAGGCTGGTGAGGGCGAAGAGAGCAAAGACCAGGGCAAGGATCCAGAAGCGGGCGATCACCTTGCTCTCGGACCAGCCGCCGAGTTCGAAATGGTGGTGCAGCGGGGCCATGCGGAAGATGCGTTTGCCGTTGCGGAGCTTGTAGCTGCCGACCTGGAGGATGACCGAGAGGGCTTCAAGAAGAAACACTCCGCCGATGAAGGGAAGCAGGAGTTCCTGCTTGATGATGACGGCGACGGTGGCGATGGCGCCGCCGAGGGCGAGGGAGCCAACATCGCCCATGAAGATCTCCGCAGGGTGGGCGTTGTACCAGAGGAAGCCTACGGAGGCGCCGACCATGGCGCCACAGAAGATGGTCAGCTCGCTGACGGCGGGCATGCGTTGTATTTCAAGGTAGTCCGCGAAGACGATGTGGCCACTGACGTAGGTGAGGACGGCAAGGGCGCTGGCGGCGATGATGGTGCAGCCAATGGCGAGGCCGTCAAGGCCGTCGGTGAGGTTGACCGCGTTGGACGAGCCGGTGATGACGAGGACGACGAAGATGACAAATGGCAGAAAGGCGAGCGGCCAGAAGTGGGTGTGCAGGAGGACGCCGATGAGCAGGTCAGGGCGGAGGCGCTTGAGGAACGGGACGACCAAGCGGGTGGAATAGAAGCCCTGGCCGCGAAGGACGATCAGGGAGACGGCGACTGCGGTGCTGGCGAGGACCTGGAAGAAAAGCTTCTGGCGTGAGGTGAGGCCCAGATTGCGTTTGTGGACGACTTTTATGTAGTCGTCGGCGAAGCCGATAGCGGCGAAAGCCAGCGTCGAGAACATTGCCAGCCAAACGAAAGGATTAGAGAGATCGGACCACAAAAGTGTCGGGACGAGGATGGAGATGCAGATGAGAACGCCACCCATGGTGGGGGTGCCGCCCTTCTTCTGGTGGGTTTGGGGGCCTTCTTCGCGGATGTACTGGCCGATCTGAAACTCGCGGAGCCGGCCGATGACAAAGGGACCGATGAGCAGGCCGATGAGCAGGGCCGTGAGGCTGGCGAAGGCTACGCGGAAGGTGACGTAGCGGAAGATGCGGAAGAAGCTGAAGTAGGGGAAGAGCTTGCGGTAGAGCAGCCAGTAAAGCAACGTTTGCCTCAGGTCAGGGTACAGGCGCCAGAGCCCAGGGCCGGGAGGTTCGGCTCGCCGGTGGAGTTGAGCTGAGGCACTGTGCCCTTGGGATGGGCGTTAGGGGTTAGTCTATCGCCGCGGAGCGTAATACTACGCAGGTGGGTTGCTGAGGCGGATACCAGCGGCTGCGGGTTCCTCTGCAGAGAGGGCTTCCAGGGCTCGTTCGAGGCGGACGCCGCGAGAGGCTTTGAGGAGGACGAGGTCTCCGGGCTGGAGGTGGTTGCGGAGCCAGGTTCCGGCTTCTTCGGGGGTGTTGAGGAAGAGGGCTTCGGTTCCGGCGGCAGTCGCGGCCTCGGTGAGGCTGCGGGCGAGGCCGCGGACGCCGAGGATGAGGTCGATGCCGGATTGGGCGGCGGCACGGCCACATTCGGCGTGGAGGAAGGCGGCTTCGGGGCCGAGCTCGAGCATTTCGCCGGCGATGAGGATGCGGCGCTGGGCGGGCGTCGCGGCGAGGGTGGCGACCATGGCGTTGAGGGCGTGCGGGTTGCTGTTGTAGCAGTCGTTGATGAGGCGCGCGCCGTTGTGTTCGAGGAGGCTGCCTCGCTTCTCGGTGGGGCGCAGGGTCTCGAGGGCTTCGCAGCAGGTGCGGAGCGAAATGCCGCTGGCAAGGCCGACGCTGATGGCGGCGAGAGCGTTGAGGATGTTGTGGCGGCCGAGGAGGGAGAGTTGAACGGAGTGCTGCTCGAACTGGCCGTTTCGTCCGGCCTGTACGAGGAACTGGGTTCCGGCGAGGCCGAGTTCTTCGATCTCCACGGCGCGGACGATGGCGGTTTCGGCGGTTCCGTAGAGGATGGTGTTTTCTGGTGGCGCGTGACGGTTGGCGAAGGCGGCGACGCGGGGGTCGTCGGCGTTGAGGAAGGCGAGGCCTTCGGGTGGGAGGGCTTCGATGAGCTCGCGCTTGGCGCGGGCGACGCCTTCTATGCCGTCGGGGAAGAACTCGGTGTGGACGGCGGCGACGTTGGAGATGACGGCCCAATCGGGCTGGGCGATGCGGGCGAGGGCGGCGATCTCGCCGGCGTGGTTCATGCCCATCTCGAGCACGGCGACTTCGTGCCCGGGCTGGAGGCGGAGGAGTTGGAGGGGAAGGCCGAAGTGGTTGTTGAGGTTGCCTTCGGTCTTGAGGACGGGGAAACGGGTGCTGAGGACAGTGGCGAGGCAGTCCTTGGTGGTGGTCTTGCCTGCGGAGCCGGTGATGCCGATGACGCGCTTGCCGCCGGCTGCGGACCAGAGCCTGCGGGTTGCGTGGGCGAGGCGTTGGAGGGCGCTGAGGATGCAGTCGGTGTCCTCGTCGGGGACGCGGAGCAGTTTGGTGGCGTCGATGACTGGTTCGTGAAGCCAGCGCTGGCTGACGACGGCGGCGATGGCTCCGTTGGCGATGGCGGCTTCGATGTAGTCGTGGCCATCGACGCGGTCGCCGCGGACGGCGAAGAAGAGGTCGCCGGCGGCGAGGGTGCGGGAGTCGATGGAATAGCCGGTGGCCAGGGCCGATGTGGGGAAGTCGCCCTCGGCGTGGAGGATGTCGGCGATCTGGCCGAGGGTGAGGTTCATGGATTTAGCTTAGCGGGTGGGCGGGAGGGGTACCCTCCCCC
>CAZZWG010000019.1:0-8023 GCA_964657685.1 Verrucomicrobia bacterium Tous-C9LFEB | reverse complement strand
GTTTCAACCTTTTGATGGATGCGTGAGAGACCCTGGGACGGGTAGTGTTCTGGGTGTTCCTCAAACCCCAGTGTCCCTGGAAGTCCAGTTTCTATGAAGCTCCGTTTTGTGCCTTTTTGTGTCGTGTCGCCTGTGTTGTTTTTGGTTTGTCCTGCCGTGGGTCAGAGTGCAACGGCGTCCCTGCGCGGCGTGGTGACAGACCCAACCAAGGCTGTGGTTGCGGGGGCCGAGGTGATTCTTACCTCGAGTGGAACGGACCAGCAGCATGCGCAGCGTTCGGACAGCCATGGTGAGTTTTCGTTCCAGGAGCTGATTGTCGGGGATTACCGGGTGGAGGTGCGTTTTCCCGGTTTTGGCACATGGGTGGATGGGCGGGTGCACCTGGATGTGGGCAACCAGTCGCAGATTGCGGTGCAGATGTTCCCTGCCTCGTCGCAGCAGACGGTGGAGGTGAATGCGGAGGGTGCGCGCCTGCAGACCAACGAGATTGGGCAGGGGGCGGTGGTGGGGGAACGGGAGATTGAGAGCTTACCGCTGAATGGACGGAATTTTGCACAGCTTGGGATTTTGCAACCGGGTGTGCGTCCGGCTTCGTCGAGCCTGACGGTGCAGGCGAACTTCCGGCGTGCGGGGCAGAACTACGAGGTGAATGGACAGCGGCCGGAGTCGAACAATTTTCTGGTGGATGGGATGCGGGACATCAACCGGATGGATGCGGGGTATGCGTTTCGCCCGCCGGCGGATGCGATTGCGGAATTTCGCATTTTGACGACGACGGCGCCGGCGGAGTTCGGTGGAACGAACGGCGGGATTACGACGATCGTGACGCGGTCGGGCACGAATGCCGTGCATGGCACGGTGTACGACTTTTTCCGTAACGATGCGCTGGATGCGAATAACTATTTTGCCCCGCAGAAGGAGAGATTGAAGCAGAACCAGTTTGGTGGAACGATTGGCGGGCCGATTGTTCACGATCATGCCTACTTCTTTGCGTACTATGAGGGGCTTCGCAGCATTCAGGACATTACGCATGGCGTGGTTGTGCCGACGATGGCGGAGCGCAGCGGGGATTTCTCCGCGGACGCGCCAATTTTGCTGAACAGCACGCGGGCGGCTTATGGAACGCACCTGACGGCTCCGATCAGCCCTATTACGGCGAAGTATCTGAGTTACTTTCCGGTGCCGAATACGGCGGAAAACCCGAACCTGGCGCAGACGACGAACCGGAGCCAGTATGACAGCGACCAGGGCGGCGCGAAGGCTGACTGGCTGCCGAGCGGGGCGGATGTGCTGAGTGCGCGGTACAGCTACTCGACGCTGGCGCTGCTGAGTCCGTATTCGGAGCTGGGGGCGGATGTTCCAGGGTTCCCAGTGGGGTATTACACGAACACGCACCTGGGTGGATTGACGGAGACGCATACGTTTTCGCCGAAGACGGCGTTGACGGCCAATGTGAGTTTTTTCCAGAACCATATTCTGTTGGACAGACGGCTTTCGGGGAACTCGCCGCAGAGCTTTGGGTTTGGGTATGGGTCGACGCGGGCGGAGGCTACGGGGGCGCCGCTGATCATGACGCAGGGTTACTCGAACGTGGGGGATCCGATCATCAATCCGCGGGATACGGTGCAGAATGACTATGCGTTCAGCACGAACGTGTCGCATACGCAGGGCAAGCATGTGACGAGTTATGGCGGGCAGTTCCGGCGGACGCTGATCAATGGGTACCAGGCGAACTTTGCGTCAGGAACGTTCAGCTTCACGGTGCAGGGTTATACGAACAATGCGCTGGCGAACTTTCTGCTGGGCAAGCCGGATATCTTCACGCAGGCGGGCGGCGACTTCACGCGGGATCTACGCGGATGGGAGCTGGGGGCGTATGCGCAGGATGAGTACCGGGTGAGCCAGCGCCTGACGCTGAACTATGGGGTGCGATATGAGATCACGACGCCGTTCAAGGACATCCATAACCGGCTGATGGCGTTTACGCCGGGGGTGCAATCGACGGTGCACCCGAACGCGCCGATGGGTCTGCTGTTCCCGGGGGACCCTGGGGTAGCGGACACGATTGCGCCGGTGTTTACGAAGGATTTCATGCCGCGGGTGGGGTTCGCGTGGGATCCGCGGGGGGATGGGCAGACGGTGGTTCGGTCGGCCTATGGAATCTTTGTGGATGAGTTGCTGAACGGGGTGGGGATGCCGATGCGGGGTGCGAGCTCGGCGCTGCCGCAGACGGTGGTGCGGACGCTCACGGGCGCGATCAACTATGCGAATCCGCTGGGAACCGTGGCGAATCCGTTTACGCCGGGGCAGTTTGCCTTGCC
This sequence comes from Verrucomicrobia bacterium Tous-C9LFEB, assembly GCA_964657685.1. Taxonomy (GTDB): domain Bacteria; phylum Acidobacteriota; class Terriglobia; order Terriglobales; family Acidobacteriaceae; genus Granulicella. The sequence goes on along the minus strand of CAZZWG010000019.1, from coordinate 5,702 downwards.
GGCTTCGACGTTCACGATTGATCGTGGTTTGCTGCCGCCGTATACGCAGGACTGGAACTTGACGGTTGACCAGAGCTTGAATGGGCAGGTTTTGTCGCTTGGGTATATCGGCGCGAAGGGGACGCGGCTGCCGCGACTGGTGGAGGGCAACCCGGCGATTTACCAGCCGGGGGCTACGCTGGCGAACTCCGGGCGGCGACGGCTCTACTCGGGGTGCACGTTGACGAGCGGGACGTGTTCGCTGGGGACAGCGGGGCTGGTGGAGGGGAATGCGAATTCGACTTTCCACTCGGCGCAGGTGTCTGTGACGCGGCGGGGGACGCCGGCCTTGAATTACACGCTGGCGTACACGTTTTCGAAGGATTTGGATTATTCGTCGAGTCTGCACATGTCGGGACCGGCGCCGTGGCTGACGCTGGGCGAACTGGATGTGCCGCAGAACAATCAGAACCTGAAGGGGGAGTATGGGCGGTCGCTGTTCGACGCACGGCACCGCTTTGCGGGGAGCGTGACGTATGCAATTCCGTTTGCGCACAACTTGACCGGGGTGTCGCGAGCGCTGCTGGATGGATGGCAGGTGAATGCGTTGCTGGCGGTGAATTCGAGCACGCCGTTTACGGTGTATGACTCGGCGAATGTGTCGTTGCAGGCACCGCACCCTGGCGTTTCGGGGATGTTTGGAGACCGGCCGAACGTCGTGGGGGACCCGAACCAGGGCGCTCCGCACAGGGTTTCGCAGTGGGTAGCGCGGTCGGCGTTTCAGCGGCTGGACCCGGTGGCGAACGCCGGTCAGTTTGGGAATGAGCAGCGTAACAGCGTGAACGGGCCGGCGTTTGGGAGCCTGGACGCGGCGGTGGACAAGAGCTTCGCGCTGACGGAGAAGACGCGGTTCAAGTTCCGGGTGGAGGCGTTCAACGTGACCAACCACGTGAACTTTATTGTGCCGGTGGACGATATTAACTCGCCGGTCTTTGGGCAGATTACGGAGGCGCAGGCACCGCGGGTGCTGCAGTTTGCGCTGAAGATTCAGCGGTGAGGGTTAGTGAAGATGGACGGTGTGGAGCAGGTTGGCGGCTTCGGCTGTGTCGTCGAAGGGGTGCGAGCCGGTGGCGGTGATCTGGATTTTCTCGTGGCCTTTGCCGGCGAGGAGGACGATGTCGCCGGGGTGGGCTGACCCGATGGCGAGAGCTATGGCGGCGCGGCGGTCGGGTTCTACCCGGTAGGGGGTGTTGGTTTGTTTGAGGCCGGCTTCGGCTTCGTCCAGGATGGTTTGCGGGTCTTCGGAGCGGGGGTTGTCGCTGGTGAGGATGACGAGGTCGGAGTTTTCTCCGGCGGCGTGGCCCATTTTGGGACGTTTGGTGCGGTCGCGGTCGCCGCCGCAGCCGAAGAGGGTGATGACGCGACCGGCGGGTCTGCCACTGGCTTCGCGGGGGGAGACGGTGGCGCGGGCGAGGCGAAGGAGGTTGCGGAGGGCGTCTTCGGTGTGGGCGTAGTCGACGATGACGGTAAAGCCTGCCTGGCGGGAGCCGGGAACGACTTCAAAGCGGCCGGGGACCTGGTGGAGGAAGGGGGTGGCGGCGGCGATTTGGTCGAGGGTGAGGCCGCGGGCGAGGGCGGCGCACATGGCAGCGAGGAGGTTTTCTACGTTGACGTGGCCGCTGAGGGGGGAGCGGATGGGGACGGAGCCGTGCGGGGTTTTGAAGGTGAAGCGGGTGTCGCCGAGGGCGAGGTGGAGGTCTTCGGCGCGGTGGTTGCCGTAGGGGCCGGCCGAGTAGGTGATAAGGGTGGGGCCGGTGAAGGCGTGGACCATGTCCGCGGCGTGGGGGGCGTCCTGGTTGATGACGGCGACGCGGGGTGGGGGGGTGCCGACGCCGGCGAAGAGGCGGGCTTTGGCGGCGGTGTAGGCCTCCATGGTGGTGTGGAAGTCGAGGTGGTCCTGGGTGAGGTTGGTGAAGACGGCTACGTCGACGGGGAGGCCGTAGACGCGCTCCTGGGCGAGGGCGTGGGAGCTGAACTCCATGATGGCTTCGGTGCAGTTTTGGGTGACTGCTTCGCGGAAGAGGTGGAGGATGTCGCGGGATTCGGGGGTGGTGTGTTCGGAGGGGCGGACTTGGCCGGCAAGGTGGGTTTCGATGGTGCCGATGAGGAGGGTTTTGCGGTTAGCGGACTGAAGGAGTTGTTCGAGGAGGAAGGTGGTGGTGGTTTTGCCGTTGGTGCCGGTGACGGCGGTGAGGGCGAGGCGGCGCTCGGGGTGGTTGTAGAGCTCGGCGGCGAGTTCGGCGAGGGCGCGGCGGCCGTTGGGGACGAGGGCGAGGGCGAGTTCGGGTTGTTGTTTCTGGAGGTGGGTGAAGGTGTTGGGGGAGTCGGTGAGGATGGCGGCGGCGCCCTGTTGGAGGGCTTTGTCGATGAAGAGATTGCCGTCGGCGGTGTTGCCGGCCATGGCGACGAAGGCGTCCCCGAGGTGGATGCGGCGGGAGTCGTAGTGGAGGTCGCGGAGGGCGATGTCGGAGCGGCCGGAGGTGGCGAGGGTGGTGACGGCGGAGAGGGCTTCGTGCCACTGCATGAGGGTGAGTGTACTTGGGGACAGCGGGCGTTGGGGTGGGATGGTGTGGATGTGAAGGCTGCGGGCGAGGGGACTGGGGCGACGGCGTTTGCGGCTGGATTTGGGACCGCGATCGATGCGGTCGAAGAGTTCGATGAGCGCGCCGAGGGTGCCGGCGAGGGCGGCGTAGAGGGCGCCGTTGGCGAAGAAGAGAAGGGTGAAACGGAGGGAGTTCCAGGTGTTGCCGTAGAGGAAGTCGCTGTAGTCGAGACCGAGGCGGGCGGTGGGCCAGAGGAGGTCGAGCTGGTCAGTGGGGGGTGGGTGGTTGGAGAAGAGGCCCATGGCGACCATGGCCAGGGTGAGACCGAGGCCGAAGCCGACGAAGGCGAATTTGAGGATGGTCGCCACTGGGGAGATGGTCGCTGGTTTTTGGTGTTTGCCGCAAGATGAAGGGTTTGGGGGTGGAGAGGAAAGCGCTCACGCGGAGGGCGCGAAGGGTACGCGGAGGGGCGCGACGGTGACGGGCGGGCGGTGACGGGAGTGTGACTTTTCCTTCAGGAGGCGGTGAATGCGAGGTTGAGATGCATCGTATGAATGTTGCTTTTTGGAAAAGAGGATGGTGGACGTGAAACGATCGATGTGGACGGTTTGGGGTGGTTTAGCGGCAGTGGCGGTGGCTTCGTTGCCGATGGCGCAGGCGCAGGATATGGGCAAGCTGGATGAGCGGTTGAATGCGGCTGCGGGGATTATCCAGGAAGTGATGGCGGCGCCGGATCATGCGATTCCGGAGACGATTCTGGGGAGTTCGCATTGCCTGATTGTGATTCCGTCGATGAAGAAGGCGGCGTTTGCGGTGGGCGCGCAGTATGGGCAGGGTGTGGCGACTTGCCGGACGAGTGCACGTGGATGGAGTGCGCCGGTGTTTGTGCGGTTGGGGGGCGTGAGCTTTGGGTTCCAGATTGGCGGGCAGGCTACCGACCTGGTGCTGGTGGGGATGAATAACAAGAGCGCGCAGGACATGCTGCACAGCAAGGTGAAGCTGGGTGCGGATGCAGCGGCTTCGGCCGGGCCGGTCGGGCGCAATGCGCAGGCGGCGACGGATGTGCTGTTGAATGCGGAGTTTTTGACGTATTCGCGGTCCAAGGGCTTGTTTGCGGGTGTGGATCTTACCGGCGATTACCTGGATGCGAATGACGATGACAACAAGGCTGAGTATGGCGCGGATCTGCAGACGAACGCGGTTCTGGCCGGGACGGTGCCGCCCAAGCCGAACGCGGCGCGGTTCATCCAGATTGTGAAGCGGTATTTTGGGATTGCGAAGAACTGGCAGACGCAGGAGCCGCCGAAGCATCCTGTGGTGAAGTAAGAGTCGGCTTAAGACTTTGGCCTTAACGCCTCCCGATTCGGGGGGCGTTTGCTTTTCGTTCCGGCGTTTGGCGGGTTGGTCGGGGTGACCCCAGCGGCTAAAGCCGCGTTGATCCTGCGGGGTTTACGGTGGGGCTAAAGCTCCACCTTTTCCGTTCTTGCCCTTCTTTAACACCCTGTTCCGCGTGAGATTACGGTGGGGCTGAAGCCCCACCCTTCTCGTTCTTGCCCTTCTTGAGCACGTGGTTCCGCGTGAGATTACGGGCTGAAGCCCCACCCTTCACGTCATGCCCTTCTTGAGCAGCCTGTTTCGCGTGAGATAACGGTGGGGCAGAAGCCCTACCCTTCCCGTTCCTGCCCTTCTTTCAGCACGATGTTCCGCGTGAGTCGACGCGTTAAGAACTTCGGGTTTAGCGGGTGAAGCGGACTACGACTTCTGTGCCTGTGGGGACCATGGTGCCTGCGGCGGGGGCTTGCTCGTGGGCGAGGCCGCTGCCGAGGGTTTGGACGCGTAGGCCGGTGGTTGCGGCTTTTTCTACGACGGTGCGGAGGGCGGCGCCGGTGAAGTCGGGGACGGGGACGCGTTGGCCGGAGTCGATGACGACGGTGCCGTTGGAGCGGGTTTCGGCTTCGGCGGCTACGTGGGGTGCCGCGATGGGTTTGTTCGAGGCAATTTCAGCGTCGGGCATGACGGACGTGGTGTCGCCGTGCCGGTGGAAGGCGGCGAGGACTTTGTCGGGGAGGTCGAGCCAGTGATTGTGGGGTGGAGCGTGGAGGGCGGCGGTTTCCCGGGCGGTATCGTCGGCGCGGTCGGCTTCGGCGTTCTGGGCTACGGCCATGGCGGTGGCGGGTTTGCGGAGAGGGTCGTCGGCGGGGAGGGCGTTGATTTCGTCGAAGAGGCTGTTGATGTCGGCGACGTCGGAGGTGCTGGGGCCGTCTTCGGGGGTGGGTTCGCGCTTGGCTTCTTCGATCTGCTGCTTCGTCTTGAGGGGCTGGTCGTGGGGGATCCCGAGGTATTCAAGCACCTGTTGGGCAACGAGAGCGAACACGGGGCCGCTGGCTGCGCCTCCGTAGCGCATGGCTTCTCCGCCGATGGTGGGGGTGTCGATGACTACGGCGATGGAGACAGCTGGGTTGTTGACGGGGGCGAAGCCGGCGAAGCTGGCGACGAGTTTGGTGTGAGAGTAGGTATGGGTGGCGGGGTCGATCTTTTCGGCCGTGCCGGTCTTGCCGGCGGCGCTGTAGCCGTTGAGCTGCGCTTTCTTGCCGGTGCCCTCGACCGTGATGCCGTGCATAATGTTGCGCATCTTGGCGGCGGTGAGTTCGGTGATGACGCGGTGGCTGCCGTCGGGCAGGGTAGATGGTAGCTCTGTTTCAGGGTGGAAAGGGTCGGCTTTCAGGCGAGCGTCGCCCTTCATCTCATCGGTGGACTGGAGCAGGATGTGCGGAGGGAGATAGGTGCCGCCGTTAGCGATGGTGGAGACCATGGCTACGAGTTGGACGGGAGTGACGCCGATCTCCTGGCCTATGGCTAGGGAGAGGATGGAGGTGGAACCCCACTTCCGGGGTGGGCGGAGAAGGCCGCGGGTTTCGCTGGGGAGTTCGATGCCGGAGCGGTCGCCGAAGCCGAAGGCACGCATGTAGTTGTAGAACTTCTGCGGACCGACTTTGAGGGCCATCTTAGCGGCGCCTACGTCGGAGGATTCTTCCAAAGCTTTTTGTACGGTGATCACGCCGTAGTGGTCGGATTTGTCGTCGTGGAGGGTGCGGCCGTACATGGTCATGGCGCCGCCCT
>CAZZWG010000018.1:0-30782 GCA_964657685.1 Verrucomicrobia bacterium Tous-C9LFEB | reverse complement strand
CTTGGGAGGGGGAGTTTCCGAGACGGCGCCGCTCTTGCGCTGGCTGGAGCCGGGGAAGGGCGCAGACCTTCCCCGTACAAAGCACTAGACGCTTAGAACGCTAGCGGGCTGAGCGTCTAACAGTCTATGTACACGGAAGCCCACCGCTCGATACCCTGAGCAGGAGGTCAAGATTTATGTGTGGTCGATATGTTCGGCGAGGTGACAAGCAGAAGCTTGCTGAACGCTTCCATGCGAAGCCGAACCCGCCCGAGCTGCCGATGCCGGACGCGGATTACAACGTGGCACCCACAACGCACCAGCCGATCATCCGGCAGTGCGCAGAAAATGCACGTAACAGCGGGTGCAGTCGCTACAATAAGACGTGCAGCCGTGTTTTGGACCACTCTGACGAGCCGACAGGTTCAGCGAAGCATCGGAGGCAAGGCACTAGACCGGATCAAGCATGAGAAGCATCGCTACTGAGCAGTTCGCCGCGATTTCAAGGCTCTTCTCCTCTAGCGTCATCCACGAGATGGCGCGAAAAGGGAAGTCGCCGCTTTTCGCTCGGCTGGCTCGTGAGTCGGGCCTCCCGGGGTTGTTGCTTCAATCCGACGCTGTTCATAGCTTTTTTGAGCTGGCCTTCTCTTTCCTCAAGCAGGAAGGGTTTCGGCATGAGTACATCTACAAGGCGGCTCTGACACATAAAGTCCTGCTTGGAAAACACTCGTTGCAAACGGCAGCAATGCTGACGGAGTTTCGTGTCGGCGAGTGCAAAGCTGACCTCGCCATTTTGAATGGGACTGCAACGGTTTACGAGATCAAATCTGAACGGGATTCTTTGGTAAGGCTTGATCGTCAGGTGCGCGCCTACGCAGGTGTGTTTGCGCGTGTGTATGTCATTGCTGCTGACGCGCATGTCGATGCGGTCCTGAGAACTGTGTCGGATGAAGTAGGGGTCCTGTGCTTAAACCGTAGGCATAACATTTCGACCGTACGCGAAGCAGCAGACCAGCCAGAGCGGACTTCTCCGTCGGTGATCTTTGATTCGATACGGACACAGGAGGCGCGGATGATTCTCGAAGCGCAAGGTATCAGCCTTCCTTCTGTACCGAATACAGAAGTCAGCCGTATGCTTCGAGACTTCTTCGTGCAGCTCGAACCCGTTGCAGCGCATGTCGGGATGGTACGGGTTCTGAAAAAGACCCGCAATCTCCTGCCTCTGTCGAACCTGATAGCACAACTCCCGCCTTCTCTTCATACAGCGGCGCTGGCTGTGCCATTACGGAAGACGGATCATGCCCGGCTTGTGTCAGCCGTGAATACGCCTCTGCAAGATGCGATGAGGTGGGTCTGAACGCATGTATCATCCTTACTTTCGCGGCAAACAATATGAATTGATCAGTGTCCGCGAGATGGCTGCCGTTCTCGCAGGAGCTAACTTCCGTCCAATCATCGAGCCCGTCCGCGAGACTCTGAAGGGTTTGCATAGGAGCCTTGATGCTGTTGTGGCAGCGGACGGACGCGCAATCGTCATTGTGAATCCCCACCACGGCGACCTGTCGGGTGGAGCAGACGAATTGAATGAACTCCTGAAAGATAACTTCCTCGATCTCCCGGGAATCTCCGCAGGCATTCTCCTCAAGCAAGATATGTCGCCTGATGATGTGTTGGGAGTTTACGAGACGCATGTGGGCCACTCTCCAGTCTTTGTACACGCCGGTTTTACCGAGCCGAAGGTGCTGACTGATCGCCTAGGTGGATCGCCCGAGGAGCACTGCCACATCTTCCTCGACAAGTACAGCGGCCCGCTCTACCGAAGGCACTTCAAAGGGAGCCATCGTGTTCTCGTCAAAGACGGCTTCCAGCGTAAGAAAAATCGAGAGTACGACCTGATCGAGCCCTTTTCGGATCTTCACGCTACGTTTAACGAGCAAGGCATGGACGGATTTGGCGACTTCTTGATTGTGGGCGACGAGTATAGCGAAAGCGGCGGCCCTGCTTACGCTATTGCAATCCATCTGACGTTCATCGACCCTGACCAGGACGATACGATGCTGATCTATCATTTCGTATCTGATCGCCAGGACACACCGAAGGACCCAGCCGGAAAGTTCGCCGAAGCGTTGGCGAAGATGATGAAGGTCCTTAATCGGCCGGGATGTAAGGTGCTTGAGACTGAAGCGGTCAAGGAGTTTCGCGCGCTTCACCGCGACGGCCATTTCCCAGGGCTAGGATACGTCAAGAAGCTCTCGATGAACCATCACATCGAGACGCTGGCGAACTATCTCCAAAAGACGGCGTAGAACTATGAACTGTTGCGCCGCATGCTTTGGTGACCGTGGATTACTGAGGAGCATCATCCCGCTTCGAGCGTCTGGCACTGGACGCTGCGACTACTGCGAGACACAGAACGTCCTGGTTGTTGCACCTGAGCATTTGTCCGAATACTTTGGCTTTCTGATTAGCTCGTATCAGCGCGACGACAGTGGGCGGTTGCTCATCCACTGGTTCCGGGAGGATTGGGCCTTATTTCGGCACCCTCGTATGGATGATCCGCGAGCGAAGGATCTGCTTGCGGAAATCCTTGATGACGGTGAGATCGTACGTCACAATTTCGTTCCGATGGCTGCACCTGCGGAGAACCGTCTGAACGAGTGGGAAAAGCTTCGTGACGAGCTGATGTATCGGAATCGGTACTTCCCGGCAGCAAACATCGATTTGGAGCGCTTGGAACTGCTGCTCTCGTCTCTCGTACTGGATTCAGATGAGGTCCCGAGGCAGTGGTATAGGGCGCGTATGCAGAGCGGAGAGACGCCTATTGCAATTGCAGATATGGGTGCTCCGCCTCCTCGGATCGCGTCACATGGCCGTGCTAATCCCGCTGGAATCCCTTATCTCTACCTGGGTTCCCAACCAGACACCGCCATCGCAGAAATCAGACCACATACAGGCGAAATCGCGTGTGTTGCTGATTTCGTTACACCTGAAACAATCAAGCTTGTTGATCTGCGTCAGCCAAGGCAAATGGTTTCTCCGTTCCTCTTGGAAGACGCTACGGACATCGTGAGATTGCGAGCCGATCTGCCCTTCTTGGAAAGACTAGGAGATGAGCTGACGCGGCCTGTGCTCCCCCAAGCAGCAGCTATTGACTACACACCGAGCCAATACCTTTGTGAGTTCATAAAGAAGTGCGGCTATGACGGAGTGGTCTACCGCAGTTCGGTCAGCGAAGGAATCAACCTGGCGCTGTTTAATCCGAGCATGGCCAAGCGCGGGACTGTCTCGCAATACCGGGTCTCGTGCGTCTCTGTCGACGTTGAGCCGGTTTAGCAAATAGTAGTATTCATCAATCGCGCACTATCTCGATGACAGGGGTGTGTCTGTCCCATAATCACGGATAAAATTGAGAGGCGTTCGTCTCTATACGAGAGATGAAGACGAGCCAGCGTGAGAGGAGGAGACCCTGTTTCAGCTAAGCGAGCAGTCCCTCCAGAGGGGCTTCGAAACAGTTCAGCACCACGGCTACAGTGATTTCTTTCCCCTGCCGCCAGAATGGGCGGCGGTTGAGGCGGGCTGGCAGGAGCTCAGGCCTAAACTTGCAGAGCTTGACCTGCAAACGCACACCCCGTACAGGCCGATTTACGCCCACGCGCCCAAGTCGAAAATCAATTTGCGGCCCGTTACGCTGCTCCATCCGGTAGATCTGATCTTGTACAGTTCGCTGGTAGCGGATCTCACAGGCGAGATAGACGATAAGCGCATTCCAGAGACGGACGATCGTGTCTTTTCATTTCGATTAGGTTCCGTTCGCAACGAACTGTACGCACCGGAGCCGAGTCACGCAGAGTTTGAAGCCGAAAAGCGCGCTCGTGCGCAAGCTCAACCTTCTGGGTACATCGGCTTTGCCGATATCACCGACTTCTACTCGCGCCTTTACCAGCACAAAGTGCGAGGAGCCTTAGACGCATGTGTCGAGGGTGTTCCCAAGCTAGAGCCGTATCCAAAAATTATCGAGGGTTTACTCCGCAAGTTTACGCACGATGGGCTCAGCTACGGCATCCCCATCGGACCACCCGCTTCCAGACCCTTGGCTGAGGCTGCTCTGATCGACATCGACGATGAGCTGCTTGGGAGTGGTATCGATTTCATCCGCTACATCGACGACTATGTTTTCTTTGCTGCGAGCAGGGAAAAGGTGGAGTGGGCCATACGGAAGCTTGGTCAGCTGTTGGATAAGCGGCAGGGATTATCGCTTCACGCAGCGAAGACGAAGGTGATGAAGTGCAAGAAATACATGGAAGCGCATGGCAATAATGAGGGGGCAGAAGATACAGTCGAAGCCCGTTTCTCTAAGCTGATCGAAGAGCACTTTTATGATGACGACAGTGGGCGTTTGCTCGACGAACTGTCGGCTGACGAGAAGGAAGCTCTGGATGCCGTAGATCTGGAGGCAATCCTCACCGAAGCGCTTGATGAGGATGAAATTGATTACAAGAAGGTCGCCTTCATTCTCCATCGGCTTTCCAGCTTTGAACGAAACGATCTGATCGACATCGTTTTGGATCACCTTTCTCGCCTCTATCCGGTGGCTCATGCGCTTCACGCATTTTTCCGTAATGTCGAGCCGATTGATGCAGAGACGCGGAAAAAGTGTGCCGTCAAGCTTCTTGCTCCCATTACAGCCTCCGGTGATGCGCAGGCGCCTGAGTTCTACATGATCTGGATTCTCGATCTTTTCGGAACCAACCTGGCTTGGAACCAGGCAAATGAGCTAGGGAAGGTGTTCCAGACCACCTCTTCTCAAGCTGTGAGGCGGTACGCGGCTCTTGCTCTTTCTGCCAGCGGCCGTCGATCCCAAGCTTTGTCATTCAAAGACACCTTCTTGTCGTCGGAGCCCCTGACCCGTCTTGCTCTCTTGCGGGGCAGCCGGAAACTGGGAGCAGACGAACGGAAGCATTGGCTCGAACGAGTGCAGCTGGATTGGTTCGAGAAGTTCGTAAAGAAGTATCAGGTTTAGAGAGTGAAGAAGATTTCCAACTCGGCGATGATTGGAGATCAGGGTATCAACCTGATCCAACGTGTCGTGTTGGAAATGGGCTTCCTTTGGTATCCGTCCGGGGGCACTGAAGCAGGAATAGATGGCTTCATTGAGATCAGGCACCACCAGACAGGTGAGGCCACGAACCTGATTATTCAGGTCCAAAGTAAGGCGACCGATGGCAGATTCCAAGGCGAGACGGCCGAGAGATTCGAATACCTGTGCGAACAAAAAGACATTGATTACTGGATCAACGGAAACGCGCCCGTTATCTTGGTGCGGTCGCGGCCCAGCACAGGAGAGGCATATTGGGTTTCGGTAAAGAGCTTTTTTGCTGATCCGCTTCGGCGGGCTTCTCGGAAAATTGTTTTTAGCAAGGCCACGGATAGGTTCGACTCCGCTGCTGCTTCTGCTTTGGAAGATCTAGCGAAGCCGGAACGCTACGCACTCCAGCTCGGGAGCAGAGTGACAGAAGAGACTCTCTTCTCGAACCTGCTGTCCGTCAAGACGTTTCCTTCACACTTTTGGACAGCTCGAACAGATCTTCCAAACAGACGAGCGTTGATTGCGAGAAGTTCAGGAGCGCCGCCTTCGAGGGTTGCAACGATCCAAGGTGCAACCTTATACGCATTTGACGACCTAAATCAGCCTACCTGGCGGCCCTTCTGCGACGAAGGGACAGTGGAGAGACACTCGACTGAGGAAATGGCGTCGGAGCAGGAGGCAGCGGCAACTCGCCTCTTTGTCGAACTGCTGAACCTGATGTTGCAGGAGCAGCTTTTTGCAGACGGGATCGGTTTCTGGAGAGATACCGAGGTTTATTACATACGTGCCGGTGAGGCCCTAACCGATCAGCGACGGGTCTACGATTCACGCCAGAAGTCAACATCACGGGCAGTTTTCAAAGCCTACAAGTCTCGGAAAACGGAGCAGGTGAGCTACTACCGTCATGCAGCGTTTTCGGGGAAGTTTATTCGCTACGGTGAGGGGTGGTATCTCCAGGTAAATCCTTCGTATCACTTCACGAGAGATGGGCACGCTATAAGCGGCTTGGCCGCAGATGCCATGAGTGGCATGAAGCGTTTGGAAAACAACCAAGCGGTTCATGGACAGGTTGTGATGTGGGGTGAGCTTCTCCGCAGAAACACTCTCTTCACTACTGAACGAAAGATCGAATTTAACCCTCTTCTGGAAGTCACTGTGCCATGCGGCCTCGACGACGATGCCTGGCTAAAGAAGAGCGGACTCGCGTCGTCCTCCTGGAGCGCATTGCAGCCGGGGAGTCAAAGACGAAGCTTGCGAACGAGCTAGGCGTCTCCAGAAACACTATCTATATGTATGTGAGCCGGGGAGGGAAGTAATGCGCGTTCTAGTTGATGGTTTGGACACAGTGATCGAAGGCGACGTGATCGGCGGCGAGCTGCTGGATGGCCAGAGCGGAAGATTTGATCTGGAATCCGAGTTCACGGTGTGTTGCGACGATGGCGCATGCTTCACCGTTCACGGCTGGCTGGTCGATGTTGAGATTCTGAATGAACCTGTGGAATGGGTGATGTAAGAATGGGACGCCTCATGCAGCGGTCGATCTGTTGTCCATGCGGAAATGATAAGGTTCTCGCCCTAGGCCTCTGTGCGACCTGCTACACACTGAAACGGCAGGACGAGGAATATTTCGGTGGCCTGCGGGAAGTGGTTCTGGAACGTGACGGCTACCGTTGCCGCGTCTGTGATGCCTCTGGTCGCGACAAACGATCTATCATCGTTCACCACCGGATACCCGGCAAGTCAATCCTGAACTTGATGCTTTCCCTTTGCCCTGGCTGTCATGCCAAGATTCACCGCACAGAGGCGGTGCTCTCGGCCATGCCGCCGCTCCTCCTGGAACTATGGCGTGAGCAGCACCCCAAAGGCCATGAACAAACAAACCTCGTATTCGATGTGAAGAAGTCGAGTCAAGCCAGTGCCACTGTTTGAGGCGAAAGAGCACACCTGAACAGGTGAAGATAAAGGCTTTAGGGGTGCCTCCTTTCGAGAAGGCACCTGGTTCCGCTATCGCACATCGGCCGGAATGTTGTCCGTTGGGCGACAGACATTTCAATCCAGCTTTTGCGATGCTTTCTTATGGCTTCGCCCACCGCACCCCGCATCGTGGATTCGGAGAGGCTGGCTGGCTGCGTTGTCGTTACGTTTGAAGACGGCAGATGCGCATTGTATTCAGCATCTCTTTTGTACGAAATGCTGCCGAAAGCCAAAGACCTTGGGAATCTTCCAAATCCCGACGACGAAGAACCGGCTTTCCTGACCTGAGACATTGCTGTGGGCTGGACGGCTTCTCTGAACTTTATTGAGCAGGTAGCCCGCTGTCGAACTCTGCCAAGTTATCCAGATGATCCTTGATGACGTGGTAGCACTCGCACGCTCTCGCCTCTAGCCGTTTGACATCGGTGATATGAATCACGCCCCGGGTGTAGTCGATCAATCGTGCATCCTTCAGCATGGCTGCTGCCTGAGAAACGGTAGGGCGTGAGTTTCCCAGCATGTGCGAGAGGTATTCGTGCGACATCTTGAACGTCGAGGTGTGCGCTCGGTCCGCACAAATCAGCAGCCAGCGTGCAAGCCGCTGATCGACCTCGTGTTGAGCATTACAGCCAGCTGACTGCATCGTCTGGACGAGCTGCGTCTGAACATATCGAAGTGCGAGCGACTGGAACACTCCACCCCGTATAAACTCCTGACGCGCTGCCTTCAGAAGACAGGAGTAGCCATGACCTGCAATCTGCGTATAGACCCGGTTCAGGCTTTTCTTCGTTCCCATGAGAGCCGACACCCCAATGATGGACTCGTAGCCAAACATGCCTACCTCAACCTGAGCTCCATTGGAGAAGGTCGTTGTCATGGATGCCATGCCCGCCTCTACAAAATAGAGGTGGTGAATGGTGTTGCCAGGAAATTCAATCTCATGCTCCAGCTCGAAGACGACCGGCTGTAAAGAGAGGCGCGCAATGGTCTCTGAATTTAGTGCTTTGAGAAGAATGTTCTTGAAGGGTTGAGCGTTCACAGGATCATCCTCGTTCCGCGATGATCCGCTCGGGCCATTATCGCAGACAGAAAGATTCTTTAGCAGCTTCGCCCACATCAGTCTTTGTTGTCTGTCTTCTAGGGGACAAGATCCGTACAACAAACCATGCAGAATAGAGAAGCCAAGCGGTACAACTCACTCGCCAGAGCATGCATCGAGCACAAGCTCATCACTGACGCTCACGTCAACCTAGTTGAATCGAGGAGAACGGACATGGCACAGCATGCCGGCACAGTGAAGTGGTTCAACAACGCGAAGGGTTATGGATTTCTTGGGCGCGGCAGTGGGAACGATGTTTTTTGCCATTACAGCTCTATCCAACTGGACGGCTACAAGTCTCTGAAAGAAGGAGATCCGGTCGATTTTGACATCATTCAGGGGACCAAAGGCCCACAAGCAGATCAGGTTACCTTAGGGAAAAAGAAAGAGCGTGAAAACGGTGCCTGACCCTAAACCCAGAGTTCTTGTGGCAGACGACGAGCAGGTAATCGCGAATACTCTCACGATCATCCTCAACCAATCCGGGTTTGAAGCATGTGCTGTTTATAGCGGAGAAGCTGCCGTGGATGCGCTTAGAACCTTCCATCCGGACGTGCTCATTAGCGACGTTGTCATGCCGGGCATGACTGGAATCGAAGCTGCAATTATCGTTCGAACGCAACGCCCGGACTGCAAAGTTTTGCTCTTTTCAGGCCAGGCCGCGACCGCTGATCTACTGCAGAATGCCCGTTCGCAAGGGCATGACTTTGAGATCATCTCAAAACCGGTTCACCCTACCGATTTACTAGCAAAGCTAAGAATGGGCTCGTCACTGTCGAACATATCCTAACGACGTGAACCTGGCAGATTCGTGGAATACCGGAGCGGTGCAAAACACGCCGGACCGATTTTGGTGGTCTTCTTCTCTCTGGGGATTGCGGGCCTAGTGAACCATGCCTGTGTAGTCGGTCCACTTGCCAGGTGTGTCGTCGCAGAGACCGACGACTCGCATGTACGCGGCAGTCTGACGCGCGGAGCCGTACAGCATGTGTGTGCACCCATGCATCGAGGTTCGCTCCAAGACCACGTCCAAGCCGCCATATTCTAGTGTGCAGTCATTGAAAATGCAGTCTTTGAAATGTTTTCCGTCAAGACGTACAGCTTGGTCTCGAAACGTCACGCCTTTAATGATTTTCAGGAGGTAAGCTCCGGGTGGGTTAGGTCACACCTCCCGAACTGACCAACCTAAATATAAATGGGAGATCCGATGCCAACCGCAGGCGCTGCGGGAAACCGCCTGAAAGCGTCTACCTGTGTGCGGGTCATCGAACCCAGCATGGTGGATCTCCTGCAGAGTGCGCAATCGAGCTGCTGGCCCCCACCACGGTGGACACTTTCAGCCTATCTATATAGGCGTCACTTCAAGAAACGGAGGTTTACGTACGCTAACGATCTTCCTACGCTGATCCTAAACAGCTTAGCGGCTGGATCCCCGCTGCAAGTGTAGCGAAAACGACCGTTTGTCGGACTGGCCAAAAGGCGATCTCGAAGGGCTTTCCCAAGGCGGAAAAACTGTCGCAATACCCGTCTCAAAATCAGTGTCCCGCTAAGGGTGGGGTTTTGAAACACCTTGCGCTCTCGTATCAGGTGCTTAGCGTACGTAAATTTTCCCTTTCTTGAGCTGTCCCCTGCTGGTGTGAACGGCGTTTATCGTTACCGACCTCAAGCGAGCGACAGCTTAGCATTATTGAGAATGCGAAGGCCGTTCTCTCTGTCGGGAGCGAGGTTGGCCAGTGTGACCGCGCCGACAAGGGTGCTCACAATGAACTCGGCTCGTGGTTCGTTAGTGAGAGAAGCATTCGGAAGAAGACAACCAGCGATCAGTTCCACAAGGCGTTGATGCCCCTCAAAGCCTGCAGCCTGAATAACACTTGCTGCGTGATTCAGTTCAGCGCCGAGCTGCGCCAGCGGGCAGAGAAAGGGCGCACTCTCGCCGAACGTCCCACTGGACTGCCCCAGGTATCTCCCGACAATATGCTCTAACTGTTGGGCGCGGGGTTTCTTTGCCTTCTCGGCCTCCAGCATCAAGAGCAGCCGATTGAAGGCAGTCCGGATGGCCTCGGCGATGAGGTCATCACGCGACGCGAAATGCCGGTAAAACCCTCCAGCCGTAAGCCCTGCCGCATGCATCAGCTCTCGCATGCCAACAGCCGCAAGCCCCTTTTCCAGAAGGACACGAGACGTTGTCGCCAAGATTCTGTCTCTCGTCGCAGCGGCTACGGTCTTTGAAGTACGCATCGTTCTCCTTCGATGAAATACTCTGCATCGCTTAGATTACAGTTGTTCTCTAACGCTGCAGGGATGAGGTGAGACGGCCTAGTTGCCGTGGAGCGCTAGTCAGCGAAGCAGAGTCCCTAGTTATCGCCTGAGGAGAAGTATGAGTCCTGTTCCTCTTCCACTGATTACGTTCTTCCTGTTCACCATTTTCGCCGCACTTTTCGGTTTCGCTCTCGCGACCCGGTGGCATAAAGCAGCGCTCGCGCTAGCAGTTCTGTGGATGGTGGTTCAGTCAGCCGTCGCTCTGTCAGGCTTCTACCTGCACGAGAAGACGACTCCGCCTCGCTTCTTTCTTGCACCCTTCCCGGCCTTTCTGCTGATTGCCGTAATCTTTCTCACACGCCGGGGACAAGGGTTTGTGGACAGCATGAGCCTGAAGTGGTCTGTGCTCCTGCACTCGGTGAGGATCCTGGTGGAACTCACACTCTACTGGCTGTTCCTCTATAAACAAATCCCAGCTCAGTTGACCTTTGAGGCTGGCAACGTGGATATCCTTATCGGCTTGAGTGCCCCATTGGTGTGGTGGGCTTTCGCCACGACGCGCATTCACAAGAACGGTCTCCTTATTTGGAACAGTCTTGCGCTCCTTAGTGTGCTCAACGCCCTTGGTCGCGCCCTTCTGTCTGCACCCTTTCGTTTTCAGCAATTCGCGTTCCATCAGCCGACGGTCGCGATACTGACCTTCCCCTTCATCCTGCTTCCAGCCTTTGTCGTGCCCGCTGTGATCTTTACGCACCTGGCAATCTTCAGGAAGCTGCATTATCAAAAGTCGTTACAGGAGAAAGCATGAAGATGCTCGATGTTCTGCTCGAACGCAATAAAGCCTTTGCCGTCCAGCAAGTCGCCGCTGGCACACTGATGCCTTCACTGTCAGAAGCGGTACAGCATCTTAAGGCGATCATCATTGCATGTGCAGACATGCGCGTTGATCCGGCGGATGTGCTTGGCCTCAAACCGGGGGAAGCGCTTGTTCTGCGCAATATCGGCGGACGCGTCACGCCGGTTCTGATAGAGGAACTACGGCTGCTCGGACGGATCGGACAGGTGGATCGACAGGTTCCTGGCGGCGGTGGTGAGTTCAACCTCATTGTGCTACAGCACACGGATTGCGGGATCACTCGCCTTTCTCACGATGCGCCGATGCTTTCACACTACTTCCACGTAGAGGAGGATGCACTGCAGGAGAAGTCAATCGCGAATCCTTACGGTGCAGTTCAGGTGGATGTGCAGGCCCTCCGGTCCGTTCCCGCGCTTCCGGCTGGCTGGCTGCTTTCAGGTCTCGTGTACGACGTTTCGACAGGACTGATTGAAGTCGTTGTGCCCCCAGCCCAGGTCCGCTGAAACGTCAAACGACTTCTCACAGCTCAAAAAGCGAGCGCTGGAGCAGAATAGGTACTGTGAGGTCGCCCAGTATTGACTAGTCCTGCCCGGGGGCAAACCCAGCCCAACTTCCGCTAAGGGCGTTTATGGAAAGTAACCTCTGTAATGTCGGAAAGGCGACTTTGCGGCAGTGACCCGCTCTCACCTGCGTCGAAACCAGACTCCGGTGCCTGAGTCTGGGTCTCCGACTATCCAGTACAGGCGATAGGGCCTTGAATGTCCCGCCAGTTCTAGCCCTGCATATGAACCGGTTTTGCACGAGCCAGGATGTTCGTCGGAAACGACCGTCAAGCGAATACCGTCATCATCAGGCCCTGCCCAGCTTCCTGTTCCAGAGAGGGTACAAGTGGATGTGCCGAAATTAGCCGGGAGATTAGCGACTGTCATTGACCCATCTCCCCGTAAGGTGAGGCCCGCAGGTGCGGGAGTTCTGCTCTCGTCCAGATGGCGTTCAGACTCCATGTAGTGACCGACAAGCTCTTCGCGTCATGGAACCTGCCATGGGCGGTTCCAGATCGCAGGCGGACCAAACAGTGCGCCAGCCAAGTTGTTCGCCATGAAGAAACCCATGAGCAAGACAGGCACAGCGATGAGTCCCACCGGAACAAGCGCCAGCAACCACCAATTCGAGAACCGCTTGCCGAAAGCTCGCACGGAAGAAGTCTAATCGGACCGTCTTATTCCACTCACGGAGAAGGGTGCTTTCGGGCAACTACGGATTGGTAACGATAAGTCGGCATGTCGTCAGTAATGCGGCTAATCGCCCTCGTCACAAACGAACGTTCTTGGTAGTGCTTGCAGCTCTATAGATTTAGCGGCTTTCCTCATCGGAACCGCAATCAAAACAACGATCAAAATCAACTCAGCAGAACAAGCCCTTTTTGATTACGGTCAGTAAGCAATTCGCTCCACCTCGTCGAGCGCGACCTCATCACTACGCCGGTCGTAGAGCCCTGTTGTGCGGGCAGACTCATGACCGGCCATGTGCTGGGCAATTTCCAGCTTGCCGCCATTCTGGAGGTAGGTGGTGATCCCGGTAGCGCGGAAGCTGTGGGCACTGATCTTGGTTCGGAGCCCCGCGGCTTTGGCGCGTTTCTGAATCATCAAGTGCACGTTGGCCTGGGGCAGGGAAGTGCGCCCGGCCAGCCTTCCATAGCGCAGGGTAGGGAAGAGCGGGGCCTCGGGTTCACTGGCGAGCCCGGACGCTGAGATCCATTCCTCTAAATACTGATCGAGATTATGGTGGCAGGGAAGCTCGGTCACCTTGCCGCCCTTCTCGTGAAGCCGTACCCAACCCCGGCGCTTCTGGACGTAGTAGTCCCCGACTCGCATGCCGGTCGCCGCGCCGACGCGGGCGAAGGTGTAGCCCATGAGCGCGATGAGGGCACGGTCGCGGAGCCCGAGCAGGGAAGTGGTGTCGATGGCGGCGAGCAGCTCATGCATCTCCTCGGCCGAGAGTACCGATGTTTTGCCCTTTCGGACGCTGTGCTTCGGTCCTCGTACGGCATGGGCGGGATTGATGTCCAGAATGTGGCCGGTGACCAGCCAATCGAACAGCATCCGGATCGCGGCCAGGTGCTGCTTTAGGCGTTGTGTGCCGCTCGATCTCGGCGCTTTGGTCGCGTATGGCATTCTGGACGGCCTGGACAGCGTTGCGCTCGAAACCTGTCCGGCTCGCCTGCAGCTGCGCCCGCTCAACCTCTAGATTCTTGATCGCGGATGCGGTCTGCTTCTGCAGCTCCACGGCGGCCTTGACGGCCCACTCCTGCACTTGGCCGAGATGCTCGATCTGCTCGGACAGATCCTGCTGGGTGGCCAGCGCGGACTTGCCAATCCGGTCGGCCTGTTCGATCAGGCCGAAGACCATCATCTCGCCCGCACTGCCCGCTACCTGTTGCTCTGCCATGGCCCTGTATCCCTTTTACAAAGGCAATAAATACGCTGACTAACCCACATGGTAAATCGTTATGTTGCTTATCCGACACACCGGATGGGCAACACAAGTGGACCTGGGCTCGTGGATGTAGAGTTGCGGCACTATGGCCACGAAGCAGAGAATCCATCCCAACGTTACCCAGATCATGTCCGACGTCCTCCGCGCCCTCGTAGACGATCCCGACAAGCTCTCAATCAACACACGGCAGTCGCTCACGGGCGAGACGGTGATTGAGGTCATGGCCGAGCCAAACGACTTGGGCAAGCTGATCGGCGTAAACGGTCGTTCTGCACGGGCACTCCGAATCATCCTGAGTGCCATGGGTACGGCATCTGGCACTCGCTACAGCCTCGACGTAAAAGCCGTGGGTTCTTCAGCCTCATAATGCTGACGATCAGGTTCCTGTTGTGACCCTTTACCTATGGAGGTTGACAATAATGACGCCAAAAACAGCGCAGGCGTCCGACTCAGAGCGGGTACATGCGATTGACGCCGAAGTGTCTTTTGGAACGGTTTTAGTGCGCTTTTCAAACGGGCAAAATGTGCGGTTCGATCCGGAGAGGCTCTGGGCTTACCGGCATGAACCATGGAACGAACTCATTCCGCTCCCAGGGGCCGAGGACGCGACGTGATTATGAGCAGAAAAAGCCGCCCCGGAAGGCGGCTCTTGACTACAGCGTAAACTAGATTTCGGATCCGAGCCGATGGAAACAAGCTCTACAACTACATGATCAAGCTTGCTCTTGTTAAGAAAATGGCACAACATGATGTCGTGACCTTTAGCCCTGATCCCCGTTCCTTAAAGGTGCAAAGTGGCAACAGTCTGCCCGACTACCTCCAGACGGAGTTATGGTTCACGGAGAAGGCCATCACGACGCTCATCAACCAGCCAGAAGACAGCGCCGCATCGCGGGGCATTCAGTTTGCCGACATGATTCAGGCATTGTGCAAGGGCGTTATGAGGATAACGACGACAAAGTCTTCCGGGTGCTCAGGCCTAAAATCACGTTGACCAACTTATTCTTCTAGGGGGGGGGTACAGGTTTACCGCCCCTTCGGAGCCCTGATCGCGCTTGGGTTTGTCAGCGTATTTACTGCCGGCGTAAGCTATTCATTCTAAGCGGTTTGCGTTATGTCTGATAAGAAGGGTTCCGTATCGCGCGAGTGTAGCTGCCAAATAGAAATGTCTAACTGGGATGGGACTGGTGACGGTGAGCAGAACGGATCTGCATCGGGTTGAGGTGTTGGCGGAAGTTCTGGTCGCAACAATCCCGTTGCTCACAGCAACCTTCGTCCGGCCAGTTCGTCCGGCCGCTTGAAGTACCTTCGGTGTGCAAGCAGGCCGCTTTCCGGTTTCCTAGAGCTTCGGCTTTACTGAAATCACGCGATCACTCTCTCGAGCGAAAGCGGTAGTTGCCGTATTCGCTTGCCGGTGGCGTTGAAGAGGTCACTTCAGAAAACGGACCAGATCGTACGCTAAGGTCCGGAAACAATATTCAAAATGGCGCGGGCTTCCACCGACGTACTTTAATGGCTTCAGCCGATCAGCGGACTCCATGTAACAACGATCGTGTAGGTCCCAGGTGCTTTGGTAGCCAACCTTCGTTGGTCAACGATCGTTCAATCGTATAAACTTTCGCCTCCGTAAACTCCTTATTCGGCCCGAAGCCATGCCCACTGCAAAGTGGGCGGCAAGGCCGAAAGCACCGGGCACATCAATCCAAAATATAACGCTGAGCCGGGACGGACGATTTCTCCAAGGGAGACAACCTCGCTCTTCTGTGATTTCGCGAGACGCATCGTGTGGGACAGAATATCAAAGGGATGTCGCCGAGGCGCACACTTCCAGGCAGCGTCTGGTGAGCTCCCGCGCCTCCGTCTGCAGCGGCCGGTGTGGCGTCACTTCTCTTTCGTGACCTGCAGGGAACGCGCGGCGGATGTACGTTTGCCTGTTTGGTCGATGTTTTCCTCCCGCACCTGAGCGGCCAGGGACGCGTCACCTGCGGAGACGTGGACCCCTTCCGGAGCAAGCCGCACGCGCGTACCGGCCGCGACCGGCACGGTCACATGCTGCAGACGAACTGACTGGGTCTGCTCCGAACTCTCCCCGAAGACGAATTCCGCAGGCATCGGCGATCCTTTCGCATTGCGCACCGTGATGCCTTCGGTGATCAGTGCTCCAGGTTTGTGCAGGGTAAACGTCGGCGCTTCCTTTGCCGCGGCGCCCGATCCCATGCGCAGCTCGACGAACTGTTGTCCTTGCTGCAGCATCACCCGTTTGAAAGCGCCATTTGTGCTGCTGGCGAGCTCGAAGGTAAGGTCAGAGAGGCTGGAATCGTTCACCAGGAAAAAGTTTCCAGAGCCGTCGTACGGTGGTCCGTACTCTCCTTCGATCTCGCGAGCCGCGTTCTGCAGCCGGGGAGGTACGACGTCGCTCTGTGCGAAGACATATGGCGCTGCTGCCTGGTCTCTGCGGCTGGACGTCTGGCCGTGCATGGGCACGTGGAACAGCGACCTGCCGAGCCCGTTGGGTCCATCGTCGAGCGTGCGGGTGCCGGGCTTGTACAGCTTTCGGCCGGCCGAATCGGTGACCTGGTTGACATCCGATCCGGCGCCAAACGCGATTCCAACCAGGCCCGAGAGGTTTGTGCCCAGCTTTCTCCAGGCAACGTCCGGTCCCCGGTACGGGATATAGGCCAGCGCGTCACCACCGAGTTTGCCTGTCCAGGGTGTTGTGTGGCGTTCCATCAGGTAGCTCCAGCTGTCCCCTGAGATCCGGACCTGGGCCAGCGAGGCATCCGGGTAGAAGTCGGGCTGGCACGGGCGGTTGGGGTCCCAAACATCGATCAACCAGTCGCCGTTGGACTGCCGCGTTGCCTTGAGCGGAACGATGACGTGGCCTGCGGTGCCGTGCGCGATGCTGAGTAAACCGTAGTTGTACTTGGGGCTGGAAAGATCCTTTGCGATTTGGGCCGCGCTGTCCTGCGGACTTCGGGCGGCAGCCTCTAGATAGTTATGCAGGAAGTAAGCCGAAAGCTGTTGCCAATGTGCGATGTTAATGTCCAGAACCACATTCTTCGCGGGTAGGTTGGTCCAATCCGGGATGCCCGGGTAGTTTACGTCGAGGTTTTCGGTCAGGTCTTCTACCCGGAACTGGTCCTCGGCCACTTCCGAGAGAAGGGACAAACCGGCACAATTACCATCCGAAGCGAGGTTTCCGCGAGCCGCGTAGAAGGTGACAATCGTCAGCGGATCGAGGTAGTCGTACCAGGCGAAGTGGAAGGCCCTCTTGAACGAGTCGTAACTGAGCTGGGCCGTATTGAAGTTGTGGAAGGACCAGGCCGCCTGGCAGCGGAACTCCCCTGGCATGATGCCTATGATACTGCTCGCCGGCAAGGGCGCGGAGCCATGTCCGATGGAGAGGACGACGTACGCGTTGCGGCTGCCTTTGCACTGGTTCTCGGTGCCGTCGTCATGCGCGTTATAACCATTGTCTCCATAGCCGTTATCTTCGTAGCCGAGACGCAGATACAAACCCTGCGCCATGACCGCCGGTGGAAGGGAAGCGGGGATGGCGTGCACCGTGTTCAGGCCGAAGTCCTGCAGGCGTACTGGACCATTCGTCAGCCCGGGGATGTCGATCAGCCCGTGGTAGTGCTTGTCGGAGTCGGGGCCAGATGGATCGACATAGCGCTTCCAGGTCTTTCCGGCACCGCCAGTCTGAACACACCCGCCGGCCTGCACGCTGATTTCATCTCCCGGACTAAAGGTGATCTGCGTGTACCCCGTCTCTTTCTGGCGCACGTCTGGCGTGTCGATGCGCCACGCTGTGGGGGAAAGCGCCGTAATCCTGGCGGTGCCCTGGGCCGGGCTCGGCAGCGCGCCCAGCCCTTCGGCCCCAAGCAGCATCAGAAAGAAGCCAAAGGTCCGCGGCGTAGAGTGAACGTACCTGCCGTAGCGGCTGAATCCGGGTTTGCAATGCTGTGTCATGGTGTCAGGGTCTCCCTAAAAGGTCTTCTGAAGCGTGCTGTTGTAAAGGCAGCGGTCCACGCGGGACAGGAGACCGGGGCTGGTGGTGTCTGGATCCCAGTACCACTGGCAATGCAGGATGGGGCCCTGGGGAGGTCCGCCGCCGCCTTTCGCGCCCCAGTAGCCCAGAAAGTTTGTGACGAGACGGACGTCGTCCGGCACCGGCCCGCTGTCGACGGTAAGGTCGACGGGCGCGGCACCAAAATAGGAGTACTGGCCGATCCCGTTATGTTTGGAAGCGCCGGTGTAGCCCCAGGCCGGCGTGGGCCAGAACTCGTGCCCGCCCCACTCCACGTAAACCACTGGATGGCTGTAGTGCATCTCTCGCACGAAGCGGGAAGGCTGCCCGATAGCGGAGAGGGTGTTCATTCCGGCCAGCTGGACAGTGTTGTTCTGCGCGTTGTAGATCTGCACGGACTTGTCCGGGCCAATCTGAATGCCGTGTGTGATCACCGGAAAGTCAACCGGCTGGCCGGCCATCAGTCCGGTAAACTGCCGCGCGGGATAGGTGGGGCGCGTGTCGCCGGCTGAACGCTGCGGAACCGTGACCGACGAGGGCTCCTGCGTGGTCGAGGACATGTCGAAGCCGACCTGGATGCCGTGCAGGTAGTGGTAAACGGCAAGGATGCTGCCGTCGGGATGGCCGGAGCGCCACCAGGATGCGTCCACGTAGAGCTGGACGGTGCACCAGTCGCCGGTGTGGTCGGTGTCCGCATCTATGGCGGAATCCAACGGTCCGTCGTAGTCGTGACTGTAGCCGAAGATTTGCCAGTATTCGACTTTCATCACCTGCGCCGGGCAGGTGGCCCAACTGGACTCCGAGCAGCCGTAGCGCCGGGCAATGCTGGTAAGCAGGCCGGCATTGGAGGTGGTCTCGAACTGCGACGTGTCGAGATGTTTGAAGTCGAGCAGGACGGCGTGCCCGTAAAGTCCAGGGTAGTTCGGCTGCGCAGCCAGAATACTTTGCCAGGCAAGGCCCTTCTGCACACTGCCCGGCAGCGGCGAAACGTAGAGGCCCGCCGGCAGCATGGGCGATGCGGCGGAAATTGTGCCGGCGTTCGGATTGGTGCCTGGAGCGGGGTTCAGTACGACGGCGGGTGTCTGCAGGGCAGAGTTGCTCAGAATGAACTTCTTGTCGTCGGCCTGCAGGCTCGACCCCTTGATGAAGCTGAGGACATCGATGGGTGCATACGCTTCGTCGGAACCGTGATCGTAGGAGTACAGCAGAAGCGGCGCGTAGTCAGCGAAGACCTGCTTGCGGTCGGCCGCCGTCAGCGGGCCCACAGCGGCGCCGGGTGAGGTATTGAGAACGACCTCCCCGAAGGCCAGCAGGCTCACGTCCGGAACAACAGGGGAGGTGGGTGAGACGGGGTTGGGGGACTCACCGGGAGCGAGTTGGGTGAGTTTGGGGACGTTCTTGTTTGCGGCGGCCGCGCCGGTGAACTTGTAGATCGCCACTTCGACATGGTTGATGCCGGGTGCGAGGCTCAGGCTCTGCGGACCGGGGTAGGACTGGCCGACGGTCCAGTTTCCGCCCGTGGCCGGCTGGTTGGGCGGCGGCAGCGCCATGCTGTTTATGTAGAAGTGAAGAACGCCGTTCAGGATGTGCTTGGGATAGCCAGGAATGGTCCAGGAGACATTGACCGGAACGCCGGGCGTCGGGACCCCGGGATTCAGCGTGACCTTGATGGACACAGGCGGCGCCGGCGCTGCATGGGCGGGTTGGAACGCGACCACGGCCGCCCACAGGAGGAGGGCGAGACGAAGAAAACCGCCGGTGTGTGGCACGCGGCTTGCCGTCTGGTGTGAACGTTTCAAGGGGGTTCCTCCTGGGTGCGACCGCGCGAGCGGGGCCTCATGGCGAGACTAGAGGAATCCTGCAGCCACTTGCAGTAACTTGCTGTAAGTTACAGGGCGACTGTTTATTATCTACAGGTTGCATCCGAATCCGGAATGACTCATTCGATTTCCAGCGCCGAGCAAGCGGAACTGCACGAACAGGTGGACCGTGTTATCCGGTCGCGTGTCTTCGCCAGGGCACACCGCAGCCAGCGCTTTCTGCGGTACCTGGTGGACGCCGCCCTCGCCGACCCGCCCCGCACCACCAAGCAGTATGTCGTGGCGATCGACGTCTTCGACCGCGACGGGAGCTACGACCCTGCCATCGACGCCACGGTTCGCGTAGAAGCCAGCCGTCTGCGAAGCCGTCTGCGCGAATACTACGCGGAGGAAGGGCAGGGCGATGCCGTGCTCATCTCCGTGCCAAAAGGCGGGTACTGCGTCTCCTTCACCCATCGCCAGCCGGACGCCGCGCCGCCGTCTCTCGAGGAGGTGTCTGAAGACCTAGCCCAAAATTCGGTCCAGGACCCGGCCCAGGTGCAGCGCCCGCCGCTTCGCTCACACCGGGCGTCCAACCCCGTTCGCCGGCCCATGCTGCGCGTCTCGGGGGCTTCGGTGGCGCTTGTGGCCGCCGCGCTGTGCCTGGGCGCTTACGCCGGATTCCCCCTGCTCCACCGCGCCTCAGCACCCTCGCCGCTCATCCACTCCATGGCTGTCCTCCCGCTGCGCAACCTTCCGGCGATGCGGCGCAGGAATACTTCGCCGATGCCACCACCGAGGAGTTGATCACCGAGCTCGCACGCGTCCCCAACCTCAGTGTTCTCTCTTGGAGTGCGGTGTCGCACTTGAAAGGCTCTCAAAAGCCGCTCCGCGAGATCGCCGCCGAACTGCACGCTGACGCCATCGTCGAGGGCTCCATTGTGCGCGCCGGGGACGACGCACGCATCAACGCCGCTTTGATCGACGCGCGCACCGGCAAGACGCTCTGGGCCAGCAGCAACGAGGGAAAGCTCGAGGACACAGTTGCCCTGGAGGACCGAACTGCGCAGGAGATTGCCGCGCGCGCCCGGCTCGCCATGGCT
Organism: Verrucomicrobia bacterium Tous-C9LFEB; assembly: GCA_964657685.1. Taxonomy (GTDB): domain Bacteria; phylum Acidobacteriota; class Terriglobia; order Terriglobales; family Acidobacteriaceae; genus Granulicella. Next base: position 10,101 of record CAZZWG010000018.1, on the reverse strand, counting down.
CCCGCCCGTCAGGTCCCCGAGATCCCGCCGTCGAACCCCGCCGCCCGAGAGGCATGCGCACGCGGTGCAAACTACTTCGACAAACGCGACGCGGTCGCCAGTGCAAGGGCCTTTCAGCAGCAGGCTATCGATCTCGCCCCCGGCTATGCGCCCGCGTACACCGGACTGGCGAATGCGCTTGTCTCCGAAATGCTTCTCGGCAACGCACCCCCGGCGTCCACGGTCTCGCTCGCCATGGCTGCCGCCCAGCGTGCCCTCGCGCTGGACCCGGACAGCGGTGACGCTCTGATTGCTCGGGGGAGTATCGAGGTAGGCTTCCTTTGGCATTGGAGAGAAGCGGAATCAGACCTCCTGCGCGGTGTCTCACTCAGTCCCGGCAATTCGTTCGGGCAAATGCAGCTGGCCGTCCTTTACGATTCACAGGGCGTGGTGGAGGAGGGGGTCGCCCGCATGCGCCACGCCGTGGAGTTGGATCCCCTGTCGTTCTTCATGGCCCGGCACTACGGCTCCACCCTGTTCTATGCACGCCGATACGAGGAAGCTCTGGCCCAGTCGCAGTATGCCCGCTCCATGCAACCGAAGTCCGCGCCGGTGGTCGACTGGTGGATCAGCGCGGTCTACCAGCAGCAGGGACACCGGGACGAAGCGGTGCACTACGACCTGCTTCAGCTTCAACAGTCACGGAAAGATGTCGATACGGAACAACTGCTTGCCGTGTATCGTCGTTCTGGCTGGTCAGCCTATTGGTTGGCCCGCAGCGCGCACTGGCAGATCGATGACGCAGATCCATGCTCACGGTATCAGCGTGGCCGTGTTCTTCTGCGCGCAGGCAAAACCGGCGAAGCCTGGCGCGACCTGGGCGAGGCCGCCGACCGCCATTGCTACTGGACGGCAATGCTTCCCGCCGACCCGGAACTGGATTCCTACCGGGCCAACCCAGACTTCGCCGCCATCATCGCCAAGCTGGGCCTGCCAGCCGCACCGAAGTGAGCTCCGCCCGCCTGCCCGGCCGCCTCGCTGCGACCGCACGTACGGCAGGATGCGAAGGAGCTTCCGCTCAACGCTGTCCGGATGGAGGCGACCTTTCCATTAGAGCTGTGCCCTTAGCTCTACGTTCTTGGCGCGTGCGCTCACAAGCGTCACCACGCCATGTCCGGGGTTCACCGCCCTGGTGAGCTTGACCAGCCGTCGCTCCCGGAGCGCCTTGACATCTCGGCTCACGGCGGACCGGTTCCGATCCAGTGCCTTAGCCAAGTCAGTTACCGAGAGCGATCTCTCTTTCAACTCGCGATAGAGCCGAATCCGATGCGGCGTCATAAAGGACACCATGTCTTCAGGATGCTCGAACATGATGTGCCGCTCGGGACGAACCCGCTCGCCGCGAACCCGCTTCTTCGCGCGCTCCAGGGACCGCGCCATCACGTCTTCGAAATTCGCCACGCCGATGACCGTTTTCATGTCGTCCCCTTGTAGTACCGCACCTCACTTTGAAAGCGCGTCAACGTGACCTCGTAGCTGGTGAACTCGACTTCCTGGACCTCTCCCATGAAGTGTCGCTCGTGCCGTCCGTGAGCGTTATCGTAGCCCACCACGCGTCCATGGTCTTGCTGGCATACGCCAAAGTGAATGAAGGCCAGGTTGTATTTCACGACCATGCCGGTCCTGTCCTCCCATACCTCTTCCCGATAAATCGCCTTCGCGCCCGAAGCACAGCGTAGGTGGAACTCGACGTCCTCGGTCTTGATGAGATCAGATTTGGTGCGCTCCCTCGGCTTTGGGCCCACACCCTCACTCTACCCCAGGTGTCACTGCAATGGCAACAGCTGGGACGCCATGCCCTGGCTTTGGCCGATCTGGCAAACCCAGAAATCCTGTGTCTCCTGACCGATCAGAAACGTTCTGTTTCGTTACTTGCAGCTGCCAAGTAGGATTGGCACCTCTCTGCCAAGAACCGGTTCTTGAGGTTGTACCGGGATGGCCGCGGCGATGCGCCGAGAGGCCAGCGCTGCCCTGCCCTGCTCGACGTGTCGGGCTAGTTGAGGACCTTATCTGGCCGATCCAGAGCCACTTCTCAGCCGAGCAGGCCGTTGTAGACCGAGCTCAAGCGAAAGTGTGTTGCTAAGCGGATGAAAGGGTGATTTAGTCGGAGCATTAGGGTTTACCTCGGGTACTGCTACGAGCCGACTGAAGATTAAGCTGTTTGGGAACTTACAGATCACCGCTGCCGGATCTTTGGTGACCGATGTCGACACACCGCGCCTGCACTCTCTTCTCGCATGGCTCCTGTTGCAAGCAGACGTACCGCAGCCGAAGGAGCGTGTCGCTTCCTTGCTGTGGCCGGATTCCAGCGGACCCCAGGCTCGTACGAACCTACGACAGCTGCTTCACCATCTGAAGCGCGCACTGCCCGCGAGCAATGATCTGCTGAGAGGAGACCACTTCAGCGTTCAATGGGAACGGGATCCCTCCTGCACGATTGATGTGGTCGAGTTCCGAGCTGCCCTAGCAGAGGCCGCCAAAGCCCTTGAGCGGCAGGACAGGCAAGCCGAATCGGCGTGGTTGAAGAAGGCGGTCGACATCTACACGGATGACCTCTTGCCTGCTGTCTATGACGAGTGGCTCGTACCGATTCGACAGGACTTGCACGCGCAGCTCTCAACAGCGCTCCATCGTTCAGCCTCACTCCTTGAGACGCTCGGCGATGTGAGGTCTGCATTTGCCTGCGCCGACAGACTTGTCGCGCAGGATGGGACGGCGGAGAGCAGCTATCAGCTCTTGATGCGGCTCCATGTTGCGAATGGCGATCGGGCTAGCGCCGTGCGCACTTACCACCAATGCAAAGTCGTTTTGCGTCGAGAGCTGGGCATTCAACCAGGGCCCCAGATCATCGCGCTGTTTGAAACTGTTCTGAAAGCGGAACTTTCCCGCCCAGCACTCCCGAGCATTATCCCTCCAAAACAGGAGAAGCCTCCCCTACTCATCGGTCGCGCCCAAGAAATGAAGATCCTCCAGCGCGCATGGGAGTCCGTACGAACGGGCGGAGCATTTGCGGCGATAATTTCGGGCGAGCCTGGCGTCGGCAAGACAGGGCTCGCTGCGAAGTTCTTGCATGAGGTAGAAATCGACGGGTATGCAGTTGCACGGAGTCGCTGCCACTTCGGACAAGGGCAGGTGGCTTACGCGCCCGTCGCGCTGTGGTTGAGGGCGGGACCATTGCGAACCGTGTGGCCGGCTCTCTCTGCAACGCACCGAGTTGAGTTAGCCAGGCTTGTTCCGGAAATATCAGAAGGAGCATCTGGTATCCCGAACGACGGTACCGCCAGTGATGGCTGGCAGAAGAGGAACCTTTACGGTGCGCTGGCGGCCGCCTTCACGAAGATCGCAGGTCCGCTTGTGTTGTTCTTGGACGATCTGCAGTGGTGTGATTCTGAGTCGCTGGAGTGGTTGCAGGTTTTCCTCATCCCCGGGACCGCTAGAAACATGCTGATCGTCGGCACGGTGCGCGATGAAGAAACCGATCGCGATCACCCTTTTACAAAGTTCGTGACGTCTCTGCGACAAGTAGATGCCCTCCTCCAAGTCCCACTTGAGCCTCTCGACGAAGCGGGCACGATGATGCTCGCGCATCGGGAGTCAACCGAACCGCTCACGGCCGAGAGAGTCACCGAGTTGTACGACTACACAAAGGGTAATCCCCTTTTTGTAGTCGAAAGCATTCGAGCGGGCATGCAAAGCACACGCATTCAAGCGGTCATAAGCGCGCGATTTGCCCGGCTTTCTGCCGCTGCCCACGAGTTGGCGGGTTTAGCCAGCATCATGGGCCACACGTTTTCCTTCGAACTCCTGGAGAAAGCTTCGGACTGGGATGAGCGCAGTCTGTCGCAAGCCCTCGATGAACTATGGCAGCGACGAATCATTCAAGGCCATGGCAGGGCCGAATACGATTTCACCCACGATCGCCTCCGCGAGGTGGCGAGTCGCGAACTATCCCCCGTTCGTTCGCGTTACTTACATCGACGCGTTGCACGCGCCTTGGCGGAGGTATATAGCGGAGACATCCAGGAGTGGAATGGGCAGATCGCCTTCCACTATGAGCAAGCGGGCATGGTGGAGCAGGCTATCGATCACTTGTGTTCCGCGGCCGATCTGGCGCGCCATCGCTTCGCCTACACGGAATCGGCCCAACTGCTCCGACGAGCGCTGACCTTGCTTCGGCAGTTCCCTGAGTCGGAGAAGAGCTTAGAACAGGAACTGAAGATCCTTGCCCTTCTGGGGACGGCGTTGGTCACTACCGAAGGCTACTCAGCGGCTGAAGTTGGCGACACTTACGGCCGAGCCTTGCATATAGCGCGACGTCTATGCAGCCATAAGCTCTTCGCCATTCTGAGCGGATCTTGGGTATTCCACGTAGTCGGCGGGCGCATCGAGACCTCACGTCAGGAAGCGCTCGAGTTTCTCGACGCCGCCGAAGAAACGTCCAGTTCAGAGCTCAAGCTGGCCGGAAATTTCCTGCTCGGCAGCAGCCTGTCTCATCTCGGTCAGTTCCGGGGTTCATTCGAGCATCTGAAGCTGGCTCTCGACATACATAAAGGATCTTCTGCTCCCGTACTTGAGGTATTTGGCGGTCCGGATGTCCGGGTGTTTTGTCGGGCTTACCTGTCCCATGTGGCTTGGCATCGGGCGCCCGACGCGGCTGACAGTTTCGCGGCAACGTACATTGCGGAAGCCGTTCAGGTAGCTGAGGACATGAATCACCCCTTCATCCAGGCCATCGCGCTCAACTACAGCACGATGCTCTATGCACTGGAAGGCGACAGTGCGGCCGCTCTCGTGGTGGGACGCCAGGCGATCGAACTCTGTAGCCGCCACGCGTTCGCATACTACCTCGCGATGGCTAGAGTCCTTACGGCCTGGGCCATGTGTGCAATCGGAGATTCGGCCCCAGGGTTAGAGCAGTTCCACCAAGGGCTGGACGCGATGCGCGGACTTGGCGCTGAACTGCGCCTGCCCTTCTATTACGCCCTACTGAGTCAGTCCTACCGGCAGATCGGCATGACAAGGGAAGCAAGCGCCAGCCTTGCGACAGGTTTCGCCTTCGCCAGCAAGAACGGGGAGGAATGGGCAAACTCGGAGCTCTATCGTGCTCAGGGCGACCTTTTGAAAGATCAGGGCCTGCCGGACCAGGCCGTCGCAAACTATAGGCGCGCCCTGGATGCGGCAAAGCGCTGTGGTTCCCTGGCCTTCGGACGGCGATTGGCGACGTTGATCAAAGAGCTCGCTCAAGAGACTCCATAGAACGATTCTGGAACGGTCCGCCAAGCACAATAGGCTTCAAGGAGCTGTATATGTCTTTGCAAGAGGTCGTTGAGCAGTTCCGTTCCGAGTTTCGCGGCACCCTGGTCGAGCCGCACAGCGCTTCGTATCACGATGAGCGCAAGGTATACAACGCGATGATCGACCGCAAGCCGCGATTCATCGCAAAATGCACTTGTGCCGCCGACGTCCTGGCAGCTGTAAAGCTAGCCCACGCGGGCGAGTTGACCGTCTCCATCCGGAGCGGCGGGCATAACGCGGCGGGATTGGGTATCTGCGACGACGGACTCGTGATCGACCTGTCGAGTATTGATTATGTCCGAGTCGACCCGTCCGCGCGCACGGTGATGGTGGGCGCGGGATGCACCTGGGCTATGGTCGATCACGCCACGCACGCTTTCGGCTTGGCGGTGCCCTCCGGAATCGTATCCAGCACGGGAGTCGCCGGTCTGACTCTCGGTGGAGGGATGGGACATCTTTCCCGCAAATACGGCCTCACGATCGACAATCTGATCTCAGTTGACATGGTGCTCGCCGATGGAACCTTTGTCATCGCGAACGCCGAGGAGAACACAGACCTCTTCTGGGCAGTACGGGGTGGGGGCGGAAACTTCGGGATCGTTACTGGCTTCGTCTTTGAGGCACAGCCCGTAGATGTCGTGTGCGGCGGACCCATGCTGTGGAACCTGGAAGATGCGGGCGACATGATGAAGTGGTACCGCGAGTTCATCGTCCAGGCCCCAGAGGAGATCAACGGCTTCTTCGCTTTTCTCACCGTACCTCCGGGCCCACCCTTTCCTGAAGAGCTGCATGGCAGAAAGATGTGCGCGATCGTATGGTGCTACCAGGGCTCCATGGAACAGGCAAACAGTATCCTTGACCCTGTCCGTCAGTACCGCCCAACAGCGTTCGAGTTCTTCGTCCCGATGCCGTTTCCCATGTTGCAGGGGATGTTCGACGGTTTATATCCAACCGGACTGCACTGGTATTGGAAGGCGGACTTCTTCAAAGAGTTGACCGATGAGGCCATTGAGAAGCACGTCGAGCACGCAGGCCGGCTACCCACCCCGTTATCGTCAATGCACCTCTACCCGGTGAATGGGGCCGTGAACCGCGTCGGGATGTCTGACACGGCGTTCAGTCATCGAGACGCCGTTTGGAGCCAGGTCATCGTCGGTGTTGATCCAGACGCGGCGAACTGCGGCAAGATCACGGAATGGGCCACGGCCTACTACGAGGCAGTGCACCCGTTTGGCAGTGGCGGCGCATATCTCAACTTCATGATGGATGAGGGTGAGGATCGGATTCGCGCCTCCTACCGGGACAACTACGATCAACTCGCCGCGATCAAGGCCAGGTACGACCCTGATAATTTCTTTCGAGTCAATCAGAACATCAGACCCGCGCCACAGCCTACCTAGCCGTCGCTTAAGGAGCGGCCGACTGCACTTTCCGAGGCGGTCGCGCGGATCTGTGTCCTCTTGACCCGTTCAGCGTAAGGGCACGGACTTCCCAGTTTCTGAGCTTCAACAACGAGCCATTCGAGAGGTGATCGTGAAGTCGCATGTTCTAGCCGTTCTCCTTTGCACAGCGTCCTTCCTCCCTGCCAGGGCCTCCGACAATCCTTGGGTCGGCACCTGGAGACTCGATCCGAACAAAAGCGACTTTGTCGGCACAACCTTCACGTACTCGCAGACTGCGGATGGCATGTACCACTACTCCGAAGGTCCGAAATCCACGTACACGAGTTTTCGGATCGACGGTCATGAGTACAAGACAGACGGAACGAGCACATCCACTTGGACGGCTGCAGGCGATAACGCGTGGGACACCATCCACAAGATCAACGGAGCGATTGTGGAACGGGTGCATCGGCAGCTTTCCTCTGACGGGAATACGTTCAGCATGACAGCAGACGGTACTCTGCCTGATGGAACCCCCGCCCACGACACTATCGTTTACAGCCGCCTAACCGCGGGCACAGGCCTCCTCGGGAAATGGATCTCCACGAAAATGGTAAGCTCCGCGCCATTCACGATCGTCATTCTGCCATCGCCTGCAGGTTTGTATCACTGGGAAGCCCCAGCTTACAAAGTCGCTCTTGAAGGCCGGCTTGACGGCTCTGACATCGTCATGACGGGCCCTCAGGTAGAACCTGGATCTACCGCCACCTACAGGCGCATCACTTCACACCGAATCGTTCACAGCTCAAAAGTGAACGGCATTGCGTTCAGCGTCGGCGTGCAAACGCTTGCCCGCGATGGCAAATCATTCACCGACGTCACTTGGGTTCCTGGTAAGCGATCTGAAAGATCGATTGCCGTCTTCATCAAGCAGTAGCCCGAGTGTTAAATGCGCCCGTGCCCTCAATCTCGAGAAAGATCCAAGACTTCGTCGCAACAAGCGGATCAAGGTGAAGGAGCAACATTGAAACCAGCCAAGAGTACAGACAATCCATTGCCCTCCAAGCACACTCAACCCGCGTGCCTCCTCACACCCGTCCAACCTACTGCCCTGCTCAAAGCTACCCTCCTCGCAGCTTCGATGGCTACATTGACAGGCTGCTGCCGGCCAAACGACTCAAGCTGTCGAAACGTTTCATTCGGCCCATCAGGGGCGGAGGTGGCCGGGGTCGCCGTTGGGGCCGGAGCTGTCATCGCGACCGTTGTCGCTGTCGAAGTGCATCATGCCCACCACACTATCAACGGCTGTACTAGTAGCGGTCCAAGTGGCATGCAACTCCAGGCAAATGGCGGCGCCAAGACCTATCTCCTGTCAGGGAATACGGACCACATCAAGGCCGGAGAGCATGTTCGTCTGCATGGGGCCAAGGTAAAACCGTCAAGGCACAGCCACATAGACCCAACTTTCCTGGTCGAGCGCGAAAACAAGAACTACGGACCTTGCAAGCTGAGCCCGTCTCAGGCAGCTACTCCTTGAAGATCGTCTCAACCTGTTTCTCTAGATAGTGTGGCGCTGCAAAACCGTCGTAGCAGCGTCCGTGGTTAGGACATCGTAAATGCCGACTTGCACTCATCAGTCCCCTACTTACGCGCAGAGCTTGGTCAACAATCTCTCTGACAAGCTGGAGTCTCTCGCGCTCAACCACACGGGAGACCCTGGCTTGGGGTACAGTTTGGCTTGTTCGGCACTGCATGAGATCAATGTAGTCGCGAGAAGTCTAGAGCTGGCCGGAACGCCCGGATCCGAGATCGTGAAGCTGTTCGAACGTGTGCGGTGAGTTATGGCGAGTTCACCACTGGGATTCCATATGCAAACCTGGCCCAGTGGTCAGCAGGGGGACTTTCGCGTCGTTGAGCATCTTGCCGCCGGTATCAACCGAGCTGCTCCAAAGACGTTCGCTTATGATCTTGAGCAGGCCATCCTGCATTCAGGTATCGTTCAGCAGCATCGGTACAAGCTTCGCTGCCAATCTGAGGCTGTCTCCCTCGCCCTTTTGAAGTACGCGAATCGCCCCCGCATCCTATCCCTCGGATGCGGGGGGTATCGCGACCTGCTTCCATTGCTCTCTGCCCTACGTGACTTTCAGGGTGAGATCGTTTTGAACGATATAGACCCCGCTGCGTTGGAGTTGGCTGCTGAACGGCTCCGACCTGCAACGGAGCGCTTCCATCCCATCTGCGCGAACATCCTGTCACTCGTCCGCTCACTGCGGTATCGGAAGGCATTCGACCTCATCGTCGCCGGCGGCCTGTTCGACTACGTCCCAGATCGTCTGCTCAAGCACGTCCTGAAGAGCCTCTATCGTAAACTTCTGGCGCCTGGCGGTACGCTTCTTTTCACAAACATCAACGTTGGCAATCCATACCGTCCCATTATGACCTACGCCGTCGACTGGCAGCTGATTGAGCGTTCTGAAGCGAACATCGGCGAGCTCTGCACTGAATCGCTTGTTCCGTCAGAATGTGTCCAAATAGTCCGGGATGAATCCCAGCTCACCTGGATCGTCAGCTTATCTAAGTAATCAGGCGCTGAGCCGATCGTACTCCTCGGCCTATCTGCGCATGACGGGGCAGCGACGTGGATGTCGGTAAGAAGGGTTCCGTCTTACTTGGATGTACGAGGAAAGCTGAAATGTCACCTCTCTGCCAAGTTGAAATGTCCGATTGGGGATGGGCTTGGTAGCGATGAGTGCGAAGGGACCTGCAGCGCATTGAGGTATTGACGGAAGTTCTGGCCGGGCGACGAACCGTGGGGTCAGCGGCGACGGTACTGGCGATCAGCGAGCGGCAGGTGAACCGGCTGATGATCCGGTACAGGGATGGGGGCGGTGGTGCACTGATCCACCAGGCTCGCGGCCGGAAGTCGAACAACCATCTGGAAGCCGGGGTACGGGAGTATGCGTTGGAACTGGTGCGCAGGCACTATCGCGACTTCGGCCCGACCCTTGCCGCTGAGGCGCTGCATGAGCGCCATGGGATCAAGGTGGGTGGGGAGACCGTCCGTAAGTGGATGGTGGCTGAGGGCCTGTGGCTCTCGCGGAAGCAGCGCCGGAGCTTCCATCAGCCGCGACTTCGGCGGGAGAGCTACGGCGAACTGATCCAGATCGATGGCAGCGAGCACCGCTGGTTCGAGAACCGGGCAGATCCCTGCACCCTGTTGGTCTTCATCGATGACGCTACGGGCAAGCTCATGCAGTTGCGCTTCGTTCCCAGCGAAAGCACCGCTCCCTATTATAGTGCAACGAGACAGCTCCCCCGCGCCAAGTTGAACCCCCAATTCCAGCGGCGAGTCGGTTCCTTCCAGGTCAAATACTCGTCCAGGCTT
>CAZZWG010000017.1:23972-30996 GCA_964657685.1 Verrucomicrobia bacterium Tous-C9LFEB | reverse complement strand
CACCACCGTCCCGTCCCGGCGAGGCACCACATTTAAGTCATCCCAGATCACGCTATAGGGCAAGTCAGGCTCCGCCGACAGCCACGCGATCTGCCCCCGCACCGGGATCAACGACGCATCTCCCACCAAAGCCCGGGCCCCATAACCCGTGCAGTTCACGATCACGCTCTCCGGCAATCCCTGCCAGTCGCCCACCCCGTGAAAATCCCTCCGCACTATCTCTCCACCACCCCGCCGAAACTCCTCCTCCAGATACCGCATATACGGCCCGATGTGGAACCGCAACGTCTCACTCCGCTGACAGTACTTCGTCGGAAACGAATGCTCCCCAGGCCCCACATCCTCCGGCGCCGGGAACAAATCACTGATCTGCTTCTCCAGATACGCAAACCCCAGCGAGTCGTTCGCCACCCGCTCCGCAGCAGCCTCCGCCACCGGCACATCCGACAAAGTGAAGCGCGAGTGCATCTCCACCGGCGCATCCGGTAGCTTCATCAAGTCTCCATACCGCGCAAAAGAAAACCGCGCCATCGCCTCCCACCGAGCGCAAAACCCCGCATCCGTACTCTTCGCCAAAGCCACCCGCGCATCCGGCGTCCAGGACCCCGTAGCCCGCGCCGACCGTGTCGCGTCAGGCAGGTCCCGCGCATAGATCCTCACCCGCACCCCCGCCCGTTGCAAGGACACCGCCGCCGTCAACCCCAGCGCTCCACACCCCACCACCGCGGCATCCCGCACCCCACCTTCCATCACCATCGGCAACACCATCGCCGCCGACCCCCAACTCAACGACCACCCCGACCCGCCGTGCCCATAGTTATGCACGACCAGCTTCTCGCCCATCCGCTCCGCCTCAATCCGAGGTCCCGCCGCCCGGAACGGCCGCGTACACACCGTGATCCGCTCCAACCGGTCCAGAGCAATCCGAAAAGGCCGCACCCGCAGCCGCTCCCGTCGATCTATGTCAGCAGCCGTAATAACCATTCCTCCAAGTATCCCGCATCCTCACTACCCCAATTTCGGGTGCTGCAAATGAAACCCCGTCTTCTCCTGGTACGCATGCGCCAACGCACAAGCCGCCGCCTCACCGTACAACGGCGCCAGAAACGTCAAAGACACCGGCGTCCCCGGCCCCCCGTTATTCGCATAGTTGTTCAGATCCGACGTAGGCGGAGGCGGCGCATCCGCCCCACGCAACCCATTCGGCACAATCACCGCCGGCTGCCCGCAAAGATTCGTAGCCGTCAGCTGCGCCCCTCCACTAGGCGTCACCACTACATCAAAATTCTTGAAAAACGCCCCAACCTGCTCCATCGCCAACCGCCGCGCCCGTGAGGCATTGATGTAATCCACCGCGGGGTAGAACCGCGCCGTCCGGAAACTATTTGGCCAGTCATAGACCTCCTGCCCAGCCAGCAGCGCATCCCGTCCAGACCGCGTCAGCTCGTCGAATGCCGCCGCAGCCTCTGCCTCCAGCATCGGCACCAGCGCCCCATAGTTGAACTTCGGAAACTCCACCGCCTGCAACCTCACGCCCATTCCCCGCAGCACCTCCAAAGCCTTCTGCGCGTACTTCACGTCATACACCTGCTGCGCAAAAGCCGCCTTCCGCCCCGCCACGCGCCGGTTGTAAGCCTCCAGCTCCTTCCCCGCCAAAGTCTCACTCGGAGGCTTCATCTCCTCCATCTTCGGCGCGTCGAAAGCACTCTTCAGATACCCCACTCGCAGCTTCCGCACATCCCCCGTGAAGTCCACATTGAAAGCCGCAGCCTGCACACTAGGGTCCTGTCCATCAGGCCCATAGATCCGGTCCAGCACCAGCGCCGCATCCTCCACACTCCGCGCAATCGGCCCAATCTTATCCATCGACCAGCTCAACGCCATCGCCCCCGTCCGAGGCACCAACCCAAAGCTCGGCCGTAACCCCGTAGCCCCACACCTTGTGCTCGGCGACGAAATCGACCCCAGAGTCTCCGTCCCAATCCCAAACCCCACACACCCAGCCGCCACTGCACTCGCCACACCAGCACTCGACCCACTAGAACCCTGGTTCAAATTCCAGGGATTCCGCGTCCGCACCCCAGGCTTCGCCCCCCAAAGATCCCCCTGCGCCAGCGCCCCCAAAGTCAACTTCGCTACCAGCACCGCCCCCGCCGCATCCAGCCGCTTCACCACCTCCGCGTCATAGTCAAAACTCTGCGACATGTACGGCCCCGCACCCCACGTCGTCGGATAGCCCTTCACCGCTAACAAATCCTTCGCCCCCCAGGGGATCCCGTGCAAAGGCCCCCGCACCTTCCCCGCCGTCATCTCCTTATCCGCCGCAGCCGCGTGCTCCAAAGCCCGCGCCTCCGTCAACGTGATCAAAAAGTGCAACGCCGGGTCATACTTCTTGAGCCGTCCCAGGTAAAGCTTCGTTAACTCAACAGAGCTCGTCTTCTTCGCCCGCAACAGCGCACCTAATTGCCGCACCGACGCAAACGCCACCTGCTCCTCATTTCCCACGGCCACCGTTGCCACGGAAGGAGCAGCACCCAGCTTCGCCGGCCGTCGCTCCGTCTCCAGCTTCATCCCCGGCAGCACCGGACTCTGCACCAGCGAAGGCGCCACACCATTCGCCAATTCCATCTTCCGCACCTGGACAACATCATCCCGCTGACTGTTCAGGCCCTCCAGCATCATCGCCCGCTGCTCGGCTGTAAAACTCACCCCAGCCAGCACCGCCGCGCTCTCAATAATTGCGTCCGTAATCTTCGGCAGCCCTGCGCCGGCGCCACCATCCTCCTGCCCTGCAGCCTCCGCCGCCACCAACCCCAGCAAGACTCCCGGAAACATCGTCGACCCCAACCCGGCAGCAGCAGAAACAGTAAGAAAACGGCGGCGCGTCGCGTCCGCAACGCCGGAAAGCAACTGATTTTGTCCCATGCCGAATTATTGCACCCGGTCTGTAGTCTTTCGACGACGCGCTCTCGTCCATTGCGACAGAGGGTGAGTGAGCGCGGGGTTGATGTCTCCTGAGGGCCGCGGAACGCGCTCCTCCCCTCATCTGATCCAGGTTTACCCGCAGTCCCTTCACGGACGGGTGCACTGCGGTCATGGAATACGGGAGCCATCCGCTTTGCGTTGACGATGCGACGGGAAGCATCCTAGGTATCAATGACTGATCAGAACGAGACCCCCAGCAGTGACGTACGGACGCACCCAGATCGCAAGCGGGAAAACCAAACGAAAATTGCTCTGCTCTTCCCAGGGCAGGGTTCGCAGTCCGTGGGGATGGGGAAGGCGTTCTTCGAGGGTGTGCCGGCAGCAAAGGCTGTGTTTCAGGAGGCGGACGAGACCCTCGGGTTTCCGCTTTCCACGCTGATCTTTGAGGGGCCCGAGGAAGAGTTGCGGCTCACGGAGAACACCCAGCCGGCAATCCTCACCGTGTCCGTAGCGATTCTTAGGGCACTGGAACCGGAGTTGAAAAGCCGTGGACTTGATATTTGTCTCGCGGCGGGACATTCGCTGGGCGAATACTCCGCGCACGTCGCGGCAGGGACGTTCTCGTTTGCGGATGCCGTGCGGACCGTTCGGGCGCGGGGGCAGTTCATGCAGACCGCCGTACCGGTGGGCGAGGGCGCGATGGCGGCCATCCTCGGCCTGCCCTATGAGAAGGTGAATGACATCTGTGCGCAGGTATCGGATGAGATGACGCCCGCGCCGCCGCAGGACCCGAGCGACCCAAGTGAACAGAGTCAGGCTGCACGCGAGGCCTTGGCAGATCCCGGGAATCCGGCCAGCACCATCGCGGAGGCGGCTTCGCGCGTCTCAGCGGTCGTTTCGCCGGCCAACATCAACTCGCCGGAGCAGATTGTCATCTCAGGAGATAAGCAATCCGTGGAGCGGGCAGCGGCGCTATGCAAGGACGCAGGAGCAAAGCGGACGGTCATGCTCCCCGTGAGTGCGCCTTTCCACTGCGCGCTCATGCAGCCGGCGCAGGAGAAGCTGGCTACCACGCTCGAGAGTGTAGCGTTTGAGGACCCGTGCTTCGATGTAGTCTGCAACGTGGACGCGCGCGGGGTGAAGCGCGGCCCGGATGCGCGCGATACGTTGATCCGGCAGGTGACCGGGGCCGTGCGGTGGGTCGAATGTATTGAGCAACTGCGGACGTGCGGAGCAACGCACTTCATCGAGGTAGGTCCGGGAAAGGTGCTGACCGGATTGAACCGGCAGATTGATCGCGAGTTGGTGACCACGAACATCGAGGATCCTGCCGGGTTGGCGAAGGTCCTCGCGATGTTCGGGTAGTCTCTCTGGGCTATTTGCCAGCGGCTCGCAGGCTAACCTCAACCATGTCGATGGATCGCATGGGCACACGGAGAGTGACCAACCCGCCCTGATCGGCAAGCAAGGTCATGTTCTTCTTTTGATGGGAAGCGCGAGAAGGTGATCGTAAAGGGTGTCGATGCCCGTCTAGTCATAAGTGGTTTCACCGTCGGCAACGGGACGGTACAAGAATGTCTTGGAAATGCCGAAACGGATATAGCGGAAGCCGAGTTCGTCGACCGTAAGTCTAAGCTCGGCTTGGCGACGGCGAAGGGTGCCAGCTTAAGCGGATCCGACGGAAAGGTTGATGAAGCGCTCCACGGGGCCAGTGGTTCTTGTAGTGTCGAAGATGATCTGGCATTCGCCTTTCTGAGCGTGAGCAGATGGGCCGGCAACACAGGCAATTGCGAAGAGACAGAGAATACGTTGGGCTCGAGGCACGGAAGGCTCCAATCCGGCCCATGTGGGCGGATGCGTGTGTTGTCAGGCTAGGCTACGGCTACAGTGGCAACCGTGGGACTGGGCTTCCCTGCAAGCCAGAGTTGCCAGGCCTCCAGGGCGCGATCGCACTGGAGCTTGTGGCGCTCCTTCTTGTCGCGGATGCGGCGGCGCAGATCTTCTTCTAGAGGTGGAAGCAGGTCGAAGGTGATATTGGCGGGTTGGAAACGTTTCGACTCGGCGTGCGTGATGTAGTGAATGAGCGATCCATGGGCGGTAGCGCGCGGGGCTGCTTGCGGCCGGGTACCGTGAGCAAGGGCAGCTGCATAGCGCCCCGCGAGCAGCCCGGCGGCGATGGATTCGGTGTAGCCTTCTACGCCCGAGAGCTGGCCGGCGATGAGGACCGAGGGGTGGGCCCGCAACTGAAGCGTCTCGGTGAGCAGCGAGGGAGCGTGAATATAGGTGTTGCGGTGAATCTGGCCGTAGCGAAGAAAATTCGCATTCTCAAGACCAGGAATCAGGCGCAGGACGCGAGCCTGTTCGCCGAACTTCATGTGGTTCTGGAAGCCAACAAGGTTATAGCTGTCGGCACGGAGGGTTTCCTGGCGAAGCTGGACAGCAGCATAGGGCCAGCGGCCGGTCTTAGGGTTGGTCAGGCCGGCGGGCTTCATAGGGCCGAAGCGGAGCGTATCCCGGCCGCGGCGCGCTAGTTCTTCAATAGGGAGGCAGCCTTCAAAGTAGTTGGTTTTAGCCGTGATAGCGGAGCCCACTTTAACCTCCATAGAAACTGCGGGTGAGGAGGATAAACCCGGGTCTGCAGAAGTCTCGCAGGTTGCGAACGGGATGTCTTCCCAGGACTTGGGTTCAACGCGCTCGGCGGTCAGGAGGGCGTCAAGGAAGCGGTCGTATTCTTCCTTGGTGAAGGGGCAATTGATGTAGTCGGCGGTGCCACGGTCCCAGCGGGCGGCGAGGTAGACGCGGTCCATGTCGATGGTTCCCGCGTCGACAATGGGAGAGATCGAGTCGTAGAAGGCAAGGTGGTCGGCGCCGGTGAGCCGTTGGAGTTCCGCAGCTAACGGCGAGCTGGTGAGCGGGCCGGAGGCAAGGACCGTAAGCGTGTCAGGGTCCTCTTCGTGTAGATGGGTGACTTCCTCGCGGCGGACCTCGATATTGGGGTGTTGGTCAATGAGGTCGGCGACACGGCGGCTGAATTCGGCGCGGTCGACGGCCAGGGCATGGCCGGCCGGGACAGCGGAGGCGTCGGCGGCTTGCAGCAGAAAGGACCCGGCCTGGCGCATTTCCTGCTTGAGCAGCCAGGGGGCAGAATTTTCGGTTTCGCTCTTGAGGCTGTTGGAGCAGACGAGTTCGGCAAAGTCGCCAGTCTGGTGGGCCTCCGTGGAGCGAAGGGGGCGCATTTCGGAGAGGATCACTTCGCAGCCGAGATCGGCGGCCTGCAGGGCGGCTTCGGGGCCAGCGAGGCCGCCGCCGATGATGTGGATTCTTTTCACTGTTCAAGGATAGGGGATGGAGCGGTAGAAGATGACGATGCGCCTTAATTGGTTGGGTGATCACATTGACGTATGTGAAGAACGTATCTTCTCCGCGGGAGGGCACGGCAGCTCCCAGTAGTAAACGAACTCGCGTGACGGCTAGAATGTCGAACAAGCACGATTACGGGACCTCATGTCAAACGACAACGCTGAACGCGCTAGCTCCGACGCTCCTCCATCTGTTCCAGCTCATCTGGCAGGAAAGTTTACGCCCGAGCAGTGGGCTCGACGTCAGGCCCTTGCGGCGAAACTACAAAAGTTCTCGACTGACGGCAAGGGTCGCCCACTTGCGCCGGTCGCTCGACAGGCTCGCCACAGCATCGTGCTCCTTGTGTGCGGAGCGGCTTTCCTGCTGGGAGGTCTTGGATCTCTTTTCGGTGTGATGCACTTGAGTAACGCGCCAGATTCCGCCGATCCCGGCTGGGCCAGTCAGCACCTGGGAGCACATGGTGGGGACTTCCTGGCCATCGTGGTTGGACTGTGTTTGTTGGCCGGGGGCTTTCGAATCCTGCTCAAAACCCGCCGCTCGGCGGACCCGCTATAACTTCGGTATCCTTTGCCTCCGGCCCATACGGAGTTGCCAGGCTAAGCAGCCCTGGAGTTGCACTGGGTCGACTTAGGAAGACGATGAATCGTTTGGCGTGGGTCAGGTTACGCCTCTGCAAAGTCCTGTAGCGCGTCCCCGCTGAGGCGCATGATGCGCCATTCCTCCTGCGTCTTGCCTCCAA
>CAZZWG010000017.1:15482-23872 GCA_964657685.1 Verrucomicrobia bacterium Tous-C9LFEB | reverse complement strand
AGCGCGTCCCCGCTGAGGCGCATGATGCGCCATTCCTCCTGCGTCTTGCCTCCAATGCGTTCGTAGACGGCGATAGCGGGGGTGTTCCAGGTGAGGACGTCCCATTCGAGGCGGTCGCAGCCTTCCCCTACGGCAATGCGGGCGACAGTCTGCAGGAGGGCTTTGCCGATTCCCTTCCCGCGAAGACTTGGGGTGACGTAGATGTCTTCGAGACGAATGCCGTGGTGGCCAAGCCAGGTTGAGTAGCTGGGGAAGAAAAGGGCGAGGCCTGCGGGTTGGGCCGGTTGGTTAGCCCCAGCGGTCCAGTCGGCGAGGAGGGCGCGGAAGCGCTGGGATTGGGGGGTGAGGAGGGGCGTACGGCCATCAGGAGCGAGGTTCCAGCCGTCGCGGAGGAGGTCCGCTTCCGTGGCGCGGACTTCGCGGAGGGCGCGTTCGTAGTCGGCGAGCTCGCGGATGAACCGGAGGATGGTGGGGGCGTCGGTCGGGGTGGCAGGGCGGATAGTTAGCAAGTCGTCAGTACTCATCTGTCAGTAGCCGGCAGCCAGTCGCCGGAGCAGGCTGCGCGGAGCGCCATGAAAAACGAAGGTCTTTCCACCGCGCGTCGCTCGGGTCGAGAGAACAAGCGAGGGGGGCAGCACTGATATCCACACTACCTACCAGCTACTTAACGGCAGTTTCGGGCTTTGCCGTTGAAGGTTTCAGCGGGATGTCGAACGCCTGGAGTTCTTTGTTTGTCGTCGCCCAGCGGACTTTGCGAAGTTCCAGGGTAGCCTTCTCCAGGACGGGTTCGTCGATGTCGCGGGTGTCGTAGAAGAGATAGCCGGCCTGGGTGGTGTGGGGGGCGACGGTGGTGGAGGTGAAGCCGAAATCGGTCTGGTCTTCAGTGATGAGCTTGTCGATGCCGGGGTGGTGAATGGTGATGGAGGGCAACGGCGCGGGCAGGGGGATCTTGGTGCCATCGGAATACTTCTTGCTGAACATGCGGCGTTCCAGGTCGTCGTCGGTGGCCGCGTTTCGCGTGAAGTTGTCGGCAGCGATGAAGAGGATGCGGGCATCGTCGAGGGAGAGGGGCTGGGCCGTGTCGTTGGTCACGATGACGCGTAAAGGCATAAAGCCATGGTGAAAGTAGTCGAGGCGGGTGTCGGGGCGGGACTCTTTGAGGTCACCGGGCTCGACCGCGATCGTGATGCCGTCGTGAGTGTCGTGGAGGGTGTAGCTCTTGGCGTCGGCGGCGGGTGCGGGCGTACGCGGTTTGTCTTTCGCCCACACCGGCGAGCAGGCTAGAGCGACGGTAACCGTAAGGAGGACTCGGGTCGGTGCGAGCGGGCGCATGCTGGAACGATTATCCTCTTGGGAATGCATCGTGGGCAAAGGTTACGTAACGGGTGCGAGTCGGCGGCGGCGCGGTTGTCCGATGCAGGGTACGGGCGGAACCAACAACGGGTCGGGGCCGGACGACGGTGATGTTCTTCTACAGTTTGCTGCTGGGGACTGGGCTCGCGGTGAGCTCACCCTGGTGGGGGTTCAGGATGGTGACAACCACGCGTTACCGGGAAGGTCTGCGGGAGCGGCTGGGGCGCGTACCGGCGCGTGTGCGTACAGCGGTGGCAGGGAAGCAGGTGCTTTGGCTTCATGCGGTAAGTGTCGGGGAGGTGCTGGCCGCGGCGGGCTTGGTGCGCGCGCTGGAAGTGGCGCTGGCGAAACAGGATGGCGAGAATGCCTGGCGCGTGATGGTGTCCACAACCACGCGGACAGGGCAGGCACTGGCACGGGAGCGGTTTGGGGCGGAGCGGGTGTTCTGGTTTCCGCTGGATTTTGCATGGGCGGTGCGAGCGTGGATGCGGGTGCTGGAGCCACGGATGGTGGTGCTGGTAGAAAGCGAAATCTGGCCTAGGTTGATGGCGGAGTGCCGGCGGCTGGATGTCCCGGTGGCGGTAGTGAATGCGCGTCTAAGCGACCGGTCGTTCCGGCGAGCAAGGCGGGTGCGACGGTTGTGGGTGCGGGTCCTGCGGGGTGTAACGATCTTTCTGGCGCAGAGCGAAGAGACCGCGGAGAGACTGCGGATCCTGGGAGTTCCAACGCATACAGTGCAGGTGAGTGGGAATCTGAAGTACGACCTGGAACCGCGGACCTCGGCCGCCGCCGAGGTGCTTCGGCCGCTGCTGGGGCGGCATCGTTCAGTGGTGGCAGGCAGTGTGCTGGCGGGCGAGGAAGAAATGGTGCTTCAAGCCTGGGGTGTGGTGCTGACGCGCGTCCCGCAGGCGTTGCTGGTGCTCGCGCCCCGCCATCCGGAGCGGTTTGAGGAGGTAGCGCGCAGGGCATCCGCGGAGTTCAGGCTGCTGAGGGCAAGCGACATGCTCGGGCAGGGCAGCGGACCTCGTCTGATGGAACCGCGAACGGTGGTGCTGCTCGATACCATCGGCGACCTGGCCGCGGTGTATGGCCTGGGGGACGTGGCCTTTGTTGGGGGAAGCCTGGTGCCGAAAGGTGGACATAATCCGCTGGAACCCGCACGATTCGGGGTTCCGGTTGTGGTGGGGTCATCCTTTGAAAACTTTCGAGAGATTGTGAAGCACATGGAGGCAGAAAACGGCATCCGGATTGTGCAGGACGTGCGTTCCTTGAGCGCAAGCCTTTCTGATTTGCTTATGGATCCAGTGGAAGCAGATGCCCTCGGCCAGCGCGGCCTCCAGGTGTTCCGGCATGAGGCGGGCGCGACGGCGCGCACGGTGCAGGCGTTGCTCGCAATTCTGCCTGCCGTCGATCAGAGACTCAAAGAGCGGGGGCAGGCGTGAACGCCCGGCGGCCGTGGGCCTGGCCGCTTGTACCTGTCTACGGCGCCGGTCTGGCGCTGGGGGACGCACTCCGGGCAGCGGGCCTGCGGCGTCCCCGACGGCTGGGCTGGCCCGTAATCAGCGTGGGCAGTTTGTCAGCTGGGGGAGCAGGGAAGACGCCCGTCTGCATTGCCCTCGCGCGTCTGCTGACTGACCGGGGATGGAAGGTAGACGTGCTTTCGCGCGGCTACGGTCGATCGGGCTTCGGGGTGGAGCGCGTTGATCCGGGACGTCCCAACGCGGCGCATCAGTTTGGGGACGAGCCTGTCCTGCTTGCCGAGCGGACAGGGGTGCCAGTGTGGGTTGGAGCAAATCGCTCTGCGGCAGGACGCGCCGCGGAAAGCGAGGCGGCGAAAGGACCATTGACGCCGCTTGCGACGAGGGCGGGCGAGGAAGAGGAACCGGCCCAGAAGCCCGTCTTTGCGCACATCCTGGATGACGGCTTTCAGCACCGCTCGCTGGCGCGAGAGTTTGAGCTGGTGCTGGTGACGGAAGCGGATCTCCATGACACGATGCTGCCGGCGGGCAATCTGCGGGAGCCGTTGACAGCCCTGCGCAGGGCGGATGCGCTGGCGGTCCGCGAGGAGGAGCTCGAAGCGGTGGAGGAGCGTCTGCGCATGCTGGGAGCGACCGACATACCGCTGTGGACGGTTCGCCGGGCGTTGCGCTTCCCTGCTCCGCTGGGGGTCTTTGGAGCCGGCCTGCGTCCCCTGGCATTCTGCGCGCTGGCACGCCCGGAAAACTTCGCGGCCATGCTCACTGGAGCGGGTTGCGGCATCATCGACACGGTCGTCTTTAACGACCACCATCGCTACGGGGAGCCGGATGCCGGCATGCTGATCCGAATGGCGAGGGAAATGGCAGCGTCAGGGCTGGTCACCACGGAGAAGGATGCCGTGAAGCTCTCAGCGGCGATGCGGGCGCGACTGGAGGCGAATGTGGGGCCGTTGATGGTGGTTCGGCTGGAAACAAATTTTGTATTCGAGTCACCCGTGGTGCGGGCGCTGGAAAAGCGGTTGCAGGCGGTGCGAGCCGAGCGCCAAGAGGCTGAGGCGCAGCTGCGGTGAGCGCACCGCGGCGATTGCTGGTGGTGCGGACAGGGGCAATGGGAGATGTGCTGCACGCGCTCCCAGCGGTGATCGCACTCCGGCGGCTGACGCCGGAGATGGAGATCGACTGGGTGGTGGACCCGCGATGGGCGCCGCTGCTGACGAATGCGGCGGGGAGTGGTCCGGCGGTGTCGGCAGTCAAGCTCGCAGAGACAAAGATGTGGTCGCAGGCCCCACTTTCGACAGGGACATTACATTCGGTGCTCGGACTGCAGCGGGAGCTGCGGGCGGCGCGCTATGGGTGCGTGGTGGATATGCAGGGGACATTACGCTCAGCAGTGATCGGGTGGATGGCCGGGGGGAAGAAGGTGGACTTCGCAGGCTTCAAGGATCCCAGGGAGCCGGCTGCGGGGCTGCTGTACAGGCGGAGAATCGCCCGGCGGGGGACGCATGTAGCCGAGCAGAATGCGGCATTGCTCGGGGGCGCGCTGGGGTTCGAGATTTTGCCGGCGAAGGTGGAACTGCCGCTCGGGGACGAGGCGGAGGCCTGGGCTGATCGTGCTCTGCACAGGGTCGCCGCCCGCCGATTCGCGTTGCTTGCGCCCACGGCTGGATGGGAGGCGAAGCAATGGCCTGCGGAACGGTTCGGGGCGCTGGCACTCGCTCTACGGGACAGGGGAATTGCGGCCCTGGTGAATGCACCCGAGGCATCAGACCGGGTTGTCGCCGCCGTAGTACGGGCAAGCGCCGGGGCGGCAGAGGTGGTGTCTTCCAATGTGGCGCAGCTGGTAGCGCTCACCCGGAGGGCGGCAGTGGTAGTGGGAGGCGACTCGGGGCCGGTGCACCTGGCGGCGGCGCTGGGGAGACCCTTGGTAGCACTCTATGGTCCAACCGATCCGGCGCGGAACGGACCCTGGGGATCAGGACCCATGCGGGTGTTGCGGGATCCGCGGTCCATGACGAGCTACAAACGGACGGGGGGGACCGAGCCAGGTCTGGCGCGAATCGACATGGAGGCCGTGCTTGCGGCAATAGAAGCGGTGACAGTCTAGCCCGGGGGACAAGCCAAAAGGGTAAACGGCCTCCCGAAATGGCTCGGCGGGGAGACCGCTTGGAAGTATGAAGCGCTAATGGCCTAACCGCATCGTCGTCTGTACAGGGTCCTGTTGCAAGACTACGGAGGTGGGATAGGCATCCCTCGGAAGGGGTGCACCTCCCGGATTGCCGGCGGAGGGGGAGTGTCTTCGGGTGTCTGTCGGGGCCCACGTCGACCGGGTAGATTGGAAAGAATGGAAACTGGTGGCACAAGAGGTGGACAGTGGCAGCGGGTGGCGCGCCGGGTGCGGGTGCCTCTGGGATTCGTGACCGCGGCGGTGTTTTTCGCGTTTGCGCGGCCCGGGGAGCGTTTGCTGTTTTGGAGCCTGTTGCCGGTAGTCGCGGGGCTTTGGCTGCGGGGGTATGCGGCGGGATACGTCAAGAAGAATGCTGAGCTGACGCAGACCGGGCCGTACGCGTACACGCGGAATCCGTTGTATCTGGGGTCCATGCTGCTGGCGTTTGGCTTTGCGCTGGCGGCAGGGCGAGTGTGGCTGGGGGTGTTGCTGGTGGGCTTGTTTCTGGCAGTGTACTGGCCTGTAATCCTGTCGGAGGAAGCCTTCTTACGCGGTGCATTCCCGGGCTTCGACCGGTACGCGGCAGCCGTGCCGCGCTTGCTGCCGCGACTGACGCCGGCGCGGATAGCAGGGGGTCTGGCGGGGGGGGCGGGGCGCTTTTCGGCGAAGCGCTATCAGCACCACCGCGAGTACAATGCTTCCATAGGCGCAGCGGCGCTGTATGGGGCTCTGCTGCTTCGCATGTGGCTGGCGCACCGGGGGCGGTAAGCCCACATTCTGCTGGGGGTCGATCGACGTTGAAGCAAGGCACACCCTCGGCGTTTGCGATGCCTCGTTGGCTGATTCCCTTCTTGTTTTCGGTGGCTCTGCCAGCGCAGATCTTTGCGCCAAGACCCCCGCAGCGGCCGATTCCGGTGTTGCAGGCGCCGGGGGGTGGGTTTGTCTATCCGCAGCATGAAACGCTGACGTTCACGGTCGACTGGAGGGTGTTCACTGCAGGCACGGCGGTGTTCCACCTGGAGACCAACGCAGCGGTCCCCGGGCAGGAAAAGGTGTCCGCGACGGCAGACTCGATTGGGGCGGTGAATATGCTGTTCCCGGTAGTAGACCGGTTCCAATCTGGATTCGATACGAAAACGGGTTGCTCCTCAGGGTTCAACAAGCAGACGCAGGAGGGGCGGCGAAAGATTGCCGCCGAGTTGAGCTTTGACTACGCGCATGGCAAGCAGTCCGAGTACGCGCGCAACCTGGTAAAAGGGACGGCGACACGCAAAGAGGCCAATGTGCCGGCATGCGTCACCGATTCGCTGTCTGCGATCTTCTACACCCAGTCGCAGCCGCTGGCGGTGGGGCAGACGATGGAATTTCCGCTGGCGGACGCCATGCGGACGGTGACGGTAGGGATGAAGGTGGAGTCGCGGGAAGAGATCAAAACGGCTGCTGGAACCTTTCAGACACTGAAGGTGGAAGCCACCGCGGATGAGGGAATCGTTAAAAATCGGGGGCATATCTGGATCTGGTATACCGACGACGCGCGCCATCTGCCGGTGCAGATTCAGGCACGATTGTTCTGGGGAACCATCACATTCCATTTGCAGTCGATCGAGTTGAAGTGAGTCAGCAGGACAGACAATGTGCATCGAACCGCACGGAGGTTACGCGTGAGCAAGACACTCAACAATGACGACGAGGTAATGGCGACCGAGCCGGTGCTGTATTCGGGCGAGGAGCTGGTGACGGTGGCGAACTTCCCTGAGCCGGCGACAGCGAACGTGGCGCGAATGGCACTCGAAACGGCCAATATCCCGGTGTTCATGCAAGGGGAGAACGCCAACAGTCTGCTGCCGATTGCGTTTGAAGTCCGGGTGCAGGTGAGACCGCAGGATGAGGCGGCGGCGCGGAAGGTACTGGAAGATTTCGAAGCAGATCCGGAGACAATGGAGTCAGTAACGCGGGCGGAGGCGGCGGAGGAAGACGGCCAATCCGGAACGCGGGGAGGATTCGAACCCCGATGACGCGGGAACGCGCGGTAGTTTGCTTGTCGGGCGGCATGGACTCTACCGTCTGTGCGGCCTTGGCGGCGCGAGACTATGACGCCTACGGTCTTCATTTCAGCTATGGGCAGCGAACCGAGGCGCGGGAGCTGCGGTCAGCGCGCGAGGTGACGCCACTGGTGGGGCTGAAGGAACTGATGGAACTGCGAACGGATCTTTTCCGGAAGATCGGTGGGTCGGCGCTGACGGATGCCGCAATTGCCGTGCCGGAGAGCGTGGCGGGGTTTATAGAAGAGGGTGCGCTTCAGGGCGCAAAACGAGGCGGCGGCGCGGAGATCCCGGTGACGTACGTACCCTTCCGGAACGCTCATTTCCTGGCAGCAGCGGTAAGCTGGGCTGAAATTTTGGGAGCGACGCGCGTGGTAATCGGAGCGGTAGAGCAGGACAGTTCGGGATACCCGGACTGCCGGCCGGCCTACTACGAGGCCTTCAATCAGCTGATTGGGCTCGGTACCCGAGACGGCAGCATCCGGGTAGAGACGCCGTTGATCCGGATGCGGAAGAGCGAGATTGTGCGGCTGGGAGTTGAACTGGGCGCTCCGTTGCATGTAAGTTGGTCCTGCTACGCGGGAGAGGTTGAAGCCTGCGGTGTCTGTGAGAGTTGCGCCTTACGTCTGCGCGCGTTTGAAGAGGCCGGCGTGCCGGACCCAGTTCCCTACGCCGCGAAGAGCTAACAGGCACGGCGAGGCAAATTTCAGGCGCATACCCATGTGCGGGCGCCGGCACGGAAAAGAGGAAACAGCATGAAGAGAAGCTTGGAAGAGATGATCACGGGGCGTGGTTTGGCCGCGGTGGTGGTGGGTGCGGGACTTCTGGCCTCCCCTGGCATGAGAGCGCAGGAGCAGACGGCCACGGTGCATGGACATGCGCAGAATCCGGCAGGCCAAACGCTTACCTCGGGCACTGTGAAATTCACCAAGGACCTGACCACCCCTTTTAAGGATGAGAAGTTCACGACGACGGTGCCGATCGGCCAGGACGGTAATTACAACGCGACCGGCGTTGCGCCGGGTGAGTACTTTATCTACGTAGTGCAGAACGACAAGGCCGTGGATCGCATGCAGGTGGTTCTAAAGGCGGGCGATAACAAAACGGTTGACTTCGACATGACGCGCGAAGAGTACACAAAGGGACTCACGCCGGAAGAGAAGAAGGCGATTGAGGACTTCAAAGCGAAGAACGCGGCCGCCGTTTCGAGCAATAAGCAGATTGCAAACCTGAACGCCACGATCTTGGCCGTGCGTGCGGATATCAAAACGCCGACACCGAATTTCGATAAAGATATCTCCGACATGAAGCAGGCGACCGATGCGCGGCCGAATGAGGGATTGTTGTGGTCGG
>CAZZWG010000017.1:0-15382 GCA_964657685.1 Verrucomicrobia bacterium Tous-C9LFEB | reverse complement strand
TCCGACATGAAGCAGGCGACCGATGCGCGGCCGAATGAGGGATTGTTGTGGTCGGTGACCGGGGACGTGTACTACAACCAGGGCCGTAAGCTGGCGGCGGCAGATCGCACCAACAAAACAAATCCGCTGACGGACGATGCTGTAAAGAGCGCATACGAGAACGCCACCACCAGCCTGCAGAAGGCGGCGGACCTGCTGGGCGCCGGGGCCAAGCCCAACGTGGAGGCCCAGGCCGGGGTTTATAACCAGCTCGGTAATGTGTTCGGCGAGCAGGGCAAGGCACCGGAGGCGAGTGCGGCGTTTGAGAAAGCGGCAACGCTCGATCCCAAGGGTGCGTCGATGTATTACACCAACGAGGCCATCGTTTTCGACCACACAGGAGGCGGCGATCCTGAGGTCAATGCAGCGAATAAGGCGATCACGGCAGACCCGACCAAGCCTCTTCCCTACTACCTGAAGGGTCAGGCGCTATTGGCCAAGGCGACAGTCGATGCCAAGGGTGTGATCGTGGCCCCTCCAGGGTGTGTGGATGCCTACCAGAAGTACCTGGAGCTGGCTCCCGATGGACCCCAGGCCCCGGCCGTAAAAGAAGTGCTGACCTCTCTGGGCCAGAAGGTAGAGACAAAGTACAGGGCGGGTAAGAAGTAAGCGAAGCAGGCAGATGGAAGGGTGGCTCGGCATATTGTGCCGGGCCTTTCTTCTTTTGGAGGGAACAGAATGAGCGAGCGGGTTTTGTTGTACGAAGAAGCGCTGGCAGAGGTCTTGGCACATGCCGCGTCCCTCAAAGGACGGGATGCCGGGGAGAGTTGTGGATTGCTGGAGGCGCGTGGGCGGGTGTTGCGGGAGGCGGTAGTGGCGGACCGGGATCATCCGCCGTTTGCAAGATCGACGCGGGATGGCTTTGCCGTGCGGAGTGAAGACCTGCATGGGGGTGAGGTGCGGCTTCATCTGCTGGGTAGCGTGCGGGCGGGCGAGCGATGGGCTGGGCCGGCGGTGGGGCGTGGCGAAACCATAGAGATTATGACCGGCGCGCCCCTGCCCGAGGGAGCCGATGCTGTGCTGATGGTGGAATTCGCAACGCTGGACGCGAAGAAGTTACGGCCGGAGTTGGGACGACGATTGGCGAAAGGCGAAAACGTAGTTCCGGCTGCAGCTGAAGCACGGGCCGGGGTGGAGCTACTTCCGGTAGGGCAACGGGTGGGGACAGCGGAAGTGAGCCTGGCCGCAAGTTGCGGCTGCGTCCAATTGCAAGTCTTTACCAGGCCGCGGGTGGCCATTGTGGCGACGGGGGACGAGTTGGTGGAGGTGGGGGACACTCCAGAGGCGTCGCAGATTCGGAACTCGAACAGCTACACGCTGGCGTCGCTGGTGGAGGAAGCGGGCGGCGTGGCGCAGCGAATGACGATTGCGCGGGATACGCTTGAGGACCTGCGCGCGCGGATTGCGGAGGCGCGGGAGGCCGACCTGGTGCTGCTTTCGGGTGGCGTGTCGATGGGCAAGTACGATCTGGTGGAAGAGGCCCTGCGGGAGAAAGGGGCGGAATTCCTGTTCACCGGCGCGAAAATACAGCCAGGCAAGCCAGTGGTGTTTGGGCGGTTGCTAAAAGCCTCCGGCGGGTGGACGTACTTCTTTGGGCTGCCGGGAAACCCGATCTCGACGGAGGTGTGCTTCCGGTTGTTTGTGGCTCCCCTGTTGCGTGCGTTATGCGGGGAGGCGCTGCTGCCTCCACGATTTGCGGAAGCGCGACTGGCAGAAGACGTGCCTGGTGGAGCGAAAGTGACGCGGTTCTTGCCGGCAGCAGTAGAGGGTGACTGGCGTGGGGTGCGGGTGAAACTGGTGCCCTGGCAGGGCTCCGGGGACTTGGCCGCGAATGCGCGCGCCAACGCCTTCGCCGTGCTGCCACTGGGGGTTGAAAGGTTCCATACGGGTGAGACCGTACGCGTGCTGCTACGGTAAAGGGCATGAGCGACGAAGAGCAGAGAGGGAGCGCGGAGTTCGAACGGGAGTCGCTTTCGCACTACGACGAGACGGGGCAGGCGCGCATGGTCGACGTGGGCGCGAAGTCTCCGACCCGGCGGGAGGCAATCGCGGAAGCGTTCGTGGAACTGAATGATGCCGTCCTGCGTGCCTTGCCGGAGAACCCGAAGGGCGATCCGCTGGAAGTGGCGCGGTTTGCGGGAATCATGGCGGCGAAGCGAACGGCCGAACTGATCCCAATGTGCCACCCGCTGCCGCTCAGCTTTGCCGACGTCCAGCTGACCGTAGCGCAAGGTGGTGTGGCGATCCGGGCGAGGGTCGCTACCGTGGCAGGCACTGGAGTCGAAATGGAGGCCATGACGGCCGCGTCCGTCGCGGCGCTGACGGTCTACGACATGACAAAGGCGCTCGACAAGGGCATCCGCATCCGCGAGGTGATGCTGGTGGCGAAAACCGGGGGGAAGAGCGGGGACTGGCAACGCTAGAGCACTCGTACAAGCTGTCAAGACAACTTTCTGGACATTCTAGAACTTGTCCTGCTATTGTCGCCCCCGGAGCTCTCATGTCTTCCTTTGCCCGTTCCTTGCGTTTCGTCTTCGTCTGCCTTCTGCTGACTCTGCCCGGTTCCGTTTGCCTTCGGGCGCAGACGGGCGATACATCTGCCGATTTAGCGGCGGCGGCGCGGCCCTCCACCGACCAGACCTGGTGGAAGCATGCCTTCGTCTACGAAATCTACCCGCGCAGCTTTGGGGACAGTAACGGCGACGGTGTCGGAGACCTGGACGGTATTACGGCGCACCTGCCCTACCTCGAGAAGCTGGGGGTGGACGCAATCTGGATTGCGCCGATGTACCCTTCGCCGCAGGTGGATTTCGGGTACGACATCTCCGACTACGAGAACGTGGACCCGCAGTATGGCACGCTGGCTGACTTTGACCGGCTGCAAAAGTCCGCCAACCAACATCACATTCGCGTGATCCTTGACATGGTCATGAATCACACGTCGGACAAGCACAAGTGGTTCATCGAATCGGCGAGTTCACGAACCAACCCGAAGGCTGACTGGTACGTGTGGAACGACGGGGTTCCGGCAGATTCGGCGGGCGTGACGGACTACCAGCGCAAGTACATGCACAAGGGGCCCAAGGGCGACGTGGTGCCGCCGAACAATTGGGTGTCGCTGTTTGGCGGGTCGGCGTGGGAGTGGGTGCCCGCGCGGCAGCAGTTCTACTACCACAAGTTCTACATCCAGCAGCCGGACCTGAACTACCGCAACCCCGCGGTGGTCAATGCGATGTTCGACACCATCCGGTTTTGGCTCGACCGCGGGGTAGCGGGATTCCGACTCGATGCGATTCCGACCCTGTTTGAGGATCCGCAGCTCAGGAACGAGCCGGAGGCCGGGGGATTGAACGCGCAGGGTGACCCGAACCTGAACACGATCTATACAGACAATCTGCCGGAAGTGCATGACTTTATTCGCAAGATGTCAGCCATGGTGCGGAAGTACCCCGGCGACCGTGTGCTGATTGGCGAGACGTACCTGCCAAACACGCTGGAGCTCGACAAGTGGTACGGCGGGGCTGCGCATGATGAGTTGCAGCTTCCAATGGATATGCTCGTTGGATTTGGCCGCAACGAAAAGCTGTCGGCGCCCTACCTCCGCCAGTACATCACGGAGGTGGAGACGCAGGTTCACGGTTCGCAGCCCTTGCTGGTGTTCGACAACCATGACAACACGCGTTCCATCGACCGCTTCGGGGACGGGTCACACAACGTGGAGATCGCAAAGGTGATCGCCACGGTACTGCTGACCACGCGTGCAAGCGCGATGACCTACTACGGCGCGGAACTCGGCATGCCGACCACTGTGCCTGCAAGGAAGGAAGACGTGAAGGACCCGATCGGGATCACGGGGTGGCCGAAGGAAAAGGGTCGTGACGGCGAGCGTACCCCAATGCAGTGGACACCGGGACCGCAGGCCGGGTTCTCTTCTGATCCGCAGACCTGGCTGCCTATTCCGGCAAGCTATACGCAGATCAACGTGCAGACGGAGACAGCGGATCCCAACTCCCTGCTGAACTGGTACAGGACGCTGGCGGAACTTCGCAAAACCAACCCGGCGCTGCACAACGGAGGCATCGCGATGCTCAATCGCGATGACCAGGACGTGCTGGCGTGGGTACGGACGGCGCCCGCCGGGACAAAGCCCGTGGTGTGCGCCATGAATATGAGCAGCTCGCCGAAGACGATCTCGCTGAATCTCACGGAGGCTGGTGTGCAAGGAAGCCATGCCCATACGCTCGCGGCGAGTGACAACTCGTTGAAGGGCGTGACGGCCTTCAACGCGGTGACTTTGCCGCCGTATAGTGCCTGGGTAGCCTCCGTACAGTGAAACTGTTCTACGCCGTGCATCGTATGTGAGTTCGGGAAAACACCGGGATGGCACCAGCCTCCATGTTCGCCCGCGCACATCCGTGGAAGGTTCCGCTATGTCTGAAGGTGATGCAGGGAAGGTACGCGTACAAAAAGGGGATGGTGAATCCACGACGCTGCACCGCGCGATCTACCGTGAGTTGGAACGGGAAATCGCGGAAGGGGTGTACCGGCCGGGCGACCGTCTTCCGTCAGAGGCGCAACTCTGCGAGCGCTTCGGCGCATCGCGTATCACAGTTGCCAAAGCGATCCAGTCCCTACAACGTGATGGTATGGTCACGCGCCGGGCGGGCTCCGGAACCTATGTGCAGGAACCCAAGATCGGGGACCGTCACCAGTTCGGGCTGCTGATTCCGCAGCTTGGGTCCACGGAAATCTTTGAACCAATTTGCCAGGGGATCATGCGCGCCCCGCTGGCGAAATCGCATGTGCTGCTATGGGGCTACGCGCCGGGCGAAGGGGAATCGGACCACGACCACACAGGCCAGATGGCGGAGCAGCTCTGCCGGCAGTTCATCGAACAAAAGGTGACGGGCGTCTTCTTCGCGCCGCTGGAATACACCGTAGACCGGGAAGCGGCGAACCGGCGCATTGTCGATATGCTGACCCGTGCGAAGATCCCGGTCGTTCTGCTGGACCGCTGCCTGGAGCGCTTTCCCAACCGCTCGGAGTTCGATCTCGTCGGCATCGACAATGGCCGCGCCGGCTACGTGGTAACGCAGCATCTTTGGGAGCAGGGAGCGCGGCGTGTCGTCTTTGTGGCCCGCAAAGGAAGTGCGTCGACCATCGTCGAGCGGATCGCGGGCTATGAGTTCGCGCTGCACGAAATGAAGTCGACCCACCCGCCCTCGGTACTGCTGGGCGACGTGAATGATCCGGAGTTCGTCGATGCCATCGAGAAGGGAAATCCCGATGCCATTGTGTGCGGCAATGATCTTACGGCGGCACGGCTGATGCGCTCGCTGCTCGACCGCGGGGTACGCATCCCGGAAGACATTCGCGTGGTCGCGTTCGATGACGTGAGCTACTCGAAGTTTCTGCCAGTGCCGCTTACGACCATTCGGCAGGATTGTTCCGAAATTGGCCGTGCCGCGTTGTCGCTTATGCTGGAACGGCTCCGCGAACCGAACCGCCCAGGGTGGGAGGTTCGCTTGCCCTTCGAACTGATTCAGCGGCAATCCTCCGGTGTAGGCGCGGCTACGGGTGTACCGTCCTTATGATCTACGCGCTCGCGTTCTATGTGCCCGCCGGGGCTATCGTGGTTTGCTGGTTGGCGCTCCTGCTCCAGCGGAAAGTCCAACGTCGGCACATACTCCTATGGCTTGCCTGTGCTTTTACCGTTGCTGCGGCTCTGGCGGCGGTATGGGCCATGGCGCACCGGCCGCAACTGCGTGCCCGCTCCTACATCGACTACAGGTACGAGGTCGCTGCCCTCTTTGTCTCAATCGTGGGGTTTGCGTTCGGACTTGTGTGGAGTTTGCGGCCGGGGCAACGGCTCTGCTGGCTGGCGACGCTCTCGTCCGGCTGGCTGGCACTTCTGTGGTTTGTCGTCATGACGAGCGGCTAGGGCGGGCGGGCTTGCCTGGGTGCTAGAGTGGGCTCAAACCCCTTCCACGGAGACTGCCCTTTGCCGTTTCGCCTGACTGCGCGCCTGCCTGCTGCCTTGTGTCTCCTGCTTGCTGCCGCGTGCGCTTCGCCGGCTTGCGCGCAGGCCTCCGGGTCTCTGGACCGTTTGCTGCCTGAGATCGACATTCCAGCGCTCCAGGCCCTGTACCGCAGCCACAAGCTCACGGTGACGCAGGTAACAGGTTGGTATCTGGAGCGTATTCGGCGCTATAACCCGGTATACGGCGCGCTCGAAGACGTTAGGGCAGACACAGCGCTGGCAACGGCAGCGCGCGAGGACGCAGAAGCGGAGACGCCAGGCTTTCGACCAGGCCCGCTTTGGGGTGTGCCGATCGTGATCAAGGAAAACACCAGCATTGCAGGGCTGATTACCTCGGACGGATGGAAGGGATATAAACTCCCGGGGCACGAGTTGATTGCGCCGCAGGATGCAACAATCGTGGCGAAGCTGCGGGCGGCTGGCGCCGTCATCCTGGGCAAGACCAACATGCCGGATTTTGCCGCCAGCGATACGAACCGGAGCACCGCGTTTGGCCGTACCGGCAATGCCTATGACGTTCGCTTCAGCCCCGGTGGCTCCTCCGGAGGGACAGTGACTGCCGTGACGGGCAACCTGGCCATGCTGGGCAATGGAACCGATACCGGGAACTCCATCCGGATGCCCGCCGCCACAAGCGCAGTCGTCGGCGTGTTCCCCACCAGGGGTTTGGTAAGCATCGCCGGCATCGCGCCATTGGACTGGCTGCTCGATGACACGGGGCCGATTGCGCGCAATGTCACCGATGCTGCCATTGCGCTGACCGTCATGGCGTCCGACAGAATCGCAGATCCGCTCGATGCGCGCACAGCTGAGGCGCCGGCGCATGCCCAGCACGGGCCCTACACGCAGTACCTGCATGCCGATGCGCTGCGAGGCAAGCGATTCGGTGTGCCTGCCTTCATCCTGAGCGGGGCGGGCATTCCCTTTCAGGGCATCCCCGCGTCAGAAAGCGAAGGGGAGGCCGCCGCCGACCGGCAGCACGCCTCCGAGCCGTTGCGGCCTGAAACCAGAGCGGCATTTCTGAAGGCGGTAGAGGCTCTGCGCGCGGCCGGGGCCACGGTTGTCATAGACGATGGCGTGCTTCCGGACAGCTTCGCCGTCGTTGCATCGCGCATCGGTACTTTTCCCTATGTTCGCGAGGGGACAGACGCCTTTTTGGCGAACTTCGGGCCGCCGCAGTATCACTCCGCCGCGGAGTACGCCAGGGCCGTTGGGTCGGCGCTCCCGGACACCATCATCGGCGGCCCCGCGTTGACGCAAACCGAGACCCGGCGGTCCCTTCCGCAGACTCAGTTCGAAAGCGCACAGGGGGAGGCAGACGTCGTCAAACCGCGCGCCCAGGCCATGGCGATCTTCAACGAGACGCTGCAGCGATTGCATCTGGACGGCTATGTCTATCCGGCAATCCAGATGCCGCCCATGGATGAAACCATGCCGCAGGAAAATGGCGGCCCAAACCAGCTGTCCACCGGACCGCATTCAGCGACAGGATGGGTAAATATGCTGGGAGTTCCGGCGGTGGTAGTGCCGGCGGGGTTCTACGCGAACGGCCTGCCGTTTGGACTGGAGTTCTGCGGACCACGCTGGCACGACGGGGATCTGCTCGGCTACGCGTTTGCGTTTGAGCAGGCAACGCACCTCAGGAAGCCGCCTGTTCTTGTGGACAGGGGCCTCCTTCCTGTGGTGCCCGGATCGCGTTAAAGGCTGAAGACCAAAGTGCATAATTGCACTTCACGAAAGTCACTCCCAAGCCGTATGCTCAAAGAGACGTTACCTTTAGCTGTCTGTTCATTACTTTCTGCTACGCTGCGCTCACAAGGAGCTTCCTGATGCCGACTTATACCCGAGCCCATTCCATCGCTTCCGCGGTCCTCTTGCTTGCGACATCGGGTGCTTTCGGCGCCTTCGCCCATGCCGATACCCTCGTCAACACCACAGGAACCGTCTCCGGCCTCTTCAATAACAACCCTGAGGGAGTTTCGTGGACGGTGGCAGGGTCCTACACGAACGTGTCTGTTTCCGCACTCATCTCCTCCGGATCCCCCACACAGGCAGGTGCCGGCACAATCTACCTGACCGACAGCCTCGGTGCCGGTACATCGACAGCAAACGTGATCGCGGAAGCCATCATCTCCGATCTAACCTACACGCCATCTGCGAATACAAGCTTATTTTCTGGCCTGACCCTGGGGCCGGGAACGTATTACCTGATCAGCAGTTCGAATATGGGCCTGGGCGGCATCGAGTGGGAAGGCCTTACCGGACCTGCCACCACGGCGCCGGACGTAACCTTCGGGGGAGATCTATATTCGTTTGGCAGCGTGGCGTTTGCGCCTGGCGACAGCTTCTCCGCTCTTGGGGATCCACCCTTTGGCGTCGACGTCACGGGGACCCCGGCGGGCGCTGCAGCCACGACGCCCGAGCCCGCGAGCCTTGCCTTGTTGGGCACCGGCCTATTGGGATTGCTGGGCGTGGCGCGACGCCGAACCGTCTAAAGCCTGACGGGTGCAGGCTGTCTAGCTTGTCGGATGGTCCGCAGGTCCGGTCTCTAACGCAGTCTCAACCTGCGCCAGCAGGTCGATGGGAAATACTGGCGTGGCACCACGCTGGCCAGCCACATAGCTTCCGCAGAGATTGCCCACCAGGTTCACCTGCCGCAGGGATCCCCCTGCAAGCCACGCATGCACAAGGCCTGCGGTGTAGGCGTCACCAGCACCGACGGTATCCGCTACCTCAATCCTGAAACCTGGGTGGTAGTCCGCGTCCTGCGCCGTGAGCAGCAGGCTTCCACGCGGCCCCATGGTGATCGCCAAAACTGCCAGGGACGGGTTCGCGCCAAGTAGGGTGCGCCCGCAGGCTTCGATCTGCGCGGGATCCTCCCCTGCCATGCCGTCCAGGCCAAGCGCACGCGCGACCAGGTTCAGTTCCTCCTCCGAGATCTTCACGAGATCGGCATGCGCCATTGACCATTGAGCGACTTCTTCGGAGAAGAACGGCGCGCGGACGTTCACATCCAGCACCCGTAGGCACCTCGGACCAACGGCGGCGACCAGCTTGCGGATCGAGGCACGGGAGACGGGATCCCGCTGGCAGAGCGTACCAAAGCAAACGGCCTGGGCGGCGCGCACCGCGGACTCGGCCTCCGCCGTGGCTTCAATGCGGTCCCAGGCGGCCGGGCTCCCAATGGAGTACACCGGCTGGCCGTCCGGTCGTACGGTGACCTCGACGATGCCTGTGGGGACGCCCTCGGCGGTCTGAATAAGAGACGTGTCCAACAGCTCCGCGCCGTCAGTCTTTCTGGCGGACAACTCGACGCGCGCGCGTGCCCCCCAGGTATCAGCGCCGAGGCTGCTGACAAGTGCGGCGGGGCGGCCAAGGCGCGCGCAGCCAATGGCAAAGTTCGCGGTGGTTCCCCCCAGGCGCGGCCCGGCAGGCAGAAGATCCCAAAGGATCTCGCCCAGCGCCACAACGCCGCGGAAATTGGTATCGTTACCAAAGCTCATGTCCACTCCCCTGGCGCGTGTCTTCCGGCCAGTGCTATGGTGTTTGCCGCGGCCATTCTTCCCCCATCCTACCTGCAAGGACCCCTTCCCTTGAGTTCAGCTTCGCAACGTAAAGCCCTCATCCTGCTTACCAAGAGCGCTCTTACCGGCGCGCTCGGCGGTTTGCTCTTCGGCTTTGACACGGCCGTGATCGCGGGCGCAACGCATCCACTGGTGCAGCAGTATGGCTTGTCCCCTTTCAACCTCGGCATCACCGTAAGCATCGCGCTGATCGGTACGGTAGTCGGCGCGATGACCAGCGGGGAGCTGGGCCAGAAGCTTGGCAGCCGGGCGGCACTGCGGGTCATGGGTGTCCTGTACGTGATTTCTGCCCTCGGATGCGCCATTGCACCTGGCTGGATCGTCTTCTTGATCGCGCGTTTCCTGGGCGGCGTCGCGATTGGCGGATCTTCGGTCCTGGGGCCGGTCTATATCGCTGAGCTTGCCCCGGCCAAGTGGCGCGGCCGCCTGGTGGGGCTCTTTCAGATCAACATCGTGATCGGCATCCTGCTCGCGTACCTGTCGAACGCGATCGTCGCGCACTTCATCCACGGGGTGGACGTCTGGCGGTGGGAATTCGGTGTGGCCGTGGTGCCTGCGGTCTTCTTCCTCATCATGCTCTTCACCGTGCCGCACAGCTCGCGCTGGCTGGTCAGCCAGAATCGCATCGATGAGGCGACGCTGATCCTTGCACGCATGGGTTCGCCCGACTCCCGCGCCGAAGTCGAAGCCATGCAGCTCTCACTGCAGGAGGAGGGCGGAACGAACCAGACAAACCTCTTCCAGGCACGCTACAAGCTGCCGATCTTCCTTGCTATCTCCATTGGCCTCTTCAACCAGTTCACGGGTATCAACGCGATCCTGTACTACCTCAATGACATCTTCGCCTCCGCCGGCTTCAGCAAGGTCTCCTCCGACGTGCAGGCTGTGGTCATTGGTGTCGCCAATCTTGCCTCCACGCTGCTGGGCATCGCCATCATTGATAAAGTAGGCCGCAAGACCCTGCTGCTGGTCGGCTCTGGGGGATGTGCATGCTGCCTGGCTGCGGCAGCGTGGATCTTCGGGACAAACTCACACCTCGCCTTGCTGTTGCCGGTGCTGGTCGTCTTCATCCTGTTCTTCGGCGCCGCGCAGGGGTCCGTAATCTGGGTGTATATCTCTGAGGTCTTTCCAACCAACATCCGCTCCAAGGGACAGGCGCTGGGATGCTCTTCGCACTGGATCATGGATGCCGCCATTGCGCTGACATTTCCCATCATTGCAAACGCGTCGAAGTCGCTTCCCTTCGTCGTGTTCGCTGTCCTGACAGTCGTCCAGTTCGTAACGGTGCTCTTTGTTTACCCCGAGACAAAGGGCTATTCCCTCGAAGAGATGAGCCACCACCTCGGCCATTGATCGCTACGCAGGATGAGCAAGCGCCACGCCGAAAAGGTGGGCGGGATCGTGGAACCAGCGCGGGTTGCCGAAGCCGGCATCGTCCAGAAGCTTGCGAAGTGTGCGCTCGGTAAACTTGTAGCTGTTTTCTGTGTGGATGGTCTCACCGGGCACGAAGCGGATTGTCTTGCCCTCGATCTGCACAGCTTGATCGCAAAGGCTTTCAAGATGCATCTCGATGCGGCTTTCCTCGGAGTTCCAGCGCACCCGGTGGGCATAGCACGCAAGATCGAAGTTGGCGCTAAGGTCGCGGTTGAGCCTGGCGAGAATGTTGCGGTTGAACTCCGCCGTGACCCCGGCAGCGTCGTCATAGGCGGCAAGGAGAAAGTCCACAGACTTGTGGCGGCACGGGGCAAGGTCCACCCCAAGGACCAGCGTGTCCCCCGGGCGGCGAAGCTGACGCCGCAAATTGCGCAGGATGCCTATCCGCTCCGCAGGCCCGAAGTTGCCGATCGATGATCCGATATACAGAGCCATCAGGCACTGCCCGCGTTCACGCTGCAGGGTGTAGCTGTCGGTGATGTAGTTGGCCACCTTTGGCTTGACGACCACGCCGGGGATGGTGCTGAGGCTGGCAACAGCCTCTTCCAGAGCCGATGCGCTCACATCGATGGGCTGATAAAGAATCTCGGGTTGCTGCTGCACGGCGGCGCGAAGCAGAAGGCCCGACTTCGCTGCGGTACCCGCGCCCAGTTCCGCCATCGTGATCGGCGGGGAGCCCTCGGCGAGGATGTCAGCCCCGAACTCCTCAAAGATGCCACGCTCAGTGCGGGTCAGGTAGTACTCAGGAAGCCGGGTAATCTCCTCAAATAATTCAGACCCGCGTTCGTCGTAGAAGAGCCACGGAGGCAACGTTTTCTGTACGCCGGGCCCTTTGGCGAGACCACGTACCGCCTCAGAAAGGACCGCCTCGCGCAGAGCGGTTTCAGGAGCTTCAATCATGCAGCGTTCCGGCCTCGGGAAAGACGACCATGCCAAAGACCAGCAGGTCGACAATGGGATGCGGTCACGACAGCGGTCGCTGCATCTTCCCCATGGAATTTTTCGGTTCTCTACCGCTGATTATGCGCCATTGTGCGCGAGGCGCAAACCGCTGAACTGCCACCGCGTCGCCGGATGGAAGAAGTTGCGGTAAGTCGAGCGGATATGGGTCGCCGGCGTCACGCAGGATCCACCGCGAAGAATGATCTGTGAACTCATGAACTTACCGTTGTACTCGCCCAGGGCGCCGGGCAGCGCGCGATACCCGGGATAGCCGGTGTAGGGCGAAGCGGTCCACTCCCAGACATCCCCAAAGACCTGCTGCGGCTGGGTAGGATCGGCGGGGACAGCGGCAGCGGCCTGCGGATGGAGCGCGCGGCTCTCCAGCAGATTGCCCGTGACCTGCACCTGGGTTGCGACATACTCCCACTCGAACTCCGTGGGCAATTGATACCCGCTCCAGCGCGCAAAGGCGTCCGCCTCGAAAAAACTGAGATGGCACACCGGCGTCTCGGAGAGATCCTCCATGGGCTGCCAGCCGCGCAGGGTAAAGACGCGCCAGCCGGACCGGGTAGCACTGTCGCGGCGCCAGTAGAGGGGCGCCTGCCAACCCTCACGCTGCACCGTGTCCCAACCCTCAGACAGCCAGAGTTCAGGACGGGTATATCCGTCTTCATCAAGAAAGGCCAGGTACTCCGAGCAGGTCGTAAGGCGCGATGCGATGCGGAAAGGCGTGAGGTAAACCGGATGGCGGGGCGTCTCGTTGTCGAAAGCGAAGCTGTCGACGGCCTGCGCATCCGGGGTAACACCCACTTCAACAACGCCTGGACGATCAGGGTAGCCGGGAGCATAGCTGAGCCACGAGAGCGGAGGCGCGATCACGGTCCTGCCTGCCTCATCCGCAAGGGCGGTGTACGCCGGTTGTAGAGGATTGGTGAAGAAGGCATGCTTGATGTCAGTAGCCGCGAGTTCCAGGTGCTGCTGCTCATGTTGGATCCCGAGCACAATACGGCGCAGCGCCTCGTCTTCAGGCGTATGGTCGAGCAGGCGCGCAATCGCCTCATCGACATACGCGCGGTAAGCGAGAATCTGGTCGAGCGGGGGGCGGGAGAAACTGGCACGCAGTTTCTTCTCGGGCATATCGCCCAGAGCCTTGTAGTAGCTGTTGAAGAGCCAGCGAAAATCCGGGTTGAAGGGTTTATACGCGGCGACAAATTCGCTCAGCACAAACGTCTCAAAGAACCAGGAGGTGTGCGCGATGTGCCACTTGAGCGGAGACGCCTCCGCGCACGATTGCACCATGAGGTCTTCCGCGGTAAGCGGCGCGATAAACTGCATCGTAGCGGCCCGGACAGCGCGGTAACGCGCCAGCAGGGAGGCCGTCTGCGGTTGTTGAAGAAGCATGGGACCCTCGAAGAAAGTGTGCCTTGCGTGACGCAGGTTGCGTGGACGCACCCCACCCGAACTTCGGCTGCGTTCTCCCCCTTATACGCCCGAAATTCGGAATTCGCGATGGGTTTTTGCGTGGGAGCCGACAAGCACGAAGGAAGGGTGCGTGCAGCCGAGTCTTCCTGCACGGAATCGCGTCTCACTCGGTAAGGAATACAGGAGGTGCGCGTATGCAAACACTGCGATGGCATGCGGTGATGATCGGGTTGTTTGCCGGAACTCTAGGATGCCCCCTGGCAATCGCGCAAACAGCGACACCCGACAGCGGAGGCGCGGCCGCCGGGGGCCGGCGCGGCCAGTATGCCGGGATGGGACGAGTGATGGGGGAAGTAACGGCAGTGAACGGCAACACCCTCACCGTGAAAGCCGAGGACGGAACCACGCTGCAGGTGGTAACCACGGACAACACACGGCTGATGAAAGACCGCGGCCCCATCAAGATCGCTGATCTGCACACCGGGGACGGGTTGATGGCGGTCGGCAACCTGGACGCGCCAAACAAAACTCTGCATGCAGCCGTGGTCATGGCCGAAGACGCCGCCCAGGTAAAGGCAATGAAAGAAAACCTGGGCAAGACCTACATCACCGGTCGCGTGACAGCAGTGGACCTGGACAATGCCAGGATGACTGTGGAGCGGCCGGACCATCAGGCTCAGGTCATCGGCTTCGATGAAACCACAAGCTTCAAGAAGGCAGTGCGCAGGGGCGGCGGCAACGCCGGTGCTGACGATGCTGGAGGTGGCGCCGGACGCAGCGGCGGTGCTGGTTTGGGCGGCAGTGCCATGGGCATGAACGGCGGCATTGATCGGGCGTTCAGTAGCGGAGAAAGTATCACCCTGGCAGACATCAAGGTCGGCGACTTCGTGGCCGGTACGGGAGCTCTGAAGAGTGGGACATTCGTTCCCGCGCATCTCGTGGATACGCCGCCCGGACAACGGCGGGCCAGAGCAGGCGACACTCCGGCACCGGCTACGGCGCCCGGACCCGGTGAGCGCTGAGGTTCACAATGAAGACGGCAGCACGTGCGAGAAGAAAGCGGCAACCCGGTTTGGGCCTGGCCTTGGGTGGGGTTCTGAGCCTGGCCGCAGGGGCGCAGACCGCGGCGCCTGCGGCACCAACGCCTCAGGCTGAGAGTCCGCAGGCCTCGGCTCCTGCTGTAAGCGCAACAGCCGTCGGCGGCGTCATCCAGGGCAAGGTTGTGGCCGGCATCGCAGGCAAGCCCGGCGGCGTGTCTCTGCCGGGCGTTGCCGTAACTGCCACCAACACCCTCACCGGGCGCAAGTACGCCACGGCAACCGACGTGGACGGTGCGTACACGATGAAGATCCCACGCAAGGGCCGGTATGTTCTTCGCGTGGAGCTTGCAGGCTTTGCCCCGGCTACAGCCGAAGTTATCCTCAGCGGAGAAGCCGCTGACACCCCAAAGATCTCTGACTTTGGCCTGCAGCTTGCCAGTCGCGCCGCCGCTGCCGAGGCACGAGCGGATGCAGCCGCCGGCACCGGCACGGCCTCTGGCGCGAGTCTGCTGCGCAACCTGCAAGGGCTGAGCCTGAATGCCAGTGGCGGCGGTGCCGAAGATGCCAGCGGCGGTGGCGGCAACACCGGCGCAGCACTGCCCTCGCTCGGCAACCTCGGCGATGCGGCAGCCAATGCCGGCTCCGATGCGGTTGCGGTCAGCGGCGGGAGCGGGCAAACG
The DNA here is from genome assembly GCA_964657685.1 of Verrucomicrobia bacterium Tous-C9LFEB. Classification (GTDB taxonomy): domain Bacteria; phylum Acidobacteriota; class Terriglobia; order Terriglobales; family Acidobacteriaceae; genus Granulicella. The sequence continues at coordinate 201 of CAZZWG010000017.1, read as the reverse complement.
AACGGCCTGGCCAACATAAGTGAGGACGATCTGCGGCAGCGCATTCAACAAGGCGTGGAGCAGGCACGGGCCAGCGGGCTGCTGCCGGCCGGCGTGGATCCCACCAACATCATCGCCGGCATCCTCAGCCCTATGATGGGCGCGGGCGGCGGGCCGGGTAGCGGTGGTCGAGGAGGCGGTGGTGGAGGCCGGGGCAGTGGC
>CAZZWG010000016.1:0-31363 GCA_964657685.1 Verrucomicrobia bacterium Tous-C9LFEB | reverse complement strand
GCAATGTGCGCCCGTAGCTCAGCTGGATAGAGCAACTGGCTACGAACCAGTAGGTCGGAGGTTCGACTCCTTCCGGGCGCACCATTCTCCCCTCCCAACTCCTTGAACCCTTCCACCTTCGCCGGGCATCCTAGGCGTATATTGGAATCAGGACTGAATCAGTCTTGATTCGAGAGGCGGTTGGTTGGTGACCTTGCTCAGCGACATGAAGGTCGGCGGTTCGGGCGTGCTGGAAAGCGTGGAACTGCCCGAAGAGGTCAGCCATCACCTTGCGCATCTGGGCTTTCTTCCCGGTGCGAGCCTGGAAGTTCTCCGCCGCGCGCCTGCCGGTGATCCGACCGTATACCGCGTGGACGGCGTTGAGGTGGGCCTGCGCAGCGAGACGGCTCGCCACATTCTGATCGACACAGCGGAAACTCCAGCGCCCCCCGCCGTGATGCGTTCATGAGCTGCCACGTCACTGCCGTTCTGGAGCCCCCCGCTCCTGGCTCTGCTCCGCGCAACGGACTCCGTACGGTGGCGCTGGTGGGACCGCCGAACTGCGGGAAGTCAACGCTTTTCAACCGGCTCACCGGGCTGCGAAACAAGGTTGCCAATTACCCCGGCGTGACGGTCGAACACCATTCCGGCCGCATGAAGGGCATTGGCCGTGGGGATCTTACCTGCATCGACCTTCCTGGCATCTATTCCCTCGCGACCTACTCCGAAGACGCCCGCGTTGCCGTGGATGTACTCACGGGTCGCATGCCAGGCGTTCCCCCGCCCGATGTTGTGCTGCTGGTGCTCGATTCGGTGCATATGAATCGTCAGCTGATGCTGGCGCAAACGGTCTTCTCGCTGGGCCTGCCGACGATGGTGCTGCTCAATATGAGCGACCTTCTGGAGCAACGCGGCGGCAAGCTGGATCCGTTGGCGCTCTCGCATGAACTAGGCCACCCGGTGGCGCTGATTTCATCAGCCCGGGGCACAGGGATGGACTTGATCGCGAGCTTTCTGCATTCGGTCTCGGACGCCGCACGCGGGCCCGATGCGCGACCGCAGCCGCTGCGCCTGCCCGTGCTGCAGGCCCCTGCTGTCAGCCGCAAGTGGGCCGCCCAGGTTTCGCAACGGACAAATTACCTGGCACCCGATGCGCCGCTCTGGACTAAGCGGATCGACAGCGTTTTGCTTCATCGCATCTGGGGTCCGTTGATCTTTTTAGCGGTTGTGGTTGGCGTGTTTCAGGTTGTCTTTTCCTTAGGCCAGCCGCTCTCGGACTGGCTGGGCCGGATCCTCACAGAGGCAGGCGCTCACGCCGCGAATGCGCTTCCCGATAACTGGCTCCGGCCCTTGCTGCGTGACGGCTTGTGGAACGGTGTGCAGTCCGTTCTGGTCTTCCTGCCGCAAATCCTGCTGCTGTTTCTTTTCATCGGTATTCTTGAGGATTCGGGTTATCTGGCGAGAGCGGCGTTGATCGCCGACCGGGTCATGCGCGCGATCGGACTGAACGGCAAGAGCTTCATCCCGCTGCTGTCAGCGTATGCGTGCGCCGTGCCTGCGATCATGGCCACGCGCACGATCGAGAACAAGCGCGAGCGGCTGGCCACGATCCTGGTCGCACCGTTCATGACCTGCTCAGCGCGCTTGCCGGTGTACACGTTGATCATTGCGGCCTTCATCCCCAACAAGCACATCCTCGGCGGCCTGCTGGGGCTGCGCGCCGGTGTGATGCTGGGCCTTTACGCCCTCGGTTTTCTGGCTGCCCTGGTGACAGCACGGCTGCTGAACAGCTCCGTCCTGAAGGCCGCGCCGACGCCCTTTGTTCTGGAGATGCCGCAGTACCGCTGGCCCATGCCAAGGTCCCTTGCGTTGCGGCTTTACGATCGCGGCAAACTGTTTCTTCAGAAGGCCGGGACCATCATCCTTGGTGTGACCTTCCTCGTCTGGGTGTTGAGCGTCCTGCCCGTCCATGGTGGCCAGTTTGCGGCGCTTACGGACAGCGTCATCGGCCATATCGGCCACTTCATTGAGCCTGTCCTGCACCCTCTTGGATTTAACTGGAAGATTGGCATCGGCCTGCTGAGTTCCATTGTTGCCCGTGAGGTAATTGTCGGCACGCTGGGCACCCTCTACGGCGTGGACCCCGAGACACACGCCTTTGGCCTGCAGCAGGCTTTGCGACATGACATGGGGCTGGGCGGCGCGATCGCCCTGGTGGTCTTCTTCGCCTTTGCAATGCAGTGCACGAGCACCCTTGCCGTCGTACGCCGCGAGACAAATAGCTGGAAGCTGCCCGCACTTCAGTTCGCCTATATGACCGGCTGCGCCTACGTTGCCGCACTCGTAACCAACCAGGTGATTTCCCGCTTCTTTTAACGGACGAGGAAGTCTGAGACTCGGCCAGCGCGGCCGTGAGCCCGTTGGCTTAAATGACAGCATTGTTACTTCTGGTAGCGCCGTCCTTCGCCGCGGGCAACGCCCCTGCTATCTGCGTCCTTCATATGCCTGCAAGGTAAAAGGAGCAGCAACAGATGGCACATCAACAGTGGGGAAAGCGCACGTTTACTGCGGCGCTCCTGTCTTTGGCATTAGGTTTCAGTGTGGGCGCTTCCCAGGCGCAAAGCAGTGCGGGTGCATCCACGCAGGATAAGCAATTCCTCAAGGATCTCGGCGAGGACTCCAACTTTGAGATCGCGACTGCTCAACTAGCTATGCAGAAGAGCAACAGCCAGGACGTAAAAGCCTACGCGCGCATGCTCATCGCGGACCATACACGGCTCAAGCAGCAGGTAGCCTCCGCCAGCCGGGTAGCGGGCGTTACCGCACCGACAGCCGATGACATGTCTATCGGCGACCACGCGAAGCTAACTGAGCTGAAGATGTTGAGCGGCGACACCTTCGACAACTCCTACATCAAGGGCCTGGTGAAGGGGAATGAGGACATCCAGAAAGAAGAAAAGGCAGAGGCATCTGACAGCTCGCTGGCTCCCGTGAAGGCGCTTGCAGCGCGGAGTGTTGCGATCGACACAAAGCATGCGGAGAAGGCGAAGCAGTTAGCCCTGGCTCATAAAATCAGCAGTTAACAAGTACCACTGACTCTGGCTTGTTCGAAGAGGCTCCTGCCCGGGAGCCTCTTTCTTTGCATTGTCGCGGGTCCAATCCATTACTTTGTGTGTGATCAAGAACCTGACCTTTCCACTCTCCTGATGGTGCGTAACTTCAGCATCGGAAGGGGGGCGGGAAAACACTCCTGTCACTTTCAAAACAAGGGACCCATTCATGCCGACGACACGTTTGAAGACCACGCTTGAAGCCATTCAGGGCGGCGTCAAGAGTTTCACTATCGAAAAAGCCACCAGCAATATCGAGGGATGGGAGGATTATCTTTCCAAGCACGAGCACGAGGGTGTGCAGAAGGTCGTCCAGGACCTGGGCAAGCTGAAGAAGCTGCTGCACGCAAAGGAGCTTGACGGTGAGGCAGTTAAGAAGCTCGTTGTGAAGCTTGGCAAAGACACTGTTGCCGTCGCCGGTGATGAGCAAAATGCCAACGCAAAGCACATTCGTGAGCTGGGCGAGGCACTCTCCCATGCTGCCGAAGGTGGCGAAGACGCCGGCTCCGACGACAAGGCATCGCACGAGAAGAAAAGCACAACCCACACAACCAAGTAGGTGTTTGCGCGCGAGCAGGATCAATGCAGCGATCCTGTTCGCGTCTGCGTTACAGTTCCCTTATGCCGCTTACCCGCCGTGATTTCCTGGCGACCTCAGCCCTGGCTTCCAGCGCCTGCATGCTTCCTTCCCGTCTCCCCGCACAGGGGTCCGGTGCCGTTGCGCTCACTGTTGGCACCGTCCTCGATCGCATCAAGCAGCATGTAGGTGTCCCGTGGCGTTCGCCCACGGTGGACAATCTGCTCTCCGCTACCCCCGAAACGCCGGTACATGCAATCGCTACGACCATGATGGCCACGTTTGAGGTTTGCAAGCGGTCGCAGGCACTCGGCGCGAACCTGATCATCTCGCACGAGACCCCGTTCTATCTCCACCAGGACAAGATCGACGATATAAAGGACAACCCGGTGCTGCGAGCCAAGCAGGCCTGGCTAGCCGAGCACAACGTGGCCCTCTTTCACTTCCACGATCACCTACATATGATGAAGCCCGACGGCGTGGCGAAGGGCATGATCGACCAGCTCGGCTGGGCGGCACAGACAGCAGGCCCGGACCTGAAGCGGCTCGACTTCGGTGGCACGGCACTGGCCCAGATCGCCGCGGAGATGGCGACGAAACTTAACGCGCAAACGATCCGCATCGTTGGAGATCCCGACCTCGCCGTTCATGCCGCGCAGACAAGTTGGGGCTATTGTGGCCGCGAAGGTGGCATTGCCCTGCTCTCCGATCCCGCGACGGAACTTTTGATCTGCGGCGAGACGCGCGAATGGGAGCTGGTGGAATATGTTCAGGATGCCATCGCCGCAGGCCAGAAGAAGTCCCTGATTGTCGTCGGCCACGTGCTCTCCGAGCAGGGTGGGATGATCTGGGCAACGAACTGGCTGAAGACCTTCGTTCCCGAGGTGCCCATTACCTTTGTCCCCGCGCCGGAGCCGTTCTGGCTTCCGGGCCACCCTCCGCGGACGTTCAGGGCCTGAGCGCTTACTGCTCTCCCCAACTCAGTTTCGAGCGCAGCACATTGAACAGTCCATTCTGTCGCTGGCGCAGCAGGCGCACCTTGTGCTCTGACCGGCGGCAGACGATGCGGTCACCCAACAGCAACTCCACAACCTCCTGCCCATCCACGGTGATGTAGGTCTCATGCGGCACCACATCGACTGTCACCGCGATCTCACTGGATCCCGGGACGACGATCGGCCGAATGGTGAGCAGGTGCGGACAAATGGCCGTGATCACCAGGCCGTCAACCGAGGGCATTACGATCGGTCCGTTAGCGGCCAGGTTGTAGGCAGTGGAGCCGGTTGGCGTTGAAACAATGACGCCATCGGCGCGAAAGCGTGCGACGAACTGCCCATCCAGCTCTATCGCATACTCACCGATGCGCGCGATTGCTCCCTTGGCCAGCACGACATCATTCAACGCCTCCCAGTGCCGGAAGATGCGCTCATCCCGGATAAGGATCGTGTGCATGAGGTTGCGGCTATCGAGGACGCCCTTGCCGGCCAGCCAGGCCTCCAGCGTCGAGTACAACTCACTCAGGGGAACCTCGGTCAGGAAACCCAGTGAGCCGAGATTGATGCCGAGCAGAGGAACTTCCTCCTGCGCGAAGGCGCGGGCGGCGGAGAGCAACGTGCCATCACCGCCGAGGGTGATCACAATGTCCGGCTTCTGTTCGGGCATCTCGGGCCGCTCAACCGCTTCGTCTTCGCGGTCCAGATAGCGGGCGCTGTTGGGGTCGAGAAGAAAGGTAAAGCCGTGTCCTGACAGCCAGGCGAGGAGATCGGCGAGAATCTGCTCCAGCTCCGGTTTCTGGGGCTTGGAGATGATAGCTGCAAGGGGCATTCGGCTCCAGTGTACGCGTGTTCATGGGTTTAGATGCGCTGCGGGAAACCGGGCGTGCAACAGAAACTCACGATTGCCTTCCATCCCCAGGATCGGTGAATCCATCACCGCAAGGACCGCACCACCGAGATCGCGCACGGTTGCGGCGACCCGCTCAACCGCTAGTTGATGCGCCGCCGGATCGCGCACGATGCCGCCCTTACCCACATGCTCCCGGCCTGCCTCAAACTGCGGCTTCACAAGGATGACGGCCTCCCCCGCCCAGGGCAGCGGCGAGGGGCTGAGCGCCGCATGCAATGCCGGTAGAACAAGGCTTGCACCGATGAACGAAACATCCATCGCGAAGAAGGTGATGACGGCTTCCGGGTGGTGAAGACTTCCCGGCGCGAGGGTACGGGCGTTGGTGCGCTCCATCAAGCGCACGTGCGCGTCGACGCGCAGCTTATGTGCAATTTGGCCGTAACCTGTGTCGACCGCCAGCACAGAGGCTGCGCCGTGCTGCAGAAGACAATCCGTGAAGCCGCCCGTGGATGCACCGATATCGGCGCAGACCCGGCCGGCTACCTCGATGCCCCAAGACTCCAGCGCGCCCTCGAGCTTTAGCCCGCCACGGGAGACATACCGCAGGTCTTCGCCCAGCATACGGACTGTGGCGTCCTGCGCCACCGGTGCGCCTGGCTTGTCTATTTTCTGTTCCTCCACCAGCACCCGGCCGGCAAGCACGAGCGCCTGCGCCCGCTCACGCGAAGCAGCAAGGCCGCGATCGACCAGCAATTTATCGAGCCGGATTCTGGAGAGAGGCGGGGCTGGCATCTACGAGGTCACGAACATAGCCGTTAAACCAGCATAAGGCGGAGCGCCAGAAACGTTGGGAATCGGCTACACTTACTTCCGTTACCGACCACCTGTGACCATAGAATCGGAGAGTTGCTGCTTGGGAATCCAATCCACTGCATTCGCGTGTGCGTTGAATGCATAGAACGATGGACAGACCGCTAGGCAGCGCCGGCGACGACAGCGTTCTTCTGGAACGTGTGCGTCGTGGCGATGAGGCCGCGATGGCGGCGCTCTATGACCGGTATTCCAGGATTGTTTACTCCGTCGCCCTTCGAGTTCTGCGTGACGTAGCTGCTGCCGAAGATGTGCTTCAGGAGATCTTCATGCAGGTGTGGCGGAATCCGGGCGGCTTTTTAGAGACCAAAGGATCGTTGGGTGGGTGGCTGGCCGTGGTGGCCCGCAACCGCTCCATCGATACGCTGCGGCGACGCCGTCCGACAGACCAGGTGGAAGAGGTTTACCTCGCTTCCCCCTTCAACTTAGCTGAGGAGGCCGAGCGCAACTCCATGATGGAGCATGCCCGCGCCGCCATCGTAAAGCTGCCGTCCGAGCAGCGCAAAATGCTGGAAATGGCCTTCTTCGACGGCCTGACACATACAGAGATTGCCGAAATGACAGGCGATCCCCTGGGCACAGTGAAGACCCGCATCCGCAGCGCTTTGGGTACGCTGAGAAAGGCATTCAGCGCATGAACCTGGTCAATCAACACATCCCGGAAGACGACCTCGCGTTGTTCGCCCTTGCGCTGATGCCGCCCGAGGAGGCCGCTTACACGCTCGCCCATCTCAAGCACTGCGAGGAGTGCCGCGGCACCGTGGCGCGCATGCAGGGTGATCTTGCCGGCTATGCGCTGAGCGCGGACTTCCATGACCCTGCACCGCAGGCCCGCACGCGACTCCTGGAAGCCGTGTCACAGGAAAAGAAGCTCCATGTAGCGCCGCCCGCCGCCGAACCCGTTCTCGCGCCGCGCAGCAGCAATTTACTGGACCGCGAACCGCGCTTCGAGGTCTCAAGGCGGCGGGGACCCGGGTTTATTGGATGGGCAGGATGGGCGCTGGCTGCCTGTGTTGCGGGCTTTGCCGGATGGCAGTTCCACGAGGGGCTTGATCTGCGGGAACAACTCGCGGAGCAGACGGCCGCCACCGAGCAGGTGCATACCGAATCGGCACGCGCGCAACGCGTTCTGCACGCGCTTACTGATCCAACGGCGATGCAGGTTGCGTTGCGGCTGCCCGCGACTGCAACCGCTCCGCCCAAGCCGGAAGGCCATGCCTCCTATAACGCGGGCCGGGGTGAGTTGATCTTTGTGGCTACCCACCTGCAAGGCCTGCAGCCTAACAAGACCTACGAGTTGTGGATTCTTCCAGAGGCTAAAGGTGCGGCGCCGGTGCCGGCTGGGTTGTTCAAGCCTGACGTGAACGGCAATGCTTCCGTCGTTCTGCCTGAACTCCCCCGCAACGTTGCGGCCAAGGGCTTTGGGGTGACGGTGGAGGCAGAGGGTGGATCCCCTTCACCAACCCTGCCGATCGTTCTGGCTAGCGGGTAGATCCTTTGCGCAGATGTGGCGATTCGCTGCAAGAGAAAAGCCACCCGCGGGTGGCTTTTCTCTCGAAATCACGTGCCACTAACGGGCGCTCACCAGAACCCTTACACCTGCGCCTTGCAGGTTAAGGTGCGTATCCACCGAGTTGGTGTCGGTTTCGATCACCGTCATGTAATTGCTGTCCGGTGCGGTCACATACACTTTGCCCGTGGGTGTGCCGCTGGTAGCGGCGATGGTGGTCGGATGCCCATAGACGCAGGCGTTGGTCGCGCCGGTAGCGACAGCCGTCACAGAGCAGGCAGGGGTGCCGGTGTAGTTCACGCTTCCCGTGCTGTTGTACGCCGTTGTTCCAGTGATCGTTGTGGTGACAGTGCCGCTCACCAGATTCACCACGCTCACCGATCCTTCGACATCGGTGGTCGAAGCACCTGGCGGAACACCCTCATTCGCCACATAGGCCTGACTTCCATCCACCAACGCGGAGACCATCATAGGATTGATGCCGACCGGCACTGTGGCCAGCACCTGCCCAAAGCCCTGGCCATCCGTAGGATTGGTGGGATTGCAGGATGGATTGGTCGGCTGCGCTAACGCGTTGCAGAGGGGGATATTGATAATGCTGAGATACCCGGCCGCATTCCCTGCTCTCTGACTGATCACAACAAGCTGATTGGTCTGCGGCACAAGATCCGCCCACACCGGTTGCAGCCCGGTCACGCCGCCCACGTTCAGGTTGATCGTGGGATTGGCGCTGTCTATGGCATTATTCGTGACGTTGATCACTGAGACGCTTCCGGAGCCGTTGTTCAAGATAAACGCACGTCGCGTGTCCGCCGTCTCAACGCCATAAACCGGGTTGTTGCCCACCGGGATCGTTGCGGAAACAGAAAGACTTGTCCCCTCAATCGCGGCCACCTGCCCCGGAGTCACCCCGTTGCTGATCACGTAAGCGCGTGGCGTGCCGCTGACTCCCACAACATAGACTGGGTGCGGACTCACGCTGATTTGCTGCTGCAGCGCCGGGCTGGTGGAGGAGAACAGGGCTACCTGCGAAAGACTGATCTCCGGAACGAAGATGCGTGGAGAGCCACCGAGGGTGAAGCCGTTCAAACTGGGCACGTTCGCACCGGCGGGCAAGGTGGTTTGCACCACCTGGCTGGTGATGAGCGAGCCCGGCGAGGACACTGGAACCGAGTCAAGCGAACCCTGCGCGTTGACGACAAAGCCCTGCAAACTGTCGAGAGCAACGGCAAAGTAATTCGGGTTCGGGATCAACGCGGGCGTGGACAAAATAGTGTCGCCGGAGAAATCGACCGTGGTCAGCAAGCCGCCCAGCGTACCTGCCGTGTTGCCATCATTCGGGTCAGAAACGGCATAGGCGTATTTTGTCGGCTGCGCCGCCGGCCCTACCGGGTTGATGGCCGAAACGACGGGCCGGTACTGCGTCGCGCATCCACCCAGGGCGAGTGCGACGACGCCAAGAGAAGCCGCAAAGCAGCGCTGCGGAAGGGAGATTTCAGCTTTCGGGTGCATCCAACGGTGAGGCAAACCTGCTCCTGCGTACCTGGGCTGACGATCTGCCCGTATCCGCCTCATTGTATCGCGCGGAGCGAGCTTGAATCCGCTCTGCAAGTACTGGGGGGCGCATCTGGAGGGACGTATGAACGAGCCTTCTGTCATCCTCGACATGCTCGGCGGCTCCGCGCGAGCTCCCCGCACGCTGGCCGTCATTGGTTTGTCCGAAGACCCGCGAAAGCCTAGTCATTCGGTTTCGGCCTATATGCAGCGGGCCGGGTACCGCATTCTGCCGGTGAATCCCGGGGTCGAGAACATCCTCGGCGAGACCTGCTACGGCTCGCTCGCGGAACTTCCCGTGAAGCCGGATCTCGTCAACGTCTTTCGTCTACCCCGCTACCTCCCAGCCATTGTGGACGAGATGATCTCACTTGGCCTGCGCGACCTTTGGGTGCAACTTGGGATTCTTAACCTCGACGCCGCCGAGCGCGCCGAGGCAGCTGGTCTGCGCGTGGTCATGGACCGATGTATTTTGATCGAGCATCGTCGCCTGTTTGTTTAAGTGCCGCACCCCCGTGCTCACTCCGGAAGGTGCGGCATCTACAATCAGCAGTGTGGGCGCGACATTTTCCAGAAGCACCTTTTGTCGATTCGTCGGCTGTCTGCTGACGCTTCTGTTTTGCGCGTTGGCCTCATCCCGCGCGCACGCTCAGCTCGTGGAGGTCGGCGACGGCGGACCCGGACCTGTGAAGGCCCAACACCTGACAGCGGAACTCACCGACCTTCGTCCGCAAATTGCCGCCGGCGGTACGCTGCAGGCCGGCCTGGTGCTGACCATCGAGGAACACTGGCACGTTTACTGGGTGAACGCAGGTGACTCCGGCGAGCCGCCAAAGATCACCTGGACACTGCCGAAGGGCATCACCGCCGGCCCGCTGCAGTTCCCCGCGCCACAGCGCCTGCCGCTCGGCCCGCTTATGGATTTCGGCTACGAGGACCAGGTTGCCTTCCCTTTCACTCTGACGGCAGCGCCCACCCTGAAACCCGGCAAGGTGCACCTGGATGCTCATGTGTCGTGGCTTGTGTGCGCGGCGTCATGCTTCCCTGGCAAAGCCCATCTGGGATTGGACGTCAACGTCGTTCCGGGACCGCTGCCGGATCCGCCGCTGGTTGGCGCGCTGGGCCAGGCCATCAATGGCTTGCCCGCTCCGCTGCCGTCCACAATGTCCGTAAGCGCCGTTGCGGACGCAAAATCAATCGCCGTCACTTTACACACAGGCGAACACGAGGAAGATGCGGAGTTCTACCCATTCGACCAGGATCAGGTCGAGAACGCGGCCGATCAACAGGTCGAGTCTCTCCCGGACGGCATCCGTGTCGTTCTGCAGCGTTCGTCCTACGCGACGGCTCCTCCGAAAACTCTGCACGGTCTGCTGGAACTGGGCGGCAATGAGAACTACGAGTTCACTGTTCCAGTGACGCCCGGTGCCGTCGCGCCTGTCGCCTCCGCAAGCAAGCTGGGATCCGCACCCGCGCCCGCTACAAGCGATGTCACACTCGTCGGGGAACTCGGGCTTGCGTTTCTTGGTGGTCTCGTCCTGAACCTGATGCCATGCGTCTTCCCCGTGCTCTTTCTCAAGGGGCTGGGCCTTGTGCACTCCTCCACCGAGGAGAAGCGCCGTCAACGGCTGCACGGCCTTGTGTACACGCTCGGCATTCTGGTCTCGTTCTGGTCCGTGGTCGGCGTCCTGCTCGTCCTGCGCGCGGGCGGTCGCCAGGTCGGCTGGGGCTTCCAGATGCAGTCGCCCGGCTTCGTCGCGGTGCTGGCCGCGATGGTCTTCTTCCTCGGCCTATCGCTTGCCGGTCAATTTGAACTTGGCCTTTCGCTGACCAGCGCCGGCGGTGATCTGACGCAGAAGCAGGGCTATGCCGGCAGCTTCTTCACCGGCGTCCTCGCCACCGTCGTAGCCACGCCCTGCATGGGACCGATGCTCGGCGCCGCGGTCGGCTTTGCGCTTTCCCAGCCGATTGCGCTGACGTTCCTGATCTTCACCATGCTTGCACTGGGCCTCGCGCTGCCTTACCTACTGCTTACGTTGCAGCCGCAGTGGACCAGCTTACTGCCCAAGCCGGGCGCCTGGATGGAGGTCCTTAAACAGCTCACCGCGGTGCCCCTTTTCGCCACGGCGATCTGGCTCGCCTGGGTCTATGGCCAGCTCTTTGGACCCGCGGACGGCCTCAATCGCATGGCCCTGCTTTTGCTCAGCTTTCTGGTGCTCGCCATTGCGGGATGGGCGCTGGGGCGCTGGCCTGCCCGCTGGGGTTCCCTCACCGCAGCCGTCCTGCTCATCGTGCTCGCTCTCGTGTTTCCCCTGCGCCACCAGACCGTAGAGGCACAAACCTGGCAGCCCTGGTCCCCTGAGACCTTCACGACGGCGCGAGCCTCCGGCGATCCCGTCTTCATCGATTTCACCGCCGCCTGGTGTCTTAGTTGCAAGGTGAACGAGGCCGCCGTGCTTCGCTCCGCAGACATTGAAAGCAAGCTCGCCAAAGGCCACTTCAAGCTCCTGAAAGCCGACTGGACGCAATACGACCCCCGCATCACGGCCGAACTCGCCAGCGTCAACCGCAGCGGCGTACCGACCTACGTGATCTATCCGGCAGGCAAGAATGCCAACGCCGATGTTCTTCCGGAACTGCTCACCAAGGACATCGTCTCGAAGGCCATCGAAAGAGATCTGCTGCTCAGTACGGCGCAGACGTCCCGGTAACGCTTCCGCAAGGCTGATCCGGAAGCACTTTTACACATCCTTGGCACATACCCCAAGTCTGGAAAGGCAGTGCACGGCGGCCTCTTCATTGCTCGGCCAAGCACGCCGAATCGCGCTGTCTACGGCGCCCAGGCAAGCCCATCGGCCTGGGGACCCGTTGCGATCGGCGGCAAGGTGGTCCAGTGCTCGAGGTCAAGGACGGCGACCGTGCCGTTGCCCATGCACGAAACGTACGCCACCTTCGCATCCGGGCGGATCAGCACCTCCTGCGGGCTGCTTCCCACCTTCAGCGTTCGCACCAGGCGCAGCGACGCAAGATCGACCACGCCGACTTCGTCCAGCGAAGGCAACGTCACCAGCAGCCAGCGCCCATCCGGCGTAGGCGCGGTGCCGTAGGCGTGCGTTGGAAGTGCGATCCAATGCCCCACCTTCCCGGTTGTTGTATCAATCACCGCAAGCCGAGGCGAGGTCATATCTGCCGTAAACACGCTCTTGTCATCCATCGATACGGAAATCCGCTGCACGTTCCCGGATACCGGGATTACGGCCAATGTCTTGCGCGCGTCCAGATCCAGAACCGACACCGAACCCGGTCCCACATTGGCTGTGTAGCCGCGGTGGCCATCATGCGAGAGCGCGAGCATGTGAGACTGCTCCTGCCCTGTGGGTACCGTGCCGACGATCTTTCGTGTCCGCGGATCAATCACCGTAATGGTGCGATCGAGTTCCGTTGTCACGTACAGCAAACCGTGTCTCCCATCAAATACGGGCTGATGCGGTCGGGTTGCGTGTCCAAGATCGATTGCACCCACGACCTTGTGCGACGGCACGTCGACCACCAGAATTTCGCGTCCGTCCAGGCCCGGCCTGCCCACCCCCGTGCTTCCGTACACTGGGACGAAGGCGGTGCGGCCATCCGAAGACGCTGCGATCTCATGCCCATGCACCCCGTTGACGGGTTGATGGATTAGGGCAACCTGTTTACCTGACGCCGGGTTCACAACGCTCACCGTGGCATCACCCTGGTTCACCACGAGCAGTGCTTGCGCGGGGATCGAAACGCATGCAAGCTGAAAACCGCAAAGAAGCAGTACAGCGACAGGAGGGCGACGAATCATCATTTGAAGCCGAATGTAGCACGAGAGCCTTTGTCTCTCGCGGTCGCAGGAGACGGCGGCCGCACCGCTATCGTCGGCGACCCGGAAGCTCACTCCCATGCAATCTGGTCGAGCAAGGCACGAAGCTTTGCGCCACGCGCCGGGTTCACCATCGCCACATAGGCCACCTTGCCCGTGAGAAACGCTCGAAAGTCCCCGGCACCACGGCGATTCTGCGTTGCTGGTCCATACCGGAGACAGTTGGTCAGCGTCGCCTTGAGGTTATCCACATCGGTTCGCGCAATATTCGGCCCACCGTTGAGGGTGATCCCGGCCAGGTGCTGACGACCAGAAGAGGTCATCAGCCGCGTTTTGCGGTGATTCACGAGAAAGCCCTCATCGGAAGCAATCGCCGCCGCGTGCAGGCCGAAGCGACCGGCAGAGCGCACAAATTCCTCTCCACCCGAAAACGCCAAATCATCCGCATATCGTGTGTAGACCGCGCCGGATGCTTCGGCGAGCGCCGCTAGACGCTGATCCATACGGCGCGCGCAAATGTTTGCAGCAGCAGGTGAGCATGGGGAACCCTGGGGCAGGTGTGTACGGGCATAGAGTATGCGTGCCTGCTGTATCTTCCCGGGGGAGAAACCCTCCTCTGCGGCCTTCCAGAATGCCCGAGGCACGGCCGTTGTACAGAGACCACCCAAGAGATCCGCCACGTGCTCCGGATACCCCAGTGCCCGGAACATCGCCTGGATGCGTGGGCCGGAGAAAGAAGGAAAGAAGTCCTTCAGATCGATACGCAGGACCATCGCCTTGCCCGCGTGCGGCGTCGCATAGGTGACAGTAGACCGGTTTCTGCAAAAGCCATGAACGGCATCATGCACCTCCACATGCACCAGAAGTTCACGAAGGATCTGCCGTTGGATGTGCTTCAGATGCTGCTTGGGTGATTCCAGCAAACGCAGACTGTTATCCGGCTTCAACCGCACACGGCGGTAGTAATGCTGCAACGGCGAAGTTCCGGGCAAGGCATTGCGGCCGTGAAGGTCCGCAAACCAGCGCAGGTAGGAAACCTCAACACGCAGCCAGGCAGCAAGATCAGCAATCGTTTCGATCCGCGGAAGCGCTTCTGTGTCCGGCCATCGACGCATGCGTGGCGCGATGGGTGGGCTCAGCGATCGAAGCTGATGGCGAGTCAGCAGTCTGCTCAAGCCAGCATCAGCACGCAGCAGGTTTTCTAGCGTTCGAGCCCTGGGTTGTGGCCGCACATGGGTCCATGCGAGGGTTCGTTGCGCCAGGCTTCGCAGGTGGTCAGTCCGCGGTTCCGGCACCAGGGCGGCCCCGATCACAAGTCCATGAGCGAGCACGGTCGGCTCTGCATAGAGAAGGCTACTGGCCAGAATCAATAGATTGTTCCGGTAGCGCGGATGAGAGGGCAGCGGACGCTCCAACGAGTCTGACTTTGCGTGAGCAGGTCTGCACAGCGTGCAGCGGCGCTCATGCGGTGCGTTGCGGGCATAAACAGAACACCCCGGGGTAACCCCGGAGAGGCTTTCGGCCAGCTTGGAGCGCCCGCTTGCGAGCCATTCTACAGAAGGCCGAAGAACGTTTTGTTGGGACACCGAAAGTTAGCTGTCGCCCTTCTTGAACTTCGCGATCTCTTCCATCCGCTGCCGCAGGAGACGTTCCCGGCCCTCACCCGTCGGGTGGTAGTAATGACGATCCCTCAACAGTGGCGGCAAACACTCCATGGCCGCCACTTTGCCCTCAACATCATGCGCATACTGGTAGCCCTTGCCGTAATCGAGTTCCTTCATCAGCTTTGTCGGCGCATTGCGAAGATGCAGCGGCACAGGCTCCGCAGGCTTTGCCTCGATATCCGCCAGCACCTCCGCATAGGCCGTGTACACCGCGTTCGACTTCGGCGCCAGCGCCAGATACACCACTGCCTGGGCCAGCGCCAGATCCCCTTCCGGCGACCCCAGAAAGTGCAAGGCATCCCGCGCGCTCAGGCACAAATTCAAAGCTTCCGGAGCCGCCAGGCCAATATCCTCAACCGCCATCCGGACCACACGGCGCGCCACATACATCGGATCCTCGCCGGCCCGCAGCATGCGGCCCAGCCAGTACAACGATGCGTCCGCATCGGAGTTGCGCACGCTCTTGTGCAAAGCCGAGATCAGATCGTAGTGCTGCTCGCCCTTCTTGTCATAGAGCAGCACGCGCTGCTGCAGCGCTTCCGCAGAGAGGCTCCGCGTGATCGTCCGCTCGCCCCGCCCGGCAGCCAACTGCGAGGCCACTTCAAGCGCATTCAAGGCGCTCCGCGCATCCCCGGAGGCGTAGCTCGCCATCGCATCCAGCGCCTCCGGCTCGGCATCCATTTCGAGCACTCCCAGCCCACGCTCATGGTCCCCTAACGCCCTTTCCAGCAGAGCAAGAAGATCGGCGGACTCCAGGCCACGCAGGGTATAGACCCGGCACCGGCTAAGCAACGCTGCGTTGATCTCAAACGAAGGATTTTCCGTGGTCGCCCCAATCAGCCGGATCGATCCACGCTCGACATACGGAAGGAAGGCATCCTGCTGAGCCTTGTTGAAGCGGTGGATTTCATCGACAAACAACACGGTGCGTGATCCGAAGCTCGCCGCCTTTTCGGCTTCCACCATCACCTGCTTGATCTCTTTGATCCCGCTCAGGACCGCTGAAAACTCAACAAAGCTGGCCTCGGAAGATCGAGCAATGATCTTCGCCAGGGTCGTCTTTCCTACTCCCGGAGGCCCCCAGAAGATCAGCGACGCGGAGTCATCCCGCTCAATCTGCAGTCGCAGGGGCTTCCCTGCCCCGAGCAGGTGCTCCTGACCATAGAACTCATCCAGTGACTGCGGCCGCATGCGCTCCGCCAACGGTGCGGTCCGCAACGCCCCGCCCGGTGCACCCGCCATAGGGGAGGTATCGAAGAGGCTCATCGCATCGCATCTCCACCGGGTCCGATGTGTTGGACGTACCGGCCACGAGCGGCCTCATACAACAACAACGATCCCGCAACTGCCGCATTGAAGGATTCGATGCGGCATGGGATGGTGACAAACTGGTCAGCCAGGGCCAAGGCTTCCTGGCTCAGTCCACGCCCTTCGCTGCCGATCATCACAACGCCATCGCCTAAGCTCGCCTGCATCGCCGGTACCGCACCGTCGCGCGCGGGAACTGCCGCGAATAAGCGTCTTGCCGGGCGCAGAGCTTCTTCTGCGTCGCGCAGGTTGGACCGAAATACCGGAAGGTGGAAGACGGCGCCCGCTGAGGCCCGCAGCACCTTGGGAGACCAAGGGTTGGCACACTCACCCACCAGCCAGACGGCGGCCGCGCCAAAGGCTGCTGCAGAACGAATCAAAGTCCCCACATTGCCGGGATCCTGAACGTTTTCCAGCAACAGAACAGACCCGCTTGCCAGGGTGCGCGTGGGCTGCAGCGCAGGGATTGAAAAAACGCCGGCCAGTCCCTGCGGCGTGATCGTTTCGACAGCCGCATTGAACACGTCCGGGCTTAGCACCACAACGTCCTGCGCCTGTATATCGCGCAAAGACGCCTGATCGAGAGACGCCGCTTCGCCCTCGCGCACATACAGCGTGTGGAACGCCACACCTGCTTTTGCCGCCTCGGCCAGCAGATGTTCCCCTTCGATCCCCGTGGACTCGCCCGGCAGAGAGGACCTTCCGGTGAACGCCGCCCGCAACGCTTTGACCCTGGCATTTGTCCGGCTTGTGATGGGCGGCGGCAGGCGCATACGCCCCAGTCTACCCGCCGCTACTGCACGCCCTCGCCCGCTTTGCGTTACCCTCTCCAAAGGGAGCGCACAGACACGTTGGACGCAGAGCTTCTTCGCATTCACCCGGACGAACCCGAACCCGAGCACATCGCTCGCGTCGCCCAGATGCTCGATGAGGGCAACGTAGTCGCACTGCCTACCGACACCTTTTACGGTCTCGCTGTCGATCCGGTAAACCTTCGCGCCGTGGATCGTATCTACGACCTCAAGACCCGTGCGCGGCACAAGCCCCTCTCGCTTCTTATCGCCGACGTCTCGCACGCTTATGAGCTCGCGCGTGGCCTCGATGCCGGCTTCGATCGCCTCGCCGAGCGCTTCTGGCCCGGTCCGCTCACGCTCATCGTCCGCGCCGGCTCCAAGCTCCCGCTGCGCGTTACCGCGAATACCGGCAACGTCGCTCTGCGCGTCCCGGAGGCGCCTATCTGCAGGGCTGTCGTCGAGAAACTCGGACTTCCCATTACCGCGACCAGCGCTAATCTTCGCGGCTTACCGGAGTGCACCTGGGCCGGCTGCGTGCGCGATCAGTTCGGCGACAAGATCCCGCTGATCGTAGACGGCGGACCCACTGCCCGCGCCGTCGCGACCACGATCGTGGATCTTTCCGGCGGGGAAAACTCCTGGATGATTCTTCGCGAAGGCGCCATCCCTACCCATGAGATCGCGCTGACCCTGCAGCGCTGAGCAAATCACCGGGATCGCTTGCGTACCATCCGCCCGCGGGATACTGTATCTAATCCTCAGATGCGCCGGGCTGTCACACGCGATCAGGTTCTTCCATTCCTCCGGCACCGCTTCCTGCGCCTGTGGATGCGGCTGCTTGTCTTCTTCATCGTCTTCACGATCTGCTGGTTTGCCTATCTGATTCACCAGATTCGGTTCACAGCTGGTATCGACAATGCGCAGAAGGCGGATGCGATCGCCGTTTTCGGCGCGGCAGAGTACGCCGGGCATCCCTCGCCGGTTTTCCACGCCAGGCTCGACAAAGCGCTTGCGCTTTACCAGCGCGGCCTTGCCCCAATGATCGTCACCTTGGGCGGAGGCTCAGCCAAGGACGCCGGAAACACCGAAGGCGCTGCCGGCCGCGATTATCTCCTCGCCAACGGCGTCGCCGAAAGTCACATCTTGGCAGAGACCACGTCCGTCGACACGGAACAGCAGGTGGACGACCTCACGCTCATCGCCGTAGAGCACAAGCTCCGCACGTTCGACGTCGTTTCGGACGGCACACACCTCTACCGCATCGCGCTGCTTTGCCGCCGCGCCGGGCTGACCGTGTACACATCCCCCCGCGCGCAACTCGGCCACCTGGACGACCTTGACCGCGCGCAGCGCATGCTGCACGAGATGCTCAGCACGACGTCAGTCGCGTTGAACCTGCATATCAGCGCTTTGCACCGCTGGCTTGAGAAGAGGAGCGACTGAGCAGTTACAGATCTGCATCGTCCGTGACGGCGGCCGGCACTCCTCCTTCGCGCCGCATGCGCAAGTATCCCCGGATGAAGGGATCCAGGTCGCCGTCCAGCACGCGGTCTACGTCGCCCACCTCAACCCGCGTTCGCAGATCCTTGGCCATGCGGTAGGGCTGCAGCACATAGCTTCGGATCTGCGAGCCGAAGTTGATCTCCAGCTTCGAATCTTCGAGCTTGCGGCTCACTGCCTTCTTCTTCTCCAGCTCAAACTCGTACAGCCGGGAGCGCAACATCTTCATTGCCCGCTCCTTGTTCTTGTGCTGCGAGCGCTCATTCTGACAGCCGGCCACAATGCCTGTCGGTATATGCGTGATCCGCACCGCCGAATCCGTCGTATTCACATGCTGCCCACCCTTGCCGCCGGAGCGGTAGGTGTCAATGCGCAGGTCATCTGGTTTTATGTCGATCACAATGGAGTCATCAATCTCAGGCGACACAAAGGCCGACGCGAAGCTGGTATGACGCCGCTTGGCCTGATCAAACGGCGAGATGCGCACCAGGCGATGGACGCCTGTCTCGCCCTGCAGGAGTCCAAAGGCGTATTCGCCTGTGATTGTGAAGGTAGCCGACTTGATGCCGGCTTCGTCCCCGTCCTGAATCTCATTGATCTCTGTCTTGAAACCTTCACGCTCGGCCCAGCGGAGATACATGCGCATCAGCATCTCCGCCCAATCCTGGCTTTCGGTTCCGCCCGCACCGGGGTGTACGGTCACAATCGCATTCAATCCATCGTTGTCTTCCCCCAGCATGGTGCGTGATTCGAGCATCTCGGTGTACACGTTCAGCCCGTCGATCTCGCGCTTGAGGTCGTCTTCTACACTCGTCTCGCCTTCGCGCATCAACTCGAAGTAGCTGTCGATGTCCCCCATGCGGCGGCCCAGTTCCGTGTCATAGCCCAGTTGCTCTTCCAGCCGCTTGCGTTCCCGCATCAGTGGCTGTGACTTTGCGGCATCGGCCCACACCGCCGGGTCCGCTATCTTTTCTTCTACTTTCCCAAGCTCTTTTCTAAGTCGGGCCGAGTCAAAGATACTCCCGCAGGTCACGCACCTTCTCGCGGACCGGGGAGTAAGCAAATTCCAAATCATCAAGCATCTTTGTAGTCTACCGGAGTGCGGGTTTGTGTCGTGGGAAGCGTCGCTGCAGCTCCCCGCCCACCAGGAAAGACGTGATCGCGATCGCGCAAAGCCAGCCGATCCAGTCACCGTGCCGCGTGTAAAACGTTATCTCGCTTCGGTACCCGAAGGGAACCCTGATTGCATCGCGGATATGCCGCGGAAGAGCCGCGACAATCCTTCCTTGCGGGTCGATGGAGGCTGTAAGGCCCGTGTTCGTGTCCCGTAACAACCACCGTCTATTCTCAATTGCGCGCATCCGCGCCATATCCAGGTGCTCCCAGGGCGCACTGGTGTCGCCGTACCATCCGTCATCGGAAAGGTTCACCAGAACCTGCGCGCCCTGCAGTGCAAATTGCCGAATCTCATCCCCAAAGATGGACTCATAGCAGATGAACACGCCATACCGGTGCCCATCCACGCCGAAGACGTGGCGCTGCTTTCCGGGTACGAGCACTAACTGATCCAGAAGATGTCCGGCGAAGAAGAACAATTTCTTGTACGGGGTGTACTCACCAAAGGGAACAAGGTGCATCTTGTCATAGCGGCCGGCATAGCTTCCGTCGGGCAAAAAGAAGCTTGCCGAAACATACTGGTCAAACCGGCCCTGGTCATTTGGTACGGACGATGCTGCTTCATCCTGAATCACCAAAGGCGCTTGTTCAGAACGTGCAATCTCACCCGCCTCCGCCCTCAGGGTTGTATCGGCATCCAGGAAGGGTGTCGGCGCCTCAGGCCAGGCGATCAGGTCAGGTGCACGACCCTGTTGACCAGAGCCAGACTCCACTAACTCGTCCGCAACTTCCGGATGCCGGCTAAGTGACCGGAAACTGGCGATCATCTGCGCTTCGGTCTCGCGCTCGGAACGTCCTTCCACCCCGACGTTGAGGTTTGTTTGCAGTAATACCGCGGTGGCGGTACCCGCTTCCGGGGAAATGAACCGCCGCATGCCCCAGAGATCAGTGACGACAAGTAACAAAGCAAGTGCTGGCCCGAGATAGCGCGCCTTCGGAATGGGATTCCACAACCAAAGAGCATTACCCGCTGCCACGATCAACGAGAGGCCCATCACCCCTGTTAGAGGAGCCAGGGGAGTCAACCAGGAATTATCTACCTGCGTGTAGCCCAGCAAATCCCATGGGAAACCTGTGATCTGGTCTCTCGCGAGTTCGATAGCTACCCAAAGTATCGGGGAAAGCAAAGTGGCAGTCGCGGATCCGAACAGCCTGCGCAGCCCCGCCATCCCTGCACCAAACGCACCAAGGTAGATTCCCAGATAGAGGGAGAAAAGGACAAGCACGCCCACAGCCGCGGGTTCCGGAAGCCCGCCGTAGCGGAACATAGTTTGGTAGATCCAGTAACAGTTGCCAAGAAACCACACCACACCGCAGCCATAACCAAGAAGCGCAGCCTGCCCTATCCGAAGAGGCTTGCCATCCTTGTTGTCTCCGGTAAGTGCAACAAACAAAGGGACCAGGCAAAACCAGCAGACCAGCCGTCGCCACAAGGGCACAGGTCCGGCCAGGGGAAATGGCGCCATTTGTAGAAGGGCCGAAAGCAAGGCAAGCGCCCAGAGGCGAAGGGGGATCGACCGCATCACGCCAGAGTCTAACACCGCGCTGCAAAGCTTTTGTGCTTCAAGCCATACCACATCAGTCAGAAAAGATCATTGCAGTTTGGTTGCGCTAACTCCCTGCCGGGGATAAAGTGAAATTATCTGGGTCTTCGAGTGACGTCTCCCAGCTGACGGTCGAAAGGAAGTTATATGGATGTTACTGAAATACTCTCCGCGATTGACTCGGAGATCAGCCGGTTGCAGCAAGCGCGCCAGGCTGTTGCCGCACTCGACGGAGCAAGCCCGATCCCCGCAAAGCGCCGGGGACGCCCCAAGGCAACGGCATCCGTTGCGGCGAGCGCAAGTGAACCGCGGAAACGCAAGCGCAACCTTAGTCCGGAAGGCAGAAAACGGATTCAGGAAGCTATGAAACGGCGTTGGGCTGAGCGGAACAAGAGTAAGGGCTCGGATTCGAAATAGTCTTGGCAGAGGGCGTGGCCGATCTGCTTCTCAGCAGCCCACGCCCCTCTTTCAGCGAATGGCCAGAACCTCGCGCACGTTATCGGTTCCCTGGAAAAAACGAATCGTTCCGAAGCCATCCAGATAGCGCTCAATTTGCCGGTTTTGTAAGATCTGGCGCACCGGCAAAGGTTCGCTGCCCATCAGTCGAAGCTCAGGACCATCCGTAAGTTGATACCGCGCATAGCCCAAATCGGGTCCTTCCGTTTTACCGTGAAAGAAGCCCAGCAGGCGCCCGTCAGCGCGGATAACTGCCCTCAAGCGCTCGAACAAAACAGGCACTAGCGGTGCAGGTAGATAGTCCGCTGTGTCCCAAAGCAGCACAATATCGAAGTCTCGCCCCGAAAAGTCCAGGTTGCTTTGCCGGAAGCGTTCCGTGTCATACTCCGCAGACTTACCCCGGGCTCCATCGGCCGGGCTCTTCAACCACTCCGGACGCTGCGCATCGCCCACAATGTTCGCCATGTACACGCTGTGGCCCAGAGAGGTAAGCAGGTTGATATTCACCGGAGACGTTGCCCCGAAATCAAGTACCCGCAAGGACCGCGCAGGCTCCGCCTTGAGATACCGGAGCACGTCAGCCCATCCCCGCGAGTGACGCGTCCGCTCCGGAACATGCGCCTCCCCTGAGCCCCCACCGCGCTTGAACAGCTTGAACATCCCGTGCGTCTCCAAATCTTCGCTGATGTACTCCGAGCATCGCCCGACGGCCCTGTTTCTGTCCAGAGACTCGAGTTGTAGTCTAGACCCCGCACCGCGGTCCCAGTCTTCGGAAGAGGTTCAGCCTTTCAGATCACTTTCTTCGTCCAATACTGGAAGGAGCTTTTCTCGTTGCGTTCTTCGCTTTGGCAAAGACAATCTCAAGGCAGGGGCGCCGCGGCCGTTCTGCTCTTTCTGCCGCTCATCGTCTCACTTGGACTGCCTGCTCTCGCGCACGCTCAAGCGGCGGATGTCAGTGTTCCGCCCGTGCGGTGGGCGGAGGCCGCCGCCGGCTGCGAGGAGGGAATCCTCAACTATGACACCGCCAGCCTGTTGCGCTATCAGGTTCACAGGACTGACGCCAAGGGCTCCGCAGTCCGACAGGTTCTTGAGAGCAAGCAGGGATCCGTCGCGCGCCTAATCCAGCGGAACGGTCAGCTCCTGACGCCGGAAGAGGACGCAGGAGAACGCGAACGCTTGCAGGCCATCCTCGACGACCCTGCGACTTACGCACGTCACAGCCGGCGGGAGGAAGGATCGCGCGCCTATGCGATCGAACTGCTTCACTCCTTGCCCAAAGCGATGCTGTGGAGTTATGTTCCTGGGCAGCCGCAGCTACCTGGCGCCGGGAAGGCGACCGTTCTTGACTTCATCCCCGATCCGAAGTTCAAGCCGCCCAGCCTGCTCACAGAGGGCCTGACCGGCCTTGCCGGCCGGGCGTGGATCGATGCCGAGAGCCGCTGTGTCGTTCGACTTCAACTCAACATCCTGCACCCTGTTGACTTTGGCTGGGGAGGCGTTCTGGCCCGCGTAAAGGAGGGTGGCTCTGTATCGTTCGAGCAACAGAAGGTGGGCCCTCACCGCTGGCTCTACTCTCGTATTTCCGAGCACGTGACGATCCGCGAGGTTCTTGTGCATACCGTGCAGGAGGATGCGGAAATCACGGTGTCTGCCATGCAGACCCTGCCTGCGCCGATTACGCTGCAGCAGGCTGTCAAGGAACTGTTGGCCATGCCGGTGGCCACACGCTAGGGCTTGTCCTCGTCGCTTGAAGCAATGACGAGAGCAGCTTTGGCTCGATCCCAAAGCGTCTCCTTCGCCTCCGGTGACAATGCCTCGAACGGAGCTGCGCCACCGGCCAGCGCCTCCATCTCAAGGAAGCGCTGACGAAACTTAGCATTGGTGCGCCGCAGCGCCGTCTCTGGGTCCACTTTCAAGTGGCGCGCAAGATTGACAGCGGTGAACATAAGATCGCCGACTTCGAGCTCCAGCGCATCGTGATTGCCTGACACTATCTCTGCCCGCAGCTCCTCTGTCTCCTCGGCGAGCTTTGCGAAGAGGCCGGTGGCGTCCGGCCAGTCAAATCCTACCTTGGCAGCCTTTGATCCCAATTTGCCGGCCTCCTGAAGCGCCGGCATGGAACGGGGTACGCCGTCCAAAGCCGAAGACTCTAAGTGCTGGGCTCCCTTTTCCTGGCGCTTGATGGCATCCCAGGTACGCACGACTGCTTCCGGATCATCTGCCACCGCGTCTCCGAAGATGTGAGGGTGGCGGCGGACGAGCTTGGCGCTGAGTGTCTCCGCCACATCCTGGAGCGTGAAGTAGCCGGCTTCTGAAGCCATCTGCGCGTAGAACAATACTTGCAGGAGCAGATCGCCTAGCTCATCCCGAAGCTCCGGCCAGGCGCGCCGTTCGATGGCGTCGAACACCTCGTACGTCTCCTCCAGCGTGTACCGCTTGATCGAGTCGAAGGTCTGTTCGCGGTCCCACGGACAGCCGCCAGGCCCTCGCAGCGTCGCCATGATCGCGGCGGCGCGGGCCAATGCCTCTCCGGTTTGCTGCTGTTCCACACTCAACGCGTCCACGAGTTCCTGGGCCATGCTTCGATGCTATCGCGCGGATCGGAGCCGGTTTTGGCTCGACAGGGGACTTCGGCGACTGTTTTCACACAGCACCGGCGACTGCATCGCAGGGGGGCTATAAACGTCTAATCTGAACTAGGCCGTTCGCGCGCACGGCAGCTCACCCCATGGATCTGAACGAGAAAATTCGAACGCTTCCCACTGGCCCGGGCTGCTACCTGTACAAAAATGCCGAAGGCGAGGTCATTTACGTAGGCAAGGCCAAGAACCTGCGGTCGCGGGTGCGCTCGTACTTCCTTGCGGCGAACCAGGCTCACGCGAAGACCGGCTCGTTGATGCGCGAGGCCGTCGACCTTGAGTACATCCTGGTTGCGAATGAGCGCGAGGCGTTGGCGCTTGAAAACAACCTGATCAAGCAGCGCAAGCCTCGCTTCAATATCCTGCTGCGCGATGACAAGACCTATCCGTACATCAAGCTGACGCTGGGTGATCGCCATCCCAAGGTGTTTGTGACGCGGCGGCTACGGAAGGATGGTTCGGCGTACTTTGGGCCTTATTTCCCGGGAAATCTGGCTCACCGGCTGGCCGATGTTGTGCGCAAGAGCTTCCTGATTCCTGGGTGCAAGGTGGACCTGGAGCGCTATCATCCGCGGCCTTGCCTGCAGTACTACATCAAGCGCTGCACTGGACCATGTGTTGAGGGCTTGATCTCGCAGCCTGACTACCGCGCGGTCATCAAGGATGCGCAACTCTTCCTTGAGGGCAAGACCGATGAGCTTGAGGGGCGGCTCATGGAGCGCATGGCGGCTGCGGCGGAGAACATGCAGTTCGAGCTTGCTGCGCGGCTTCGTGATCAGGTCGGCACGGTGCACCAGGCTGGGGAGCGGCAGCGGATTGCGACTACGGACTCGGACGATGCTGACGTATTTGGTTTTCACTTCGAGAACGACATGCTGGCTGTGAACCTGTTTCACATGCGTGGCGGCAAGATCGTGGACCGGCGGGATATGTTCTGGGAGGACCTTCCTGAGTTTGAGGAGCAGGTCACTGCGGGTCCTGTCGAGGAGGCTGTTGACGAGACGGACATTGAGGCTGATCCGTACCTGGATCCCAATCCGGCGAGCGCGGCACCGGCGATTGTGGGAGACCAAGGTCCCTCCGATAACCACTCTGTTCTTACGTCGCAGTTTGAGCAGGGTGATCCTGCCGTGGACGCGGACTGCGCGCCGCAAAGTTCTGATGCAGTGGCGAAGCCCTGCTTCAGTCCTGCCGCTTTCTTCTCGGCTTTGCTGAAGCAGCTTTACCTTGATCAGAACTACGTTCCTAAGCACATCTATGTGCCTGTTGATTTTCCGGACCGTCAGCTTCTTGCAGACCTTCTACGCGAGAGGGCTGGAGGCAAGATCGAGATTGCTGCGCCGCAGCGCGGAGATAAGCGTTCTCTTGTGGATCTTGTGTGCCAGAACGCACAACAGAGCTATGTTCAGCGGTTCCGGGTGATGCAGCCAACGGCGCGCGCGATGGCGGAGGCGCTTGCGGACGCGCTGAACCTCGCAGATCCGCCGGAACGGATTGAGTGCTTTGACATCAGCCACATCCAGGGTGCGGAGACTGTCGCGTCGATGGTGGTCTGGGAGAAGGGCGCGATGAAGAAGTCGGATTACCGCAAGTTCCAAGTGAAGACTGTGACGGGCGTTGACGATTTCGCTTCGATGCGCGAGATTGTTACGCGCCGTTACAGCAAGTTTGCAAATGGCGATAAGCCAACGGGCAAGGATTCTGTGCTGCCCTCGCTGGTGCTGATCGATGGCGGTTTAGGTCAGTTGCATGCTGCGGCTGAGGCGCTGGAGCAACTGGGGCTTACGACGCAACCGCTGGCTTCGATTGCGAAGCGGGAAGAGGTCATTTACGTACATGGCCAGGAGGACGATCCGGTGGTGCTGGACCGGCGCTCGCCTGTGCTGCACGTGATCCAGAAGATCCGGGATGAGTCTCACCGCTTTGCGATTGGCTATCACCGAAAACGTCGCGAGATGCGGGATCGCACGAGCGAACTGGATGAGATTTCGGGCGTTGGGCCGCGTACAAGGCAGCGTCTGCTGGAGCACTTTGGCAGTGTGCGCTCGCTGCAGCAGGCCGCTTTGCAGAACCAGGATGCGCTGCGCGCGGTGGTGAACCAGGCTACTGCGGACAAGATCCGTGCACACTTCGACGGCAAGAGTTCTGAGCCGGTGAAGGGCGAACAAGAGCCCGACGTTTTGGTTTCATCTCTCACCTGAAGCGGTTGCTGTAGCCGATACTCGTGCCTGTCCCTGATAATGCAGGCGAGGATCAAGGATGGTTTCCAAGCACGTCTTCCCGTTCAGAACTTTTGCCGCCACGCTTGCACTCGGGGCTGTTCCCTGCTTAGCGCAGAGCTTCCAACATATGCAGCGGCCTGACAGCCTCGTGCCTGCCGAGGTGACCACACTGGAGCGGTTGCATGCCCTTTCCGCTTTGCCTGATGGAGCGTGGCGTATGCACCAGGGCGATCTGGCGCATGGTGAGTCGCCTACGACCAGCGACAGTGGGTGGGAGACGGTGAAAGCGCCTGCGAAGGTGGGCAAGGATGCGGTGTGGTTCCGGCGCGAGATTGTGATTCCTCCGACTTTGCACGGCTATAGCCTGAATGGGACTGATGTGAGCTTCCAGTTCCAGGCCGATGCGAATGGGCCGATGCCGGAGATCATCTACTTCGATGGACGGCGCGTGGCGCTGGGTGACGATCTGGAAGAGATTCCGCTCTTCCACAAGGTGAAGCCGGGCGACAAGGTGCTGGTGGCTGTGAAGCTGCTGCCGACGGTGGACGTGAAGCAGTTTCATGGCGTGACGATGCGGATCAGCTTTGCGGCTTCGCGGCCGAGTCCGCAGGATGTGGAGAAGCAGCTGGTTTCGGCGGCTTACCTGCTGCCGTCGCTTGCGCCGGGCGATGCGGGAAAGGCAGCAGTGCTGCGGGACGCGATGAAGGCTGTGAGTCTGCGGGCGCTGGATACGGGGAACCAGGCTGCCTTCGATGCGTCGTTGAAGGCTGCACAGATGAAGCTGGAGGCGTTGCGGCCGTTGATGCAGACGGCGAACTATCACCTGACCGGGAATGCGCATATCGATGCTGCGTGGCTTTGGCCGGCGAGCGAGACGGTGGATGTGGTGAAGAGGACGTTCACGTCAGCGGCGCAGTTGATGAATGAGTATCCGACGTATACATTTTCGCAATCAGCCGCGCAGTACAGCGAGTGGATGGCGGATAAGTATCCGGTGCTCAACGACCAGATCGCGCAGCGGGTGAAGGAAGGCCGATGGGAGATTGTTGGCGGGATGTGGATTGAGCCTGACCTGAATATGCCGGATGGCGAGAGCCAGGTGCGGCAGTTGCTGGTAGGGCAGGCGGCGTTCCAGAAGATGTATGGTGTGACGGCGAAGATCGGGTGGAATCCGGATTCGTTTGGATATAACTGGCAGTTGCCGCAGATCTATAAGCGTTCCGGGCTGGACTATTTCGTTACGCAGAAGATGCACTGGAACGATACGAACCAGTTGCCGCTGAAGCTGTTCTGGTGGGAGTCGCCTGATGGCAGCAAGGTGCTGACGTATTTCCCTGATGACTATGCGTATACCAATGTGGATCCTGTTCGGTTGAGTGCTAGTTTGGCGAAGGCGCGGACGCGAGCGCCTGGGATAACGGACATGATGGACCTGTTCGGTGTGGGCGACCATGGCGGCGGGCCGACACGGACGATGCTGGATGAGGGCCTGCACTGGATGGGGCAGGACACGCATGTGGACAAGGTGATCCCGAAGGAGGAGTTTGGGACGGCTTTGCCTTACTTCCAGAAGGTGCAGTCGGAGTTAAGTCCGGATTCGCCGACGTGGAACTACGGGACGCTAGTGAAGGGGGACACGAATTTACCGGCTGCGGGTGCGGGACAGATCAGTGTTCCGACGTGGAAGGATGAGTTGTATTTCGAGTATCACCGTGGTGTGTTTACTACGCAGGCTGGGCATAAGCGCGGGATGCGCGAGAGTGAAGAGCAGGTGCTGAACGCGGAGAAGGTGGCTGCGCTGGCGTCGCTTGACGGCAAGGAGTACCCAGCGGAGCAGTTGGATGATGCGTGGAAGAAGGTGCTGTTCAATCAGTTCCATGATCTGGCTGCGGGGTCTGGCATTGCGGTGATTTACCGGGATGCGCAGAAGGATTACGAGCAGGTTCGGCTGGCTACGGATGAGGTGAGCAAGGCTTCGCTGGCGACGCTGGCGCAGCGGGTGGATACGCGCGGCAAGGGCGATGTTCCGGTGTTTGTGTGGAACCCTTTGGCTTTCCAGCGTGGTGGTTTGGTGGAGGTTACGGTTGCGATGCCGAAGGCTGTTGATTCGGTGTCGATGGTGGATGCGAAGGGGCGTGTTGTGCCTTCGCAGGTGCTGTCTTCGGATGCGGCTGCGCACAATTTCCGGGTGCTGGTGCAGGTTCCGGATGTGCCTTCGATGGGCTATACGGTGCTGCATGCTGTGGAGGGCAAGCGGGAGTTTGGTAGTGATTTGGTCGTCCCGAAGTCGAGCAACCTGACGATGGAGAATGCGGCGTTGCGGGTGAGTGTGGATCCTGCGACGGGCTGCATTACGTCGTTGTATGACAAGGCGGCGAGCTTTGAGACGCTGGCTGCTGGTGGATGTGGGAATGAGTTGCAGGCCTATAAAGACACGCCGACGCAGTATGACGCGTGGAACGTGGATCCTGGGACGTTCGATGTGCCTCCTACGCTGATTCACCAGGTGGATTCTGCGCAGATGGTGGAGAGTGGGCCTTTGCGGTCGGTGATCCGGGTGAAGCGGACGTGGGGTCAGTCGACGTTCTCGCAGGACTTGATTCTGTATCGCGGCTCGGATGAAGTGGTGGTGAAGAACGACATTGGATGGCATGAGACCCATGTGCTGTTGAAGGCTTCTTTTCCGCTAGCGGCTTCAGCGCCGATGGCTACGTTCGAGATTCCTTATGGGTCGATTGAGCGACCGACTACGCGGGACAACAGCTTCGACAAGGCGAAGTTTGAGGTGCCTGCGATGCGCTGGGCGGATGAGGGTGATGGGAAGCATGGGTTCTCGCTGATCAATGAGTCGAAGTATGGCTATGACGCTGTTGGGAACCTGTTGCGGTTGACGTTGCTGCGGTCGCCGACTTGGCCTGATCCGGAGGCGGATCGTGGTGAGCAGCGGTTCTCGTATGCGCTGTATCCGCACAGCGGCGCCTGGAAGACTGCGGCTACTGTGCAGCGTGGATGGGAGTTCAATTATGGGTTGCAGGCGATGCAGGTTACGGAGCATGAGGGTGCGATGGCTGCGGAGCATAGCTTTGCCGAGGCTAGTGGAGCGCATGTGGTGCTCACCGCGCTGAAGAGGGCGGAGGATGGACGTGGGTTGATTGCGCGGTTCTATGAGTATGCGGGTGAGGGTGGTGAGGTTACGCTGCGGGTGCCTGAGGGGGCTAAGTCTGCCGAGGTGGTGGACCTGATGGAGAAGGGTGCGGGACAGAGCCTGGTGGTGAGTGCTGGGCGGGTGCGGGTGCCGGTTACGCCTTATATGATCCAGACGGTTCGGGTGGTGTATTAGACCGGGTTGAGGGTAGGGGGGAGGTGCCCCTCCCCCCCTACCTGATTTTGCAAAGTACGTCGCCTAAAGGAGTTAGGGTGCAAAGTACACCCAAACGGGTTACGCGAGGGCCTTTTTGGGGGAGGCTGGACACTTCCCTCTGAAGGTTATTGTTTGCTTGCTTTCTCAGGATAGCGAATGAGGGGTTAATTGTACGCAAGCTGCGGACAGATTTAGGACAGCGGGGGGATGTTGAGTTGCTGGCCTACCTGGATGTGATCGGGGTTTGCGATGTTGTTGTGCTTGGCGATGGTTTCGTATTTGTTGGCGGAGCCGTAGAACTTTTCGGAGATTTTGGAGAGGTTTTCTCCGGACTTGATGGTGTAGGGCTGGTCGTCGCCGCCGGTGACGGTGAGGCGTGGTTCGAAGTCGGCGTAGTTGGGGTCGACGGCTTTGGTGGCGTCCCAGACGCGGTTGAGGACGACTTTGGAGGGGACGTCGGCTTTGAGGATGAGCTTGTCGCCTTCCATAAAGAGGCCGTCGAACTTGGCGCCTTCGGGGGCGAAGTCGGCGATGACCTGGCCTACGGAGGCGTATTTCTGTTGCAAAGATGCTTGATCTGCCATGAAGTCTCCTGGGCCCGCTATGGCGGGTGGTCCGGGTAGTGAGATGCGGGGGTGGCGTTAACGACAAGCAAATGCAACGGCAAAAGCGGACGCAAAGGGCGCGAAGAAGCGCAAAGGTGCGCGACGGGTGTGGTGGAGGGTTAGGAGGTTAGAGGAGGGAGAGGGATTTGGCGGTGGTGGTTAGGGTTTCGAGGGCTACGTTGATCTGGTCTCGGGTGTGTTCTGAGGTCATGATGCAGCGGATGCGGGCTTTGCCTTCCGGGACTGTGGGGAAGGCTATGCCTGTGGCCATTACGCCTTTTTCGAAGAGGGCGCGAGAGAATTCCATGGTTTTTCTACCGTCGCCTATCAGGATGGGGGTGATGGGGGTTTCTGAGGCTGGGGTGGTTTGGCCGCCTATGTCGAAGCCTGCGGATTTTAGTTGTTGCTGGAAGTAGTGGGTGTTGTCCCAGAGGCGGTCGATGCGTTCGGGTTCGTTTTGGAGGATGTCGAAGGCGGCAATGCAGGTGGCGGCGACTGAGGGAGGGTGCGAGGTGCTGAAGAGGAAGGGGCGAGCGCGGTGGTAGAGGAAGTCGATGAGGTCCCGGCTGCCGCAGACGTAGCCGCCGAGGGCGCCGATGGCTTTGGAGAGGGTGCCTACCTGGATGTCGACCTTGTCGGTTGCGTGGAAGTGGTCTACGGAGCCGCGGCCGTTGCGGCCCAGGACGCCGGAGGCGTGGGCGTCGTCGACCATCATGATGGCGCCGTACTTTTCGCAGAGGTTGGCGAGTTGGTCTACGGGGCCGATGTCGCCGTCCATGGAGAAGACGCCGTCGGTGATGAC
>CAZZWG010000015.1:21125-33369 GCA_964657685.1 Verrucomicrobia bacterium Tous-C9LFEB | reverse complement strand
TATGGGTACCGCGGCGGCTACGGCTTTGCCGGGCACGGCGGCTTTGCCCGCGGCGGTGGACGCCGGTAACAGCAGCCCCTCTTCAAGTTGCAAAGGGCGCGAACTCACCCTTCGCGTCCTTCTTACTGTGCAGTAGGGTGTTGATAAATCCCAACGTTGTCTTTCGTGATGAGCGCGCTTCCGGTATCGACATAAAACGGAAAAGGCGACCGGAAGTTGATGCTGTAGTCGTGGCTGAATCCGTTGTGCGGTGCGTGATGCGCATCGTCCAACGCCTTCAAACCAACATAGCCCATGGTGAAAGGCCGTTGCGAAACCGCTGCGTCGATCGTTCCATCCGCTATCAGGTTCAGTGTATCCGGGTCCACATCCATTGCAATCAGCTCACGGTCCGTCATCTTATTGCGCTTTAGTACCTCCGCGACCGCTTTGCCCGCCTCTGACTCCAGGCAGATAAATGCGTCGATCTTATCCGCCCCGGTCCGATGGACGTACTCCTCCGTCTGGTCAAATGCGTTCCCGGACTCACCACCTGTCGACACGACCCCCGCCACGCGGATCCCTGGATTGCTGGCAAACACCTCCTCATAACCCTTCATGCGCTCATCCTGGTTCGGTTGCCCGGGAATGGAATAGAAGACCACGTTGCCCTTGCCATGCAGCCGCTGCACGAGCCGCTGCCCGCCAAGATGCCCGACCCCTACATTGTTTGTACCGATGAAGTACAAACGGTCAGAGTTTGGTGCATCGGAGTCTACGGTGATGACGGGTATGCCCTGGTCAATTGCCGAAGCAATGTTGGAGTGCAAGTTACTTTCCGCGGCGACGGAGACGAGGATGCCCGCGGGATGGCGTGCTACTGCGTCGGAGAACGCATCGTTTTCCGCCTTAGCATCGTACGTCTCCGGACCGATCACAACGCCCTTCACACCATATTCCTGCGCGGCCTGGTGAAAGCCCTCCTGCACGGCCTTCCAGTACGGAAGTTTCAGGTTGGTGGCCACCATGTAGTAGGTGTCACTGGCCGAGCGGTAGTGGCAGCCCACGGTGGAAAGGAAGCCTGCCGTCAACAGCGCAAAAGGAACGAGCGTGATCAGTCGGCGCATGGATATCTCCAGTTCTCCAGCCAGCCTTTGATCGGCACGCTTCGAATCCGCGTAGATCGACTCGGCTCAGAGGGCCGAAATTGTACTCCCGATCGAGAATCACTTGCTCTCCTAAATGAACTCATCACCGGCGGGACGCTGGATCCAGGACGACGGGCGCTCAAAAAGATGCCTGACCTGCCCTGTTAGCCTTGAAAGGATGGCCTGTCGCACCTTGCAATGAAGGAATGCGCAGAAAAGGCTGATTCATAGAGGAGAGACTTTGCATGAGGCAAGTGCGTCGCGTTGCTGTCTGGATGGGTCTGTTTTGCTCGATATTTTCGACAGGCGTGCTTCGCGCGCAGCGGTTGCCCGCAGGCGTGGTGCCCGTGCACTACACCCTGGCCCTGACCCCCGATCTGCAGGCCGCGACCTTCGGGGGCGACGAATCGATCGATGTGACGCTCACGGCGCCCACTAACAAGATCACGCTGAATGCGGCGGAGATCACCTTCGCCTCCGTCACGGCGCGAGCAGGTAGCCAGGAGCTCAAGGCGGAGATCTCCGAAGACAAGGCCAAGGAACAGGCGACCTTCACCTTCCCGCAGACGCTCACAGCCGGACCGGTGCGGTTGCATATCCGCTATGCAGGCATCCTCAACGGCATGTTGCGTGGCTTCTATCTTTCTAAAACGCCAAAGCGCAACTATGCGGTCACGCAGTTTGAGCCTACTGACGCCCGCCGCGCCTTCCCCTGCTTTGATGAACCGGCACTGAAGGCCACCTACGAAGTCTCGCTGACGATCGACAAAGCGGACACGGCGATCAGCAACACCAACATGACCGCTGACGATCCCGGACCGGTCGCCGGAAAGCACACGGTACGCTTCGCGCGGACCCCGAAGATGTCGACCTATCTCGTGGCCTTTCTTGTCGGTGACTTCCAGTGCACGGAGGGCAAGAGCGACGGTGTGCCAATCCGCGCCTGCGCCACGCCCGACAAGGTCGCGCTCACGCCCTATGCCGTGAAGGCCGCTGAATTCGTCCTGCACTTCTATGACAACTATTTCGGCATCAAGTACCCGATGCCCAAGCTGGACATGGTCGCCATTCCGGACTTCGAGGCCGGCGCCATGGAGAACTTCGGCTGCATCACCTATCGCGAAACCGACTTCCTTGTTGACGAAAAGCACAGTTCAGAAGGCGCAAAGCAGCAGGTTGCGATGGTGGTCGCGCATGAGATGGCGCACCAGTGGTTCGGCGACATGGTCACGATGCAGTGGTGGAACAACCTGTGGCTGAACGAGGGCTTTGCTACCTGGATGGAGAACAAGCCCGTCGCGGCCTGGCATCCGGAGTGGGACATTCCCGCGCAGGAGGCCGCCTCTTTGAACAACACACTGAATCTCGATGCGCAGGCCATCACGCGCACCATACGCGCAGAGGCCAACACACCCGACGAGATCAATGAGATGTTCGACGGCATCACCTACCAGAAGGGCGGCGCCGTCCTAGGCATGGTGGAAAGCTATCTGGGCGAGGAGCAATTTCGCAAAGGCGTCCACAACTATCTGCAGGCGCACATGTTTGCAAACGCCACCGCTGAGGACTTCTGGGGTGAGCAGACCCGCACCAGCGGCAAGCCAGTTGACAAGATCATGGCCAGCTTTATCGGGCAGCCAGGTGAGCCGGTACTGGAGTTCACTGCTCCCGAAGGCGGCCAGGTAAATGCCACCCAGAAGCGCTTCTATCTAAGTCCCTCCGTGGCCCGTCAGCACACCGCGGATGCCACGCAGACCTGGACCGTTCCAGTCTGCATCAAGGGCGCGTCTGCCACAGACTGCCCGCTGTTGAGCACTGGGCAGGGCAGCCTTCCCGCGTCCCCCGCGCCGAACTTCTTTGCCAACGCACGTGCACGCGGCTACTACCGAAGCCGCTACCCGGCCGCGGTGCAGGAGAAACTGGTCGCCTCCGTGGCAAGCTTGACGGCTCCGGAGCGCGTTGACCTGCTGGGTGATACGTGGGCCGCGATCCGTTCCGGACACGGCAAGATCGGCGAATCACTAGAGTTGGCCGCCGCAACAAGCAACGACGCAAACAGCAATGTTCTGGACACCGCCGAGACAGAACTGAGCGCGGTCAGCCAGCGGCTTGTGGCCACGCCCGAGGAACGCGCAGCCTTTGAGAACTGGGTCCGTCGCACATGGAAACCGGCGTTGCAGGCAGCAGGAATGCCGCAACCCGGCGAAGCGCCGGAGACAGCATGGCGCCGCGATACGCTGTTCAACATCGTGGGCGGAATCGGGAAGGACCCCGACACGATTGCTCTGGCGAAACGCATCGGGACCCAGTACCTGGACGACCCCGATTCTGTAGATCCCAACCTTGGTCCGGTTGCGCTGACGATTGCAGCGCAGAACGGTGACGCGGCTTTGTTCACCCGCCTTCAGCACGTCTTCGAGACCAATGGCAATCCCCAGATCTCGGAACGTGCTCTCGGGCTGCTGGGTGCTTTCCAGGATCCGGCACTTGTAAACCGCGCCATGGATTATGCAACTTCCGGGAAGGTAAAGAATCAATCCTCGTTGTTCATCCTTGCGGGAACCCTGGGCAACCCGGAGACGCGTGACGCTTCCTGGCAGTACATCACCACGCACTGGCCGGCGGTGTCCAGCCAGCTCACGGAGATGAACGGAGGAGCGATCGTAGGGTCTACGGCTTCCTTCTGCTCCGCGGACAAAGAAGCCGAGGTGAAGCAGTTTTATTCCGCGCACCCGGTTCATGCCGCGGCGCGTGCGCTGACGCGGGCACAGGCGTCCATCAACGACTGCATCGAGTTCCGGGCAGCACAGGAGCCCAACCTGAAGACATGGTTGGTCGCACACGGCCAGTAATGCTGTTTCGGCCCGCAGGCGGAACGGCATATGTGGGCTGAGGCATCCCCTCGGCTCGCATATGCCTCACACGGAGAGATCAGGCTATGTGCGGCCGAGCAGGTGTGCGTCCAGACCAGGGGCTCGCATCAGTCCCGTCCACTCGGCCGGGGCTCGGGAGGAAAATCGCATGGAATTTCATATCGCACGGTCGCTGCGGGAGCGGCTGGGAGTCAGCGACCTCCTGTTCAGCTACACCGGGAATGTTGTTTTTGCTCATGTGGCTGCCGCGCGAAAGCTGGCGCTGGCGCTCAACCAGGCACGCACGGAAGAGAATGGTGGCGTTCCCGATCCCAAGCGGCAGGTGAACGCGGGCGCTCTCTTCGCCATGGGTCTGATCGATGAACTAAGCCATGCCATGGTCGCCCGATATCGGAGAGAGACAGATCCAGATGTGCTGACCGAGGCATTGAGGTGGTTCAGTGCGCAAGCGGGTCAGGCTGAATTAGAGCGCCTGCTGCTGACCTTCACTGATCGGTTCCCCAATCAGGAGATCCTTACCGGTAAGGTGACAGCCGAAGAGTGGCTTGGAGGTGTGACGGATGGGCTTCCAAACCGTGAGGCGGCTTTTGAGGAGTTGTTGCTGCTTCATCTCGCGAATGCCAATCCGGCGTTCAAGGATTTTCGTGAACTGTTCGATGACGCCGCGCTTCAGACAGAACCTTCTTATCGCAGCGTGACGGCGGAACTTCCGCAATATTTCGCCACGCGGCCGCCCATTTCTGCGGAGATTGGATCGCTCCTGGATGCCCTGCAGGCACCTATGCGCCAGAACCCGGATTCACTCACAGCACAGCTTGATTACATACGCGAGCACTGGGCAGAGTTCATCGATGCCGATCTGAAGCAGATTCTTCTCGCGATCGATACGGTGAAGGAAGAAGACATCGCGATCTGGATGCGCTTCAATCCTCCAGGGCCGGATGTGTATCGGCATAGCGCGCCGGGGTTCGGCGGCGAGGGCTTTCAAGGAGATGAGTACATTGGTTTCGAAGACCAATATGAGGTGGGTCCTGATGGTGTACGGCGCCTGAAGAAGTACTCCAGCGATTACCAGGCTCCTCTGAATGAGTACGAGGCTTTCTCAGCGGATCAGGCCTGGATGCCCACGGTCGTGATGATGGCGAAGAGCACGTATGTCTGGCTGGAACAGCTAAGCCGTAAATACGGGCGCCACATACACAAGCTGGACATGATTCCGGATGAAGAGTTGCGGCTGCTTGCTGACCGCGGCATGACGGCGCTATGGCTGATAGGGCTTTGGGAGCGCTCCGTGGCAAGTCAGCGCATCAAGCACTTGCGCGGGCAGAGCGATGCCGTGGCGTCGGCGTACTCGTTGAAGGAGTACAACATTGCCGAGGATCTAGGAGGCAATGAGGCATACCGAAACCTGCGCGACCGGGCAGCGCGATTTGGCCTGCGGCTTGCCAGCGACATGGTGCCGAACCACATGGGCATTGATTCGCCTTGGGTTATTGAGCATCCTGACTGGTTTGTGTTCCGCTGGGAAAGTCCGTATCCGGCGTACCAATTCAATGGGCCGGATCTTAGCCCGGACTCGCGCGTAGAGATCAAACTCGATGATCACTACTACGACCAGACGGATGCTGCCGTGGCGTTTCGAGTGCGCTACAACACGAACGGTGAGACGCGTTACATTTACCACGGCAATGACGGAACCACCTTTGCCTGGAACGATACAGCGCAGCTGGATTACTCGAAAGCTTACGTGCGCGAACAGGTGATGCAGACCATTCTCCACGTGGCGCGCATGTTCCCCATCATCCGTTTTGACGCCGCGATGGTGCTGGCGAAGCGGCATGTGCAGAGGCTATGGTTCCCGCTCCAGGGAGTCGGTGGATCGATCCCGTCGCGAGCTGAGAATGCGATGAGTGACGAAGAGTTCAACGCCCTGATGCCTGCGGAGTTCTGGCGCGAGGTTGTTGACCGTGTTGCCGCTGAGGTGCCAGGCACCCTGTTGCTTGCAGAGGCGTTCTGGATGCTGGAAGGGTACTTTGTTCGTACACTCGGGATGCACCGCGTTTATAACTCAGCCTTCATGAACATGCTGCGGGACGAAGAGAATGCCAAATATCGCAGCTACCTGAAGAAGACGATTGAGTTTGATCCGGACATTCTGAAGCGCTATGTCAACTTCATGTCCAACCCTGACGAGCGTACAACGATCGACCAGTTCGGCAACGGTGATAAATGCTTCGGTGTGGCGACGCTGATGAGCACGATGCCCGGTCTGCCCATGTTCGGCCATGGTCAGATTGAGGGCTATACCGAGCGTTATGGGATGGAGTTCAAGATGCCGCGCATGACGGAGTGGCCCGATCAGCACCTGGTCGAGCGCCATCAGCGTGAGATCGCGCCCTTGCTCAAGAAGCGGTACATCTTCGCTGAGAGTGCCAACTTCGTCCTCTACGATTTCTGGACCGGCTACGGAACCGTGAATGAAAACGTCTTTGCGTACTCGAACCGGTGCGGCGATGAGCGCTCCGTTGTTCTGTACAACAACGCGTATAGCGGCACGAGCGGCACGATCCACACGTCTGCGGCTGACATGGACAAGTCAACGGGTGAACTTCGCCAGAGATCTCTCGCCCAAGGGCTCGCATTGCCGCTGGACAACGATGCCTTTGTGGCGTTTCGTGATCATACGCGGCAGCTGGAATACCTTCGTCGCGGCCCCGAACTCCGGGACAATGGTCTCTTCATGGACTTGCGTGGTTACCAGTATGCCGTACTACTGAACTGGCGTGACCTGCGGTCCAGTGAGCAGCATCCGTGGGCCAGTCTGTGTGACGCTTTGAACGGACAGGGCGTTCCGAGCCTGGACGAGGCGGTCAAGAAGCTTCGCTTCCAGGCTGTGCACGCGGCGCTCCGAAATGCACTCTGTGATGAACATATTCAGGCGCTGCAAACGGCTTCGGAGAATGCGTTATCCCACGTGCAGACCGAGGCTGCCGGGGAGCAGAAAGGTACAGAGTCGACGGAGAAGGAAAGCGGAAAGCCGGCCAGGGGCGCGGTAGCAGACAGTTCTGAGAGGAAGCTCGCAGAACAGGTATCCGCTCGTGGCGGGATCACGGCAAGCATCTTCGATCGTGCGAACGAGTTCTACTGGCGTCTCGCAGAAGTTGTTTCGCCAGAGTTGCTCAAGCAGATTGCCCCGGACCTGAAGGAAGGTATGACTGCATACCGGGACAGGCTTGCGCCCCTGCTGGAGGAGGCAGTGGCTTTACCGGATGTTGCGCGAGACTTTTCTGCTTCCTGGCCTCCGGCGATCCGTGACTATGTTCCCGGGGCGGCCGTCGGTGTGGCCCTGGAGCGCACATGGGGCCCGCTTCTGGCCTACGCGCTGCTTAGTGCGCTTCCCGGAACGGCAGAGGCCCAGGCGATCTTCGACGAACTGGATCTGCGTTCCGGGCTCGCAGAGGCGTTTTCGGGAATAGGTTTACAGGGAGAGGATGCCTGGCGCAGTGCCGCGCGCGTCCGATTGTTGTTGGGGAATACCGAGGAAAATGGAGGACTTGAATCGAAGGCCTACTGGACGCAGGGAGACGTGCGCTGGCTCGCCGGCGTGAACGAAAGTGATGGCAAGACTTATGTGAACAAGGAAAGCTTTGAGGAGCTTCTTTGCTGGCTGCAGATCCCGGAATTACTGCGCATCGCAAGGCAGAGGACCGGGAAGAAAACGGAGCCAAGAGGGAGCGGGCGTCTGGTTGTCCTTGAGTCTGCCCTTCAGGTTGAATGCGAACGCATGGCCAACGCGGGTTACGAGTTGGACAGGTATCTTGGCAAGGAGCCCGAGATGGAAGTGGAGATCGAACGGGGAGAGATTATCGCCCATTGATGTCCGTTCAGAGAGTCTCCCATGCAAGCTCCGCGGAGGGGCTGCCGGACGCTGAATTGGTATATGAGGAGACTACCCGGTCACGCCCGGCGCGCTTAGCCTGATACAGCGCGGCGTCCGCTCTCTGCAGCATGTGCACAAATTGATCATCGCCGCCGAGGTACGTAGCTGTTCCAATGCT
The DNA here is from genome assembly GCA_964657685.1 of Verrucomicrobia bacterium Tous-C9LFEB. Taxonomy (GTDB): domain Bacteria; phylum Acidobacteriota; class Terriglobia; order Terriglobales; family Acidobacteriaceae; genus Granulicella. The sequence goes on along the minus strand of CAZZWG010000015.1, from coordinate 25,311 downwards.
TGCGCTGAGTCGGAGCTGATCGATCCGGGTCCCCGCGAACGGTTTCTCTACCGACTGCAGGGACCGGATGTTCTTGCGAATTCTCTCTGCGACGATGATGGTGGCCTCCTCAGAGGCGTTGGGGAGCAGGACCGCAAATTCCTCACCGCCCCATCGGCAAAGGACATCGATACCGCGGATCGAGTCCTGAATGCGTTCAACGGCCGCCACCAGCACTGCATCGCCAACATGGTGCCCATGGGAATCGTTGATTTTCTTGAAGTGGTCAAAGTCGACCATGAGAACGGAGAAGGGTACGGCCGACGTTCGGCTTCGAACCTGCTCGTTTTCGCACCAGTTTAGAAAGACTCGCCGGTTAAAGACGCGGGTAAGCGGGTCCGTACTGGCCATGTGCTCGAGATCGAGGCTGAGCTTAGCGGTAGTTCTCCAGAAGAAGGCAAACGCCAACGCGATCGACGCGGCGACAAAGAACTCATAGGTAAGCAGATTCAGGGAGTCTGCCCAGCGCGGGTTTGTGAGCAGACCCATCGTCGCGCATGCGCCGCGAAGGAGGTTTCCCAATGCCAGTAAACGCATAAGTCCTGAGGTGAATCGTGCTGCCGAGAGAGCATCCGACGAGGTGTTTCTTTGAATCAGGGTGGCGGTGCATCCAAGCTGAACGGCCACAAGAGCGCTGACGATTGAAGTGGAGCTGCGGACTCCCAGGATGCCGAGCCACGCTAAGGCACTCGCAATGGCTTGTGCGGCGAGGAGCACCGTCGTCAGGGTTTCATGACGCGTTTCGAGACCGAGCAGGTAGCGGTCGGCGCGATAGCAACATACAAATGCGAGAAGCATACAAAGGTTCACCGCGGGAAGCAGAGCGGGAACGACTCCGGAAAAAAGCATCAAGGCTGCTGCGGTCCCCCCAACGACGAGAGCGGCGCCCATCCAGTTCAGCCCCTTCAGCAAGGGATTGCTCCCGTGTACCAGGACGAGGCCCGTGCCGCATCCGGTGAGTGTCACCGTGCCGAGGGCGAGGATTGCCGCTTCCGCTGTCATGCGCCTACCCTTAAAGGAAGAAAGGAAGGTGCAGAGGCGACTACGGACGAACGCGATCTGCCGTGGATGGGTAGGGTTTTCAAGTGCAGCAGTCTCTTCTAGGGCAGGCTAAAAGAAATAAGCTTTTGCGCACTATGACTCGGAAGTTGCAAGCCCATTCCATGAAGAAGCTGTTGGTTCTATGTCATACACATCTGCTGTGGACGAAGCCACTGCGCGCCCTGTACCTTAAGTGCCGGTCATAGGGCCGTTTGCCTGCTGTCCGGAACGAGTTAAAGGGAGAATCATGTCAGGGTTCAACTTCGCGCTTGGAGAGTCCGTAGATCTGTTGCGGGACAGCGTCAAGCGCTTCGCGGAGAAGGAGATTGCTCCACTAGCTGCGCAGATTGATCGCGAGAACCTGTTTCCAAATGGCGTCTGGCGCAAATTCGGCGACATGGGGCTGCTCGGTATCACGGTTGAGGAGGAGTACGGAGGCTCTGACCTGGGATACCTGGCGCATGTCGTTGCCATGGAGGAGATTTCTCGGGCTTCGGCTTCAATCGGGCTGTCTTATGGTGCGCACTCTAACCTGTGCGTCAACCAGCTGCGGAAGAACGGTACGGCCGCGCAGAAGAAGAAGTATCTGCCGAAACTGGTCAGCGGGGAGAACGTGGGCGCCCTTGCGATGTCGGAGACGGAGGCGGGATCTGATGTTGTCGGTATGCGCCTGCGAGCGGAGAAGCACGGCGATCGCTTCGTTCTGAACGGCAGCAAGATGTGGATTACCAACGGACCTGATGCCGACGTTTTGATTGTGTATGCAAAAACGGATCCCAGCGCAGCCTCGCGAGGCATCACAGCCTTCGTGGTGGAGCGAGGCTTTCCGGGCTGGCAAGCGAGCCCGAAGCTCGACAAGCTGGGCATGCGCGGATCAAATACATGCGAGCTTGTGTTTGAAAATTGCGAGGTCCCCGAGGAGAATGTGCTCGGAAGGGTCAACGGCGGCGCCCGGGTCCTTATGTCAGGTCTCGACTATGAGAGGCTTGTGCTTTGTGGCGGACCGTTGGGCATCATGGCTTCGTGCCTGGACGTTGTGATTCCTTATGTGCATCAGCGTAAGCAATTCGGAAAGGCCATCGGCGAGTTCCAGTTGATGCAGGGCAAGCTGGCGGATATGTACGTGGGATTCAACGCCTGCCGGGCCTATGTGTATGCCGTGGCAAATGCATGTGACCGTGGAGAGACAACACGGAAAGATGCAGCAGGTGCGATTTTGTATTCGGCGGAGAAGGCTACCTGGATGGCGGGGCAGGCCATCCAGGCTCTAGGTGGAAACGGCTACATGAATGAGTACCCGACAGGCCGATTGTGGCGCGATGCGAAGCTGTTCGAGATCGGCGCGGGGACCTCGGAGATACGCCGAATGCTGATTGGTCGCGAACTGTTCAAGGAGACCGCTCCGTTCGGGAGCGAGTAGCTTCCTATGAGCGTGCTTGTTTCCGCAATCAAGACGTCGAGCCCGGAGTATCGCGCGAATGCTGAGCGTACCGCGGTACTGCTTGCGGAGTTGCGAGAGAAAACGGCACTGGCCGCGCAGGGTGGTTCCGAAGCGGCGCGGAAGAAGTATCAGCAACGCGGAAAGCTGCTTGCGCGTGAGCGTGTCAACCTCTTGCTGGATGAGGGCACGCCCTTTCTGGAGCTCTCTGCTTTAGCCGCAAACGCGATGTACGGCAATGAAATTCCCGGGGCGGGGATTGTGACTGGCGTGGGCCGGATCAGCGGTCAGGAGTGCATGATCGTTGCAAATGACGCGACAGTGAAGGGCGGAACCTATTATCCACTCACTGTGAAGAAGCATCTACGTGCCCAGGCCATTGCGCTGGAGAACCGGCTTCCCTGCGTTTACCTGGTTGATTCCGGCGGCGCGTTTCTGCCGCTGCAGGACGAGGTCTTTCCGGACAAAGATCACTTCGGCGCCATCTTTAACAACCAGGCGAACCTTTCCGCGGCAGGGATCGCGCAGGTTGCCTGCGTGATGGGCTCCTGCACAGCGGGTGGTGCGTACATTCCGGCGATGTCGGATGAAACGGTGATCGTGAAGAACCAGGGGACAATTTTCCTTGGCGGTCCACCTCTTGTGAAAGCCGCTACCGGCGAGGAGATCTCTGCGGAGGATCTTGGCGGAGGGGACGTGCATACGCGCATCTCCGGGGTTGCCGATCATCTTGCCGAAGACGACGCACATGCGCTTGCGATCGTGCGGCGCATTGTTGCCGGCCTTCATCTGCCACAGGCGAATGTGGTTTCACGGCAGGCGCCGGAAGATCCACTCTATGCCAGCGAGGAGATCTATGGGATCATTCCGGCTGATGCACGCAGACCGTATGACGTACGCGAGATCATTGCTCGTTTGGTGGACGGTAGCCGGTTGACGCAGTTCAAGCAGCGATACGGGAACACGCTGGTGACCGGCTTTGCTCATCTGTACGGCTATCCTGTGGGCATTGTCGCCAACAACGGTGTGCTGTTTTCCGAGTCGGCGCAAAAGGGCGCACACTTCATCGAGTTGTGCGCGCAACGCAATATTCCGCTCTTGTTTCTGCAGAACATCACTGGCTTCATGGTCGGGCGCAAGTACGAGCACGGCGGCATCGCGAAGGACGGCGCGAAGATGGTCATGGCAGTCGCTTGCGCGCGCGTACCTAAGTTTACGGTGCTCGTGGGAGGAAGCTTCGGCGCCGGCAATTACGGAATGTGTGGACGGGCGTATAACCCGCGCTTTTTATGGAGTTGGCCGAACGCGCGCATATCCGTGATGGGCGGGGAACAGGCTGCCAGCGTGCTGGCGCGTGTGCGTCGCGATGGCATGGAAGCCAAGGGCCAACCGTGGAGCGCGGAAGAGGAGGAAACGTTTCGAGCCCCCATTCGCGAGCAGTATGAGACGCAGGGCAATCCTTACTACGCCACCGCACGACTTTGGGATGACGGCATTCTGGACCCGGCACAAACTCGTCGCGCGTTAGCGCTCGGCCTTGCTGTAGCCGCTAAGTTGCCGGCTGAACCGACCCGGTTTGGCGTTTTCCGAATGTAAGGAGCTTCGCGTGGACGTAGAGAGCATACAGATCGAACGCAACGGGGGAGTCGGCTGGATATGGCTCAACCG
>CAZZWG010000015.1:19236-21025 GCA_964657685.1 Verrucomicrobia bacterium Tous-C9LFEB | reverse complement strand
GCGGCCTGCGATGTCGCGATCAGTGCGAGCACGGCGACCTTCGCAACGTCCGAGGTGAGGCTTGGACTCATTCCTTCCATCATCTCTCCGTATGTTGTGCGCGCTGTTGGAGAACGCCAGGCCCGTCGCCTGTTCCTTACCGCTGAGCGCATCAATGCCGCGCATGCGGAACGCATAGGCCTCCTGCACATGGTGGCCGAACCGGAGGCTCTCGATGATCGTGTGGAGGAGATACTCGAAGCGATACTTGCAGGCGCTCCCGAAGCGCAGGCCGAGGCCAAGCGCCTGGTGGATGCGGTCGCGGATCAGCCTGTGACGGCGGCTCTGGTGGAAGACACGGTTCAGCGCATCGCCAGACGGCGTGCTGATCCTGAGGCTGGGGAAGGTCTTGCGGCTTTTCTTGAAAAGCGGTCGCCCGCGTGGAAGGTGAAGCTGTGAGTGTAGATCTCTTTCGCAAGATCTTGATCGCCAATCGCGGCGAAATCGCATGCAGGATCATCCGGACGTGCAATCGGCTGGGCGTGCAAACCGTTGCTGTGTATTCAGACGCCGATGCCGGAAGCCGGCATGTACGCCTGGCAACGGAAGCCGTTCACATCGGGCCTGCACCCGCGCAAGAAAGCTACCTGGCTATGCAGAAGATCCTCGGCGCGGCAAAGCGCACTGGTGCAGAGGCAATACATCCCGGGTACGGCTTTCTTTCAGAAAACGACGAGTTTGCCGAGGCCTGCGAGGCAAGCGGGATCGTGTTCATCGGTCCTCCTGCAGCGGCTATCCGCGCAATGGGATCGAAATCCGCGGCAAAGGCGCTGATGGAGAAAGCGGGTGTGCCGCTGACGCCCGGCTACCATGGCGAAGAGCAGGCTCCGGCGTTTCTACAGGCGCAGGCTGATGCAATCGGCTATCCCGTACTGATCAAGGCCAGTGCCGGCGGCGGGGGTAAAGGCATGCGTCGCGTAGATGAGGCTGGAGAGTTCCACGCGGCACTAGCGGCTTGTAAGCGCGAGGCCACCGCTGCTTTTGGAGATAACCGTGTCCTGCTGGAGCGCTACATCCTGCAGCCGCGGCATATCGAGATCCAGGTCTTCGCCGATACACACGGGAATGTTGTCAGCTTGTTTGAGCGTGATTGCTCCGTGCAGCGCCGGCATCAGAAAGTGCTCGAGGAGGCACCCGCACCGGGGATGCTGCCGGCGCGTCGTGCTGCAATGAGCAAGGCCGCGTGTGATGCTGCGCGGGCGGTCGGGTACGTGAGTGCCGGGACGGTAGAGTTTATTGCCGACCAGCAGGGCAACTTTCACTTCATGGAGATGAACACACGCCTGCAGGTGGAGCATCCCGTGACGGAGATGATTACCGGTCTCGACCTCGTGGAGTGGCAGCTACGCATAGCGGCCGGCGCGCCCTTGCCGCTGCGTGAGGAGGATCTTCGGATCCAAGGCCACGCCCTAGAGGCTCGCATCTATGCAGAAAATCCTGCGAATCATTTCCTGCCCTCTACTGGCAAGCTGATCCACTTCCGGCAGCCTTCCGCATCAGAGCATGTTCGTGTGGATGCAGGAGTTGAGCAGGGTGATGAGATCACGGCCTACTACGATCCCATGATCGCGAAACTCATTGTCTGGGATAGGTCCCGTGCCGCCGCTCTGCGAAGAATGAGCGCAGCACTGGCTGAGTTCCAGATTGTAGGGGTTCGCAGCAACGTGGAGTTTCTTCAACGACTGGTCGCTTCGCCCTCATTCGTGCAGGCTCGCCTGGATACGGCGCTGATAGAGCGCGAGAAGGTGTT
>CAZZWG010000015.1:12751-19136 GCA_964657685.1 Verrucomicrobia bacterium Tous-C9LFEB | reverse complement strand
GATGGCGTGCAACTTAAGGCTACCGTCGTCATAGCGGATGACGAATATCATGTCTTTCAAGACGGGCGAAGATGGATCGGCAAGTGGCTCGACCCGCTCGCGAGCAACGATGGAAGCAGCGAAGATGTAAGTAGCCTGCTTGCGCCCTTACCTGGGATTGTGACTTCTGTCCTGGTACAGCCCGGTGACGTTGTAAAGAAGGGAACCCCGCTGCTGACGATGGAGGCAATGAAGATGGAGTACAGTATCGAAGCTCCTTCCGACGGCAGCATCGAGGCATTGCATTTCGGAGTGGGTGAACAGGTACCGGAGGGTGCACAACTGCTCGCCTTTGCTGGTGGCATGGTTGTTGGGGATAGCCTTTCATGAGTGGCAAAGAGGCTGTGCGAGTCATCGAGGTTGGTCCACGCGATGGACTTCAAAATGAGTCTCGGCGTGTACCCGCGCAGGTGAAAATTGGGCTGATTAACAAGCTGGCGGATGCGGGCCTGCGCTCGATCGAAGCGGCCTCTTTCGTTTCGCCCAAGTGGGTGCCGCAAATGGCCGATAGCACCGAAGTGATGCGTGGTCTCGCGCCTCGGGACGGCGTTGTGTATTCAGCGCTGACGCCCAACCTACAGGGCTTCCAGTCTGCTGTTGCTGCTGGCGTCGAGGAGGTGGCCATCTTCGCTTCAGCATCGGAAACCTTCTCGCAAAGAAATATCAACTGCTCCATCGGGGAGAGCCTCCAACGGTTTCGACCACTGCTCATGGCTGCAAAACAAACAGGTGTGCGGGTGCGGGGCTATGTTAGCTGTGCGCTGGGCTGTCCCTTTGAGGGAGAGATCGCGGCGCAGGCCGTAGCTGAGGTTGCGAGAAGACTCTACGGCGAAGGTTGTTACGAGATTTCGCTGGGGGACACCATAGGGGTTGGGACGCCAGCCAAGGCGAGAGATCTCATCCGCGTGGTTACGGACAGTGTTCCCGTTGCGGCGCTCGCCGGACATTTCCATGACACCTACGGGCAGGCGCTGGCGAACGTGTATGCCTGTCTAGAGTCAGGCGTGCGAGTCTTCGACGCCTCGGTGAGTGGGTTGGGCGGATGTCCTTATGCTCCCGGCGCGCAAGGGAATCTCGCTACCGAGGATCTTGTGTATATGTTGAACGGCCTGGGATGCGCTACCGGCGTTGACTTAGAAAAGCTCGCGGATGCAGGGGCGTACATCTGCGCTGAACTCGGGACGGCGTCGCACTCACGAGCTGCGCGTGCGCTGATTGCTGCCCGGTCAGCGTCTACTTCGGCGGCATGCGAAGTGCGCCATCCAGCCGGATGACCTCTCCATTGAGCATGGTCAACTCGCATATGGTCGCGACCATGTGTGCAAACTCTTCCGGCTGTCCGAGGCGCTGAGGGAAGGGTACTGACTGCGCGAGAGTGTCTTGCACTTCTTGGGAGAAGCCGGACATCATGGGCGTTGCAAAAATCCCTGGAGCGATGGCGACCACTCGTATGCCGCTCCTTGCAAGTTCGCGAGCGGCCGGCAGTGTAAGGCCGACTATCCCCGCCTTGGAAGCTGCGTAAGCTGCCTGACCGATCTGGCCTTCGTAGGCCGCGATTGAGGCGGTGTTTACGATAACACCGCGTTCGCCGTCCTCTACAGGATCGTTGCGCATCATGGCCGCTGCGGCGAGTCGCAGCATGTTGAAGGTACCAACTAAATTGACGGAAACAGCCCGCGTGAAGGACTCGAGGGAGTGAGGTCCGTTGCGACCTACGATCCGCTCGCTGGGTGCGACACCGGCGCAGTTCACGAGTCCATTTAAGCCGCCGAAATAGTCGGTGGCTGCGCTGATCGCTCGTTGTCCATCCACCTCCTGCGTTACATCGGTACGAACGAAACGGGCTCTCTCACCCAGCGCGCTCGCGGCTTGCTCTCCGTTCGCGCCGATGTCGGCAAGCACAACAGAGGCGCCTCGCGTCACCAGCATCCTGGCCGTGGCCGCGCCCAATCCGGATGCCCCGCCGGTGACTACAAATACTTTGCCTGCAATCTTCATCGTGTCCTCGCTTGCTTTCAGGCAGGTCGCTCTTCCACCTTGGGAAAATAGTGGCGAGCGATGATGACTCGCATGATCTCATTAGTGCCCTCAAGGATCTGGTGCACACGGAGATCGCGCACGATCTTTTCCACGCCGTAGTCCACCAGGTATCCATATCCGCCCAGCATCTGCAGGGCATCATTCGCCACACGGAATCCTGTGTCTGTAACAAAGCGCTTCGCCATCGCACAGAGCGCCGTTGCTCTTGGGTCACCAGCGTCGAGTGCGGCGGCCGCGCGCCATAGGAAAGTTTCTGCGACTTCAAGTTCGGTGACCATGTCGGCCATCCGGAACTGCAAACCCTGGAACTCGGTAAGCCGCTTGCCGAAAGCCTGCCGTTCGAGCATGTAGGCTCGCGCCTTCTCCAAAGCAGATCGCGCCCCGCCCAGTGAGCATGCGGCGATGTTCAGGCGACCGCCGTCCAGGGCGGACATGGCTATCTTGAAGCCCATGCCCTCGCTGCTCAGACGCGCTATCGATGGCACTTCTACGTCTTCCAGTATTACTTGGCGCGTGGGTTGAGAGTGCCATCCCATCTTGCGTTCGCACGGCCCGAAGCTCAGTCCCTTCGCACCCTTCTCTACCATGAACGCAGAAATGCCGCGGGCTCCATCATTGCCTGTACGCGCCATGACTACATAGAGATCTGCTGCGCCAGCTCCGGAGATAAACTGCTTCACGCCGTTGAGGAGGTACCTATCGCCGCGGCGTTCCGCACGCGTGATCAAGGTCGACGCGTCCGAGCCGGTCCCCGGTTCGGTGAGGCAGTAGGCCCCAAGCAGATCCAGGCGACACATTGATGGGAGCCAGCGTGTACGCTGCTCCGCCGAGCCGTAACGGTCAACAATCAGCGCGACCATGTTGTGGACCGAGAGATACCCGGTGAGGGACGGGCATGCGCGCGCGAGCCCCTCGTAGATCAGCACGCCCCCAAGACGGTTCAAGGCACTGCCGCCGACATCTTCGCGAACACCGATACCTCCCATTCCCAGCGCTGCTGAACTCTTGATCACGTCCACCGGAAAATGCTTCTCCTGGTCCCACTCAATAGCATGCGGCGCAATACGCTCCTGACCAAAAGAGACGGCAAGGTCCTGTATAGCTCTCTGTTCCTCTGTAAGCGCGAACTGCTGCTCCATGTGGGTCTCCGTGTGTTTGATGGCGAAGCTTGCGCTGTCTACGATGCGGGTGCAGCAGATGGGTCTTTTGCTGCAGGCAGGAACAGGTCAACGAATTCATGTACCGGCATGCTGCGCAAGTGCTGCTCCTCGCAAGCCGAGAGGATTGCATCTTGCTGTCTCGCGCTGAAACGTCGCGCGAGGTTGGTGTTGAATTTAGCCTCCAGAAGCGGAATGCCATCGGCACGACGCAGCCTGTGTCCAAGGGGATACTCCACTGTTTCCTCGGACAAAGAACCATCCCTGCATTCGATTCGCAGCGAGTTTGGGATGGAGCGCTTCTCCGGATCCAGGTAGTCCGCCGTGAACGTGGGCTCTTCAACGCATTCAATCTTTGCGCGCAGCGCGTCGATGCGGGGATCGGCGGCCACATGATCCTCATAGTCCCCTGAGGTCAGCCTTCCAAAGAGAAGCGGCACCGCCACCATGTACTGAATGCAGTGATCGCGATCCGCGGGATTACTTAAGGGACCGCGCTTGTCAATGATCCGCAGGCAAGCCTCGTGTGTGCGGATGGTAATACGCACTATGTCGGCGGCATCCTTGCCCGTTGCCAGCAACCTGCCTCGCAGAAGCATTGCGGCTTCAATCGCCGTCTGCGCGTGAAACTCGGCAGGGTAGCTGATTTTGAAGAGGACGTTCTCCATCACGTAGCTTGCATACGGTCGCTCAAACCGGAACTCCTGCCCCTTGAACGAGACGTCGTAAAAGCCCCATGTTGGCGCCGTGAGAGCAGACGGATAAGAAGTTTCGCCGGCCTTCGCAATGAGTGCAAGCCGTACCGCGCGACTGGTTGCATCGCCCGCGGCCCAGCTTTTGCGAGAGCCGACGTTGGGAGCGTGACGGTAGGTGCGTAGACTCTGCCCATCGACCCATGCCAGCGACAAGGCCGCAATGCTTTCGTCGTAGCTGAGGTCGAGCAGGTGACTGACAACCGCGGTGGACGCAACTTTTACGAGCACAACATGATCCAGCCCCACGCGATTGAAGGAGTTCTTGAGCGCCAGACAGCCTTGAATCTCGTGGGCCTTGATCATGGCCGTGAGCACCTGCCTCATCACGAGCGGTTGACGGCCTTGAGCGACAGCGGTGCGGGAGAGCCAATCCGCCGCGGCAAGAATGCCGCCGAGATTGTCGGAGGGATGGCCCCACTCCGCCGCAAGCCAGGTGTCGTTGAAGTCCAGCCAGCGAATCATAGTCCCGAGATCAAAGGCTGCCTTCACCGGATCGAGCACGGCGGATGTGCCTGGCACACGCGCTCCGTTCGGGACCGTGGTTCCCGGCACAATGGGTCCGAGCATGCGTGTACACGCCGGATACTCCAAGGCCTCGAACGCACATCCGAGGCTGTCCATCAGACAGAGGCGTGCCGTAGAGTAGGCAAGTTCGCTGGAGATCTCGTAATGAAAGAGGTAGTCGACGATATCGGTTAACACACGATCCGGAGCGGGCCTTACGGCTGAAACTGCTTCATGCACGAGACCTTTACCTCACGCCTTCTTGGCGCTTTTCGAGTGGAACGAAGGCCAGGTTGTCCGGTCCCGTGTAGGTTGCCGAGGGGCGGATGATTTTACCGTCAGCACGCTGTTCCATCACATGCGCTGACCATCCAGTCACGCGAGCGAGAACAAACAAAGGAGTAAACAGGAGCACCGGAATGCCCATGAGGTCATACGCTACGGCACTGAACCAATCGAGATTGGGGAACATCCGCTTCGTGTCCCACATGACTGTTTCGATGCGTTCAGCAATGTCATACAGACGCTGATCGTTGGCGCGAGTTGCGAGTTCATGCGCTACATCCTTGATGATGCTGTTGCGTGGGTCGCTCACGGTGTACACGGGATGCCCGAAGCCGATGACGACCTCGCGCCGTTGCGCACGTTCGCGGATGTCTGCTTCCGCTGCGTCCGGCGACGCATAGCGGCTCTGGATTTCCAGCGCTACTTCGTTCGCGCCCCCATGCTTCGGACCTTTCAAAGCACCGATGGCGCCGGTGATTGCAGAATACAGATCCGATCCCGTGCCGGCGATGACACGAGCCGTGAAGGTAGAGGCATTGAACTCGTGCTCGGCATAGAGGATTAGTGAGGTCTGCATTGCCTGTACAGCCGCCGAATCCTGAGTTTTGCCATGCAACAGATGAAGAAAGTGACCCGCAAGTGTGGGCTCCTCCACCTCCACGTCAATTCTGATGCCGCTATGCGCGAAGTGCTGCCAGTACAGAAGGGCTGACGGCAGTGAAGCGATCAAGCGATCAGCAATGGCGCGCGCGCCTGCTGCTTCATGATGGTCCGGCTCGGGCTCCAAACAACCCAGCACGGAAACGTACGTCCGCAGTACATCCATGGGGTGCGTCGTCGCAGGCAAAATCTCCAAAGCTTCTTTAGCGGCCTTTGGCAGACCGCGCAGACTTCTCAGTTTGTGCTTGTAGGCTTCGAGTTCTGCCCGTGTAGGAAGCGCACCGTAGATGAGTAGATGAGCGATCTCTTCGAACTCGCACTGCGCAGCCAGATCGGCGATGTCATAGCCGCGATAATGCAGATCATTGCCCGTGCGGCCGACCGTACACAGCGCGGTGTTGCCTGCCGGTGTTCCCGAAAGTGCAACAGACTTCTTAGGTTTGAAACCAGGTGTTGTTTGTTCCGTCACTGCTTCGCTCATTCTCTTTCCTTTGCCAGTATCCCGGGTTATTGTTCAGCTTTGCCTCGTGCAAACAGATCATCCAGTTTGTTCTCAAATGCGTGGTAGTCCAAGAAGCGATAGAGTTCTGCACGGGTCTGCATCATGTCGAGAACACTGCGCTGCGTTCCCTCAGTGCGAATGGCTTCGAAGACTCTCAACGCGGCGGCGTTCATCGCACGGTAGGCAGAGCAGCAGTAGAGCACCATGTCCACCCCGGCTGCCGCGAGTTCTTCTCTTGTGAAGAGCGGTGTTTGTCCAAATTCCGTGATGTTGGCGAGAACAGGCACCACCGCCGCCGCTTTAAACCGCGAGTACAGCGTAAGATCTGTCACGGCTTCAGCGAAGATCATGTCGGCTCCCGCTTCCACATAGGCCCTTACGCGATCCAGCGTTGAGGACAAACCTTCCGCGGCCAGGGCATCCGTGCGCGCCATGATGACGAA
>CAZZWG010000015.1:0-12651 GCA_964657685.1 Verrucomicrobia bacterium Tous-C9LFEB | reverse complement strand
GCGTTGAGGACAAACCTTCCGCGGCCAGGGCATCCGTGCGCGCCATGATGACGAAAGACTCGTCGGTACGGGCATCCACCGCTGCTTTAATGCGGTCGATCATCTCACCGGGTGGCACGACTTCCTTCCCTGGACGATGGCCGCAGCGCTTGGCGCTCACCTGATCTTCCAGGTGTACCGCAGCCGCGCCAGCTTTGCTGATGGAGCGAATCGTGCGAGCGATGTTGAAGGCCCCACCCCAGCCCGTGTCGATGTCAACAAGCAACGGTAGTGTTGTAACGTCCGTGATGCGCCGCACATCGATCAGTACGTCCTCCATGGTGCTGATGCCGAGGTCAGGTAGTCCCAACGAATTGGCCGCCACGCCGCCGCCGGAAAGATACACCGCGCGAAAGCCCGTTGCCTCCGCCATACGCGCTGCATACGCTGTGATGGCGCCGACGATCTGAAGTGGCTTCTCCTCTGCCAGGGCGTGGCGGAATCGTGCGCCTGCTGCATTCATCGTGTGGCTCCTTCATCTTTAGCTTTGCCGGGAGGTATGGCGCCGGCAGGTCTCAAGGTCGATCTACTTCCCACCTTTGGGTTGCCATTTCTTTCGTGGTTCTGTGGTCTTCGCACCCACCTCTTCCGCCGGTACTATCAACGGCGCTTCGGCCTTGGGAGACGGATTCACAGTGGTGAGGTTTTGCTCTGCTTGTGTGGCGGAGACCTTCGGTGTCCATTTTTTTCGTTCCGTCTTCGCGTGCGCGTTCGACTGATCTGCTATCGAGGGAAGCAAGTCTGGCTGCTTCTCAGGGACGGTAGATTCCAACAGGCCGGAGCTTACAGGCGCTGGGGCAATCTTCTGCACAACGGGTTCTATGCTCGGGAGAGGCATTGCGGTTACGCCTGACTCGACGGGAAGCAGACCCTTGCCCCGCTGTACGCCTTCCCATAAAAGCTCGGCAACATCTTTGATCTGGATCGTGGCGTCGGCAGCCGCGGGCGTACTGGCCAGCATGCTCTTGCAGAAAGGGCAACCTACTGCAAGCGTCCTGGTCCCTTCACCTTCTGCCAATGTGGCGTGGACTTCCCGGAAGCGGTTGTCGGCGATTCGTTCTGTACCGGTCTCCTCTTCCTTCCAAAATTGCGCGCCGCCCGCGCCGCAACAGAACGCGTTGTCCCGGTTTCTAGGCAGTTCTACGTAGTTCTGCGATAAGACATGTAATACGGAGCGAGGAGCGGCGTATGTTCCGCGATGACGGCCCAGATAACAGGGGTCATGGAACGTCAGCTTTGACTGGTCACCCAGCGGCGTCAATCTCCCCTCGTCTACAAGCTGTGCAAGGTACTCCGTATGGTGAACCACCTTGAAGTTTCCGCCAAACCTAGGGTATTCCGTCGCAATGGTGTTCACGCAATGGGGACAACTTGCGAGCACCGTCCTCGGCTTGGCTTGGTTCAGCACGGAGACTGCGGCGGTCGCCATCTCCTGATACAGCAACTCATTGCCGGCGCGTCGTGCGCTATCGCCTGTGCAGCACTCCTTCTTCCCGAGAACCGCGAAGCTGACCTTCGCTTCGGTTAGCAGTTGCACGGTGGCGCGGGCGGTCTTTTGCGCGCTCGCGTCATAGCTGGCCGCGCAGCCTACCCAGTAAAGGACATCCGGATCAGAAACCTGGTCGATGGTCGGAACATCCAGTCCCTCGGCCCACTCCATGCGCTTTTCGCGCGCGGATCCCCAGGGATTGCTGGCTCGTTCCATGCCACGGAAAGCGGTTTGCAACTGTGCCGGAAAGCTTCCCTCGGCCATCACCAGGTTGCGCCGAATGTCGATGATGTCGAGCATCTGCTCATCCTGCGTCGGGCACACCTGCATGCACGCGCCGCAGGTGGTGCAGGCCCATACCGCTTCCGGGGAGATCACAGCCTCCAGCAGACTGGGACCACCGGAGTCTCCCTTCTCCCATGTGGATGCACCCACAATGGAAAAGGCACTCACCTCGCCCGCGATGGTGTTCAGCACCATGCGCTTGTTGATTTCCAGCGCGGCCGGACTGAGGGACTTGCCTGTTTGCGAGGCGGGACACACATCCTGGCAGCGGTTGCATTGAATACACGCGTAGGCGTCCAGGAGGCGCGGCCAGGAAAGGTCCGCGAGCCGCGCGGCGCCGATCTCCGGCTCGGCGACTTCAAGATCAATTTTGCTGGTGGGCAATTCACCGCTGCCTGCATCGCGCCGGAAAAAGTATTTGAGTGGCGCCATGAAGAGGTGAATGTGTTTGCTGTAGGGGAAATACAGAAGGAAGAGCAGAACGCTGCCCAGGGCTCCCCAATAGCCTGCAATACGCCAGGCCATGGCATGCCGCGCAAACAAGGGCGATAGCGCACTTCCGAAAGGCTGCCAGCGGTCCGCGCCAACGAGGCTTAAACGTGCTGAATTCGCGACGATGCGGCTACCGATGTGCAACAAGATGAAAGCAGAGACGATAGCGGAATCGCGCTTAATGTAACCCTGTCTCACTCCTGGCTGCAGTAGCGTCCGCTCGCCAAAGCGAAAGTCTGCCCGAGAGGGGATTAGGAAGCGCCGCAGGACGAAGGCTATGACACCGATGATGGCAAGCACGCTGAAGGCGTCTGTAAGCAAACCGTAGATTGCCATAAGGAGAGGAGAGCGCAAGGGCTGCAGCGCCAGGTAGCCGTCGGCAGCGTCCACGGCGTTCACGAGCAGGTAGAGAACAAACGCATAGAAGATGAAGGCATGAAACACGCCAAGCCCACGACGCTTGCGAAAGACGCGGCTTTGCAGCAGCGTGGTCCAGGTCGCGTACCAAAGCCTTGCGACTGGCTTGTGCAAGCGAGGCTCAACGTCCTTCCGTCCGCGCAGAATGCGTCGGTACAGGCGATAGAACCCGCGGGCGCCCAGAGAGAGCGTGAGCACGGCAAAGAGCGCAAACGCGATGCGGTGACTTAGCGGCAACAACGCGAAACTCCCCCGTTCAATGAGCGGCTACTTTCTGATGTGTTCGAGCAAAGCCGGCACAATCGCGCTTACATCGCCGACCAGGCCGTAGTCGGCGATCTTGAAGATGGGCGCGTCCGCGTCTTTGTTGATCGCGATGATCAGCTTGCTCTTGTTCATGCCGGAAAGGTGTTGGGTGGCGCCGGAGATGCCGACAGCCACGTATACCTTGGGCTGTACCGTCTTTCCTGTCTGCCCCACCTGCTCCGCATAGGGTCGCCAGCCTGCATCCACCACGGCCCTGGTTGCGCCCACTGCCGCACCAAGTGCCTCCGCCAACGGCAGCACGAGCGCACCGAAGTTGTCAGCGCTGCCGACGCCGCGTCCGCCTGCGACAACGATTTCCGCGTCATCCAGAGAGACGCTGGCTGAGGTCTCGGCCCGTTCGTCAAAAGTGGTCACTCGACTGGGTGCGATCTCGAGTTCTACATCGAATTGCTCACCTGGTTCCGTCAGCAGGCGTGCGGGCTCAAATGCACCGGGCTTCACGGAGGCCACGATCACGGGTGCATCTGCCGCAATCGTTTCCGTGACTCGCGACAGAAAGCTATAGCGCCGGCCCGAGAGGGTATTGCCGCTACGCTCGAGGGAGATAACGTCTTCCAGCAACGGGGCGTTGAGCCGCACCGCGACCCTCGGACTGACCTCGCGGCCACTGCGTGTTGCGGCCATGAGGATCACCTTGACCTCACCCTCGGTCGCTACAAAACTGACAGCTTGCGTCAGGGTGTCCGGGCTGTGATGCGCCAACGCGGCATGGGAGACTACCAGGACCTGATCGGCGAGGCGTGTTGACTCTGCGGCGACCTCGTCCACCTTTTCGCCAGCTACCAGCAAGGCGACCGGATCATCGCCCGCGATCTGACGCGCTGCGCTCACCAGCTCATAGGTCCCTTTGCTCAGCCGCGTCCCCTCGCTTGTTGCGACTACCAGAATCATGCCTTGGCTCCCATCTCCGCGCGCAGTACCTGGGCGACTTCGGCAGACGCTCCCCCGGGGTCTCCCTCTACCGTCACGATGCGACGCAGTCGCTGCCTTGATTGAATTTCGACCCTGGTCAGTCGCACGAGAGGCTCCACTCCAAAGCTCTCCAGGGTCTCCGTGCGCAGCTCTTTTTTCCGCGCCTTCACAATGTTCGGCAGGGTGGGGAATCTGGGCTCATTCAGGCCCTGCTGCGTCGTTACGACGGCCGGCAGTGCGACCTTGAAGCCCTCGCTTCCGTTCTCGCGATCATGCCTGCCCTGCAACTCAGTCCCTTGCAAGGCGAGTTCGGTCGTCCATGTCAGCTGTGGCCACCCAAGCCGCTCCGCCAGAGCCGCACCCAGGGCTTCGCTATCCCAATCCGATTGCCGGCCACCGCACAAGACCAAGTTCGCTGCCTCACGGGAGACTAACTCAGCAAGAACTTTGCTCATCGCGACCGCATCCAGAGCGACATCGCTTCGCACATGGATTGCACGATCCGCACCCAGGGCAAGAGCGCCGCGCAGGGCCTCTTCATTTTTCTGCGGTCCCACAGCTACGGCGATCACCTCGACCGCGCCCGCACCCTGCGCCTCGCGTAATCGCAGCGCCTGCTCCACGCCATACTCATCCATGGTGTCAATGACGAGCGACGTGCCGGAGAGATCCACCGCGTTCTCCACGAGCCGCAGCCCGCTTTCCGCGTCGGGGACTTGCCGGATCAGTGCAAAAATCTTCATACATCTCCTCGCATCCATCCCCGAAGGTGCCGTTTCCACCATACGCCTGTCAACGGTTCCTCCCCAGGGAGGACAGATGACTTGCATGCAGCGAAGAAGTACCGGCCCCGTCAGGCGCTAGAAGCAACGCAAGTGGACAAGGCCTGGACGGACCACGTACCGTGCTGACGGGGTGCAGCAAGGTACGGAGCCTTTTGCAAGCCTGAGGGAGTAAACGCAGATGCAGGAAGTCGCGATTGTGAGCGCCGTGCGTACACCGGTGGGCAAGTTCCAGGGAGCGCTTAGCGAAATGAGCGCCACGGATCTGGGAGCAATGGTGGTGCGTGAGGCAGTGCGCCGGGTAAGCCTGGACCCTGCCACCGTGGACGAGTGCATTATGGGTTGCGTGCTGCCCGCCGGCCTGGGCCAGAATCCCGCGCGGCAGGCTGCGCTTCGTGGCGGTCTAGCCGATCGCGTCGCTGCGATGACGATCAACATGGTGTGCGGGAGCGGCTTGAAGGCCGTTGGATTGGCTGCGCAATCCATCCTGACAGGCAATGCGGAGATTGTTGTAGCCGGCGGGATGGAGTCGATGTCCAATGCACCCTACATCCTGCCCAATGCGCGCAAAGGCTACCGCATGGGCGACGGCGCAATCGTCGATTCCATGGTGAAGGATGGGCTCTTTTGTGCGTGCGACAGCCAGCATATGGGCATGACGGCCGAGTTGGTGGCGGAGAAGCACGGCTTCACGCGCGAGCAGCAGGATGCCTACGCTTTGGAAAGCCACCGTCGGGCGGCTGCGGCCACGGCGGATGGGCGCTTTGCAGAGGAAATTCTGCCGATCACTCTTCCTGCGAAGAAGAAGGGTGCAACGCCGACACAGTTCAGCATGGATGAAAGTATCCGCCCGGACACAACTATGGAAGCACTCGGTCAACTCCGTCCCGCCTTCAAAGCGGAGGGCGGAACCGTAACGGCGGGCAATGCTCCTGGTGTGAATGATGCCGCGGCCGCGGTTGTCGTGATGTCAGTTGACCGGGCGCGGCAACTCGGCCTCGTGCCGATGGCCATCGTCCGTGCGCAGGCAACCAGCGGTGTCGCTCCGCGCTGGGTGATGCTTGCCCCGGTAACGGGCGTGCAAACTGTTCTGCAACGCGCTGGCTGGACCATCGGCGAGGTGGATCTCTTTGAGCTGAATGAGGCATTCGCGGTGCAGGCGTTGGGCGTCACGAAGGAGCTTGGCATCACGCTGGAACGCGTAAACGTGAACGGCGGCGCAGTGGCGATCGGGCATCCAATTGGCGCCAGCGGAGCGCGCGTTCTGGTGACCTTGCTTCACGAGATGAAACGGCGGGATGCTCGGAAGGGTGTAGCTGCTCTCTGCCTCGGCGGCGGTAATTCCGTAGCCATGGCGCTGGAGCGGCCCTAGCTTTCCTTGCGGTAGAGGAGATCGCGAATGGCCTTCCGCCGCTCTGCGTTCGCGCCTGCGTCGCTTGTGTCAATGGCTGCTACGCCCGTCTTCTGAGATCGTTCGGCTTCTGCCTCCGGTGCGCTGCACTCCGGGCAGCGGTTGGCAAAACCGGGCTTATCGGGCCGCAACTCAAATTCTTCATCGCACACGACGCAAACTTTCAGTGGAAAGGCCATAACGCCTTCATTCTAGAAGGCCCTGCGGAAAGCGCCAACTTTGCCGAAGGAAACAGACTCTTCCGGGTTGACCCGCATGCGTCCTTTCATAGAGAGTAGGTGCCATGCGTCGAGCCCTCCTCGCCCTTCCGCTCAGCCTCCTGACATTCGTCCCCGGCCTCGTCAATGCGCAACAAACGCGCCCTGCCATCACCGGCATTGCCTTTTTCCGCGACTACACCACGAACCCGGCCGCGGCCGAGACTTTCTACGGACCCACCATGGGCTTTCCGGAGACCAAGGCGCCGGACGGGACCATGGTTTTCGCCGTCAACCACTCGCAATGGGTGGAAGTTCTCGCGACCGCGCCACCACAGCCGAATCTACGCATGGCCGCAGTGGGCTTTACGACCCGCGATGCCCATGAGCTGGAAAAGTACCTGAACGCGCATGGCGTTTCTACGGCTGTTCCCATGCACGACAACGAATTCGGCGTGAAGGATCCTGAAGGCAATCTGGTCTTCTTTGTTGAATCACCCTACCCTACGGCAACGGGCGAAAAGGCCCTGGTGGGCATCCCGAAGATGGTCGCGGCATCGCAGCCCTTACCTTCGGCAACAAGCCACCACATGATCCACGTCGGGTTCATCGTCGAAGACCGCGCGAAGGAAGATACCTTCTGGCGAAAAGTTCTCGGCTTCAAGCCCTACTGGCATGGTTCCGCGAAAGACGGCACGCCGGACGATTACGTCAGTCTGCAGGTTCCCGATGGCAAGGATTGGCTTGAATATATGCTGAACCAGCACAATCCAGATCTGCACCAAGCAGGTGTGATGAACCACTTCTCGCTGGGTACGGAGCACATGCAAACGGTGCTGGCGCAGTTGCAAACCAACCACTGCGATGGCAAGGCCTGCACGAGCATCCAGGCCGGACGTGACGGCAAGATTCAGCTCAACCTGTATGACCCGGATCAGACACGTGTGGAATACATGGAGTTCACCAATGCCATGAGACCGTGCTGCTCGGACTTCACCGGCGCGATGCCCGGGCCGCAGGAGAGCGAGTAGGGGAACCTCGCTCAGCCCCTGGATGGTGCTGAGCGAACCGCCTCCACCTCGGCAACATAGGCGGGCGTCGGGTGAAGGTCTGCATCGAACGGCAGAGCCCGTTCGGGAAGCTTATCGGGCCGAGAGTCCTCGCCGTTGAGCCAGGTGTACTTGTCCGTGATGCCCCAGGTGAGCACGGCAAGAACAGCTGGATTGGCGAGCGTAAGGTTGAGATAGCTGCGGTAGAGTGCTCCCACCGTTGTGTCTCGTGACGTCACATCCGATGGAAGTGCGCGGTCATTCACATCCATCTCCGTGAGCAGGAGCTTCAGCCCCATTGCCTGGACATCCTGCATAAACTTCTGCAGACCGGGCCCGTACCCTTGTTTGTCAGCAGCCTTGATGTGCGACTGGACGCCGATGGCGTCAATGGGAACGCCGCGTTGCTGCATGCCGCGCACCATCTTCAGCAGAGCCGCGCGCTTGGCGGCTTGTGCGGGTGCCTCGCTCTCGATGTCGTAGTCGTTGTAGCAAAGCAAGGCCTTGGGATCGACCCGGCGCGCGGTCCGGAAAGCGAGGTCGAGGTAGCCCGGTCCCAGGAGCTGGTACCAGGGCGAGTTGCGAAGGCCGCCTTCCAGATTGTCGTCCACCTGGATGGCTTCGTTGACTACGTCCCAGCTATGCACCCGGCCCGCGTAGCGTCCGCCAACGGTTTCGATGTGGTTGGTCAGGATAGCTTCCGCGTTGGCCTTGGTCACGTAGCCCGCGAACCAGCGCGGCAGTTGACGGTGCCACACAAAGTTGTGTCCACGTACCTTCATGCCGTTGGTCTCCGCGAAGGCGAATAACGCGTCGGCATCGTCAAAGAAGAACTTGTCCGGCGCAGGATGGATTGGCCCGAACTTCATGGCATTTTCCGCGACCAGAATGTTGGCCTGCTGTTTGACGAGCGCAGCATAGGCAGGGTCGTTCCGCAGTGGCGCTGCGGCAACCGCCGTGCCTACCAGGAGACCTCGTTGTGCAGCGGCCTCACGGAGCGTTGGCAGGTTCGCCGGCAGGGCGGCGTCGCCCGGTATCCCGGTCTTCTTAGGGTCCTGCAATGCGGGTGATTGCGCCGTGGCACTCATTCGGGTTGCCCAGGCGAGACCAGCAGGAGCCAGCGCGGTGAAGGCGCCTGCAACAGAGGCGTTGCGGACGAAGGAACGGCGGTCGGTAGACATAGAATGTCTGCTTTGGATGCTGTTCCCGCTTCCGGGGTCGTGCGTGGCGGGAGAGAGATTCCGCCGCGCGATCTCCAGGGCACACGGTTGGTTATGGCAGGTACGCGACGGGTGTGGGGAAGGGATTGCGTTCCGTGAATTGGGCCTGGTGCCAATAGGGGTAAGCGGGCTGCAGCTGACTGGCTTCATCGAGCTTCGCTATCTGCTCGGGTGTAAGTTGCCATCCCACGGCCGCGAGGTTGGCGCGCAGTTGATCCTCATTCCGTGCACCAATGATGACCGTGGAGACCGTCGGGCGGCGCAGAAGCCAGTTGATCGCAATCTGCGGGACAGATTTACCGGTCTCTTTCGCAACTTCATCGAGAGCGTCGACCACTTTGTAGAGATACTCGTCGGGCATAGTGGGACCTCCCTCGGCAGCCTTGTGCAGGCGGCTGGTTTCAGGCAACGGCTGCCCACGGCGAATCTTGCCTGTAAGACGCCCCCATCCCAGCGGTGACCACACCAGCGCACCTACACCCTGATCTGCGGCAAGCGGCATCAATTCCCATTCGTAGTCGCGGCCGATCAATGAGTAGTAAACCTGGTGTCCGGCATATCGTGACCAGCCGTAACGCTCACTCACGCTGAGCGCCTTCATGAGGTGCCATCCGGAGAAATTTGAACAGGCGATGTAGCGGATCTTGCCCTCGCGCACAAACTTGTCCAGCGTATTGAGGGTCTCTTCCACGGGCGTCATCGCATCGAAGGCGTGAAGGTGATAGACGTCGATGTAGTCGGTGTTGAGACGTTTCAGCGAGCCTTCCAGTGCCTGCGTCAGGTGGGAGCGTGAACTGCCAACATCGTTAGGTCCCTTGCCAAAGCGGAACGTAGCCTTGGTGGATAGGAGAAGGTCCTCGCGACGGAGGTGCTTAATGGCTTCGCCAAGGACCTGCTCGCTCTTACCGTCCGAGTAGATATCGGCGGTGTCGAAAAAGTTGCAGCCGGCCTCCATGCAGAGGTCGATCAGCTTGCGTGCTTCTTCTACCTGAGTGTTGCCCCAGGCCTGGAAGAACTCGCTGCCTCCGCCGAAGGTACCAGTGCCAAAGCAGAGTTCAGGGACTTTCAGGCCAGAGCGGCCGAGTTGACGGAATTCCATAAGAGCCTCTTGATAAGTTGTTGTTTTGGCCTGTTGCGAGCCGCGCACCAGACCGGGCGGTGGACTTACTCCGTACCGGTCTTTGGATGCCGCACGTGTGCCAGATGACTTGATGCGAAGTCACATGAAAGCTCGAGGCGGGCGGCGGATGCGTCTAGTGCCCCCTGGGAGCGGAAGAAGAGGTGCTCTGGATTCGAATGCGGGTAGTAGCGGATGAGGATCTCGGGTCCCTCGACGGCATCGTGAACCCCGTCGTGGAAGGGATAGCCAAGTGCCTGGAGCAGATGCAACGAACCCTCATCTCCTGAGGGATTTCCGTCATCCGCTACGATGGCGAAAACGCTGCGTCCGGTGCGGCGCGAGTGCACGGCAGCAAAGTCACCCAGAACGACGCCGCGGCGCCTGGCTTGGTCTCCAAGAACGACGTAATTGATGCGGGTTGCGTCGACGTAACGATTCACGTCACGCTCCGCGGTTCTTTTCGGGTCGGTATAGGCGGTTTGCGAGATGTACAACCCCGGAAAAGGATCTTTTGCGCTTTGCAGCACGGGGATGTTTGGGTGGTCCTCTTCGGTGAGGTAGCCGACGATCGCCGCACCTTTCCAGCCGCGATAATGGGCGTGCTTGAGCGAGTCAAGAGCGCGGCTACCGGGTGGACCATAGGCATTCGGAGCGCCATCAACGTCAACGTCCATGCGGCGGGTGAGCAGTTCGAACGGATTTGCCTTCTGCGGAAGCGCGGTCCGATTTGCTCCCGCAAAAAGCGGGCTGGAGAGCAGGGCGAAGGCGGCGAGCCGTCCTACCGTTTTACAGATCACAACAGGTTAGACGAGTGCAGGCTTGGGCAGGCACGCACGAGTGGAGATGTTCGGACGAGGAGAGGAACTTCAAGGCGCCTGGGGTATAGGCGTCGCGGGCGTGGCGGTTGGTGTAGCCAAACCGAAGAACATGCGCAGGCTGTTGCCATTGCGGACGGCTACCCAGAGGTTGCCGCTCGCGTCGGGAGCGAGCGTGTAGGCAAGCGACATCTGCGCGTCTCTTCCGAGACCCGTTGCCGGGCTAAGCGCTGTGCCGGCGAGGACCGACGTACTATTGCCTGCGATCTCGCTGATGGTGCCATACGCTGCTCCATTGCTTCCGTAGTAGTTTGCTACCCAAAACTGACCTCCGGCATCGATGACGCCGCCGCCCGGAGAGTAGAGTCCGCCGCCGCCCTTTTTGTTGATGAGCACGGTGCCGTTAGGACTCACTTCGCTGAAGCTATAGGCGGGTGGAATGCCGGTAGGGTAGTAGTTCGTGGCCCAGATGTTCCCCGCAAGATCCAGCGCGACGGTCTGTGCTCCATTGCAACATACGACCTTCTGTACGGTGCCGTCGGAGAGCATATGGACGATGTTGTCATCGCCCTGGTCACCTGCCCAAGCGCCGCCTGCGCCGTCGGATGTGACGGAGACGGGGAAGACGGCCTGGTGGCTGCCGAGATTTGTCCGGTAGCTTCCGTCAAGGTTGTAGAGGGTCACAGTCCCCCCAACATAGTTGCCGATCAGGATGGTGCCGCTGCCGGTAGGATCCGAGGCGATCGACTCCGGGTAGTCGATGGTGCTGTCGTAGAACTGACCGATCTGAGCGCCCGGGGTGGGGGAGTTTGCGCCCCCGAACTTGGCGACGCTGCCGACGGTAGAGCCGGAGTTGATGTTCTCCTGGCTCAAGGTCCAGATGTCTCCGGCTTTGTCGATAGTCAAGCCGTAGGAATCGGTTTGCAGACCGACCCCGAAGGGTGAGCCGGCGAACGGTGTGCCCTGGGGCGTGAAGGCGACGAGACCGGCAGGACCGGGGTCGCCGAAGTTGGTCGCCCAGACGTTGCCTTGTGCGTCGAGGGCGAGACCGGTTGGCTCGTCGAGGCCTCCGCCCTTCACGGTGAGGGTCATGGTCCAGTCGTTGGGGGCCTGGGTGAGCGTGGTGGGATAGGGCGGCGTGGAGGAGATGGCGTTGTAGACGGCTGCGACGTTGTGGCCGGGGTTCCTGACGATGTTGAGCAGAGCGCCGAGGACGTCTGTCGGGGCGGTTCCGCTGGTGGGTGTTGCCGCGGTGAAGAGTGGCGTGCAGGCGGAGCCGCCGGTGGAGTTGACGCAGGGCACGATGGCGTCGGCGAGAGCGTAGAGCTTGGCGGACTCGATGGACAGGTTGGAGGGCAACTGCGGGGCGAGTCCCGTTGACGGGTCTGTGAGCAGGTGCGCATCGAGGAACGCGTTGGTGATGCCCTGGATGTTGCTGGCACTGGCACCGACGTGATCGTAGGCGGTCATGAAGGGCGCGAGCGCGTAGACCGCGGCGACGGTGGACACCTCGCTGACGGAGATGAAGGCATTCGGGTTGGCGATGAGGTTGCTGCAGCTGCCGAGGGCGGAAAGGAGGACGAGGGCCTGGTTGTTGACGTTGCCGGGGTAGCCGGGGTTGCCGCCGCGGGCGACCAGGTAGACCTGGGCGTTGGCGGAAGGGCAGCTGTAATCACCGGTGAGGCTGAAGTGACTCTGCGCGTCAGTGATGACGGGCGTGGTGAGCAGGCTGAGGGACTGCGATCCGTTGCCGCCGTTACCGG
This sequence comes from Verrucomicrobia bacterium Tous-C9LFEB, assembly GCA_964657685.1. Classification (GTDB taxonomy): domain Bacteria; phylum Acidobacteriota; class Terriglobia; order Terriglobales; family Acidobacteriaceae; genus Granulicella. The sequence continues at coordinate 333 of CAZZWG010000015.1, read as the reverse complement.
CGGCGAAGAGCTGGATGGTCGCGCCGGCGATGGGCTGGATGCCGCCGTGGACGTCCCCGCTGATGGCGAAGGAGCCCGCGGTTTCGGTGGTGATTGTGCCTGCGCCGCAGCCTGCGAGCACGGCGGGCAGAGCGAGCGAGGCAAGCAGGCAGAGGCTGTGCAGGCGGTCCAGTTTGATCATACGGATGTGGAGATTCTACGATGACTTCCGTAACCGCGATGATGCATGCACAGCTCGGCGGTTACCACCTTTGGGGGACAGGTTGGATGAGGTGAAGTGTGCAGGCGGCTCGTAAGCCGAATTCTGTTCTAGACGGTCATTCCTCTAGGCCA
>CAZZWG010000014.1:0-35560 GCA_964657685.1 Verrucomicrobia bacterium Tous-C9LFEB | reverse complement strand
ATACCCGGCTAGATCGCCGCCATGCCCAAAAGCCACGTACTCCGCACGACGCCGCACCATGAAACCAAGACCATACCCTTCAGTCATTCGGGAGTTCGACGGCACAATCACCTGATCAAGATCATGGTGCAAGCTGGTGATCTTCAATACGTCATCGGGACCGTTCCCCATCAGGAATGAAGCAAACTTCGCCAGATCGCCTACTGTGGTGTAGACCGCACCATTCGGCACACGGTACCGCGGCCAGCTTGCTCGCGCAGAGGGGTCGCGCTATCAACCCCGTCCCCTCCCAGCTCGTATCCACTCGCCAGATGTGCCTGTAGAGTCGGGTTTGACTCAAGAGCCGTATGCGTCATGCCAAGGGGCTTGAATATATGTGAGGGAACATAGTCCAAGTACGACTGCTTGGCGGCTCGGCTCAACGCTGCGCCAAGTGTCGCGTATCCCATGTTGGAGTAAATGTATCTTGTGCCGGGCTCTGCGGCGTAATGGAGATGTGGCAGCGCGGCCACGAGCTGCTTTTCCCAGTCCCTAGCTGGACCGTGGTCATAGCGGTTCATGTCGTCAGGTTCCCTCCCCAAGCCTGATGTATGCGTAGCAAGCTGCACCAAGGTGATCGGCGGCGCATCGGGGAACCTGCCCTGAACAGTTGAAACCTCAGGGAGGTATTTCTGCACAGGGTCAGACAGGTGTACTCTCCCGTCCTCCACAAGCTGATCAAGCATTAGGCCGGTAAACATTTTGGTGACAGAGCCGATGCGATAGACGGTGTCACTGTTTGCCGGTATGTGTTTCGTCATATCGGCATCACCGTAGCTCTTTGTCCAAAGCAATTCTGTTCCTGAGACGACTCCCACAGTGACGCTGCCGACAGGATGTTTCGTGAATTCCGATGCGACCAGGGCGTCGATCTGCACTAACTGTCCTTCCAAGCTCTTCGCCGTCGCAGGAACCAATCTGGTGAACTTCAGAGGACGCGGCGAACCCTGAGTCCAAACGCCTGTAATCGTATTGCCGTCTGCGCTCACCTCCCCGTCGTATTTACCCTGGAGGGCCGGAACCGAGAAGGTGAAATGCCGTCCTTAGAGAACTACGTCTGCACAGGGAATGCCATAGACTCCGATATCCACGATGTCGTTCGTTCCGGTGAGAGTGCCTGATGGGTCTTGATCTACGTGGAGTTTCACGAACCATTGGATATCGTTTCCGCCATAATTCCCGAGAATGGGCGCTTTCACTGATTTCGCGACGATGGGCATCACGGCGCTGCCGTACAGGGCGAGGAAAGCTAAAGCTAAAACTGGTCGACTTCAAGGCACAATACTGGTTCTCCAATGCAGGGTTTGTAAGCTAGACGCAGCAGACCACAAAACCGCTCGGCTTTGCGATGGTCTGCTCGCCACTGCATCCCCTCATCACAAACGAAGGTTTGTGCAAGCGGCATTGTGGGAGTTCTGGTTAGAAGCTATAGCGTATCCCGGCCTCAACCCGCCGTCCGTTGTCAGCCGCGAAGCGGACGCCAAAGAGTGGGGAGCCAAGCACCCCACCTTCCTGCAGAACATTGGTGTGATTGAGGACATTTGAGGATCGTATGTTCACCGTGACCTGTTGCTTGTGTTCGGCTTTCGGATCTCTTGTCAAAGGGAAGACTTTCTGAATGTTGGGATCTACATAAAACCTCCATGGCAACACTCCCTCATTACGCCTAAGAACACCGATGCCTCCTGTCGAGGTAAGCAGTCCGTACCTCGTCGCAATGGCTCCGGGGCTACCTGGGAAGGCGTATTGGGGCCGGTCATTGAAATCTCCGTCTCCGTTGTTGTCGAAACCTGTGGTTAGGTTGTAATGCTCGTCACCGTTGGCGTTGAAATCAGTGCTGAGGAAAAAAAAGGCGGGGAAGCCGCAACCAAAAGCCGCCCCACATTTGCCACACAGGAGAACCGGTTGATTGCGCAAACTCGCCAACGTCCGGAAAGCTGTTTTGAGGGGTGGAGAAGTGATCGGTATCAGCGTCCGTTGTAACCCGCACGCGGACAGCCCCAGCCTCAACGTGCAGGAACTTGAACCGGGTATTGGCGAGATCTAGTACTTGCGCGTTGCCTCGGTTCTGTTCGCTGTTCTGCATCTCCAGAGTGTTCAGGTTCGGAATGCCAAGTGCTCTTGGTCCTGTGGGGATTCCATTTAAGGGTGCATTGATATTTCTTGTGCGCAGGTCGTTCCACATCCGATTGGAGCTGTAGCTCGCGTTGACGTGGAAGCCGAGACCAAGATCATAAGAGACGCCCTCCTCTTGGGAGACGTTGCTGGCGCTTGTGATGTGCGGCGAGAATCGCCGCTCAGAACGTATCGGTGTCCCGGTGGCGAAAGGATCACCGTACACGGGGTTGTATACCGTGCTTGTGATCCGTTGAACGCCGTCCTCACGCAGCATCTCGGCTTGATCCGTCTCCTTAAAAACAGTGGAAAACAAACCGGCGCGGAAGTGGAAGGTGAAGCGGCTCTTCTTCGGCGACCAGAGGAGTCCGATCCTGGGAGTAATGGCATTGAACGTTGTTGGATTGTTCTGTAGGGCGTAACGGAGTCCACCCTGAAGGTGCAGACCGTGCCCGGCATTAAGGTCGTCCTGTATATAAACAGCATCCTGAAGTCGGGTGAAGCGCACCAACGGATTGCCCTCCACGTTGCCGAATGCGGTCGGGGTTCCTCCGGGCAGCTTCAGCAAGGTGCGCCGGTATTGCTCGATTCCTGAGATCATTTGCGTCGCACCGGGGACGGGGACGTTGTTGCTGTCGAGCACTGGCGCCGTTCCGCCGCCAAAGGTGTAGGTGCCGTTGAAGTTGTTGGTGAGCTGTTGGTTTTCACCATAGAGCATGAACTGCGTGCCGAGCTTCAAGGTGTGCTTTCTTGAGCTAATGATTGCATCATCGTCGGCTTCAAGATTGAACTCGTGCAATTGCTGCGGACCTGTTCTAGAGCCGCCTCCGGTAAAGCTCCCCGCAACGTTTATCTGTGGCGCTTCCGATACAGGCGAGGCGCCCTGCCCGTCCCAACGAATGGAGAGGCGAGCTTCGTGAACGAAATGTTCAGAGATGGTGGTAAGGTCCAGAAAGCGCAGGACCTGGTCATACTGGTCACTGTCATAGCCGGTCTCCGCCAGCATCGTTCCACCCACCCCAAGGTTCTGAAGACCAGCGACGTTGGAGGAGAAGGTCGCTACGAAGTTGTTGCGGCTTCCAATCTGCCAATCTATGCGTGCCTCGCCTTCCCAGAGATTTTGGGGAGTGGCTACGCTGGCAACAAGCGTCATGGCGGAACCGGCAGCATTTAACGTGACTGCATTAACGACCGCGTAGTTGTTGATCGTACGGTGTTCGAGATCGAGTGCGAAGTCTGACCCTTTCTTGCGGATCGGTCCGGTGAGCTCGAAGCCATATCGCTGTTTACCCAGAGGAGCCTTCCCTGGAGAGAACGGGTCGCGAGCGTTCTCCCATGGGCTTCCATTGGTAGCAAAAAGTGTCCCGTGAAACGCTTTCTCTCCAGCCTTGGTGAATATATTCACGCGGCCTCCTGAGTACGGCGGATAAGGGTATTCGGCCGAGTAAAGATCCGGATCGACTTCGATGTAGGCAATGGAGCTTTTGGGCGGTAGCTTCGATGCACCCTGAAAACCGTTGACTGTGATCAACGTGTTGGCTGGGCTACCGCCAGAGGATGCGCCCAACTGCTGCAGCTCTCGCAGCAGGTCATCCGGGTCATCAGCAAGTGTTTTGTAGCGCATCCCCAGAGATCCGTTTACTTGGACCATCTAAGCTCGGCGCATCCCCATCCACCTCCACTTCCGTCTCAGTGGCAGCAGGCGAGAGTGTGATATGGGCAAGCCCTCGGAGTGGCAAGATCAACTGGACTGTACGATCAGCGAACCCTTGGGCATGCGCGAGAACAGTCTGTTTGCCCTGGCTGACGCAAGCAAATTTGAAGCTCCCGTCTGCTCCGCTCATGATCTGCTTGCGGTCTAAAGTTACCGTTGCACCCGGAATGAGGGCACCCGTGGGGTCATCCACAACACCCTGAAATGTGCTCCTACGCGCGCCTGTGCAGGCGTTGGCGGGGGCCGTTTCTGACGCCTGTATGTGGGCGTTTAGGAAGAGAAGGGCGGGAATCATCGTCACCACGCAGATCGCACAAAGTTAGGAAGTGGGCAATCTGGCCTGTAGAGACCTAGACACTTGCAAATGTCAGCTTCTGCAAATGGCGGACCGTTTTGCCGGAGCGCACGAACGATGCCGAAATAGCATCCTGAAAGCCGCCCGGCATCATGCAAATTTGGGCGAAGATGAGGCAGCTAAAGCAGATAGCTACGCCGACGTAAAGTGCGGATGTCTGGGAGGCTCCCAGAAGGGGCTGTGCTCCAGAGAAGCTCATCGTCCCCTGGGCGTGTGCGGCGGATACGAAGGCCAGGGCGCAGGCGCCGCTTAAGGCTTTCACAACGCGTCTTTTCTGTTTCGGGGCGGTAAGCTTCACCGACACACCCATGTCGAGAACAATCGCATAGTGGATAAGCGTGCCTGAACTGAATTTTGAGAGCTTGCCGTTCAGGAGGCTGCTGACCTCAGGCTGGTGGATGCCAAGACGCTTCGCCATCTCCTTCTGCGTCAGCTGTAGTGACTTGATGTGAGAGACCAGATCTCGCCACAAATCGGCTTTGATTCTGGCTTCGGTCACCTCTTCCTGCGTCAGTCCGAGGCCGTCGAGAACGCTACCTTTGGTCACGTGGCTTGGCTTGTTTACTTTACTTAGCATTCTTGCGTTTCTCCAAGAGCCTGTCCTGAACCCTCTTTAACCGAGAAAGAGACCGTTCCGGCGTTGTGCAGTCTGAAACCTTCGTTTGTGCTAACAAGCTGACGACGTTGGCCGAGGATGATTGCGAAGAACGATGTTTCAACCGCCCACCTGCTGCTTACTATCCCGTCCTAAACACATAGGCATTGACCACCGTCAAATCTTGGCGGCGCTGTCGGGGTGTACTCACTGCGGGTACCGTTCTACCTGGCCGCAGCTCTGAATGCACTCGGCGCTTTCGTCTGTTTCTTCACTCTTCCAGAGTCGCACCGCACTGTTGAAGAGACTGAACTTCGCCCCATTCAACTCAACCCGTTTGCATCGTTGGCTTCTTTACGCCAACTCAAAGGCATCGGACCTCTCCTGTACATCTCCTGCACGCTAGCCATGGTAGGGCAAGTCCCAAGTGTTTTGTGGGTCCTCTACGGAACGGAGCGGTTCGGCTGGTCGGCTTTTTTTCTGTTGGTTGCTCCTTTGCTCTCTTTGGTCTGCTACATGCCGTTGGCCAAATCCTGCTGCCGGACCTCGCGCAGCGGAAACTGGGCTCAAGGGTGACGGTCCTTGCGGGCATGACGGTTGACTCCTTGGCCTTCACCGCTTTCTCTCTAGTGCGTACTACCGGGGCTGCTTTTGCGTCCATTCCTTTGCTCTCGTTGGGAGGAGTTGCTGCACCGGCAGTCCAGGCGATGCTGTCTAGCTCTGTCACTGAAGATCGGCAAGGAGAACTACAGGGCGTGCTCACGAGTCTCACGAGCATGGTCGCGGTCGCCGGACCTGTGGCTGTATCTACAATTTACGTTTGGCTTGAACGAAGGTTGCCGTTGTATCCGGGTGCCGTCTGGCTTCTCACGGTGTTGCTCTACGCACCATGCATTCTGCTGGTGCTGCTGTCCCGAAGCCTGCAAACAACGGCTACACCCTAACCCGACTGACCTCATCACAAACGAAGGTTTGTGACGACGCACTGGCCTCAACTCCCCACAACTGCGTTGGTGTGGACTAAAGCAGTTCAACTCCCGTTCTGCTGGATCGTTAAGAGATCACCGTTGGGCCAACTTGTCTGAATCGCCAAGTGCTGTCGCTCTTTCTGGCCACCATGTAGAACGACGTCCCACCATAATGGATGTCTCCGTGTGTTGTACCTAACGCGGCATGCAGAAAAGCTGTCTTACCGTCATGACTGAAGGCAACCCGGGAAAAGCTTACAGTGACGACTTCGATGTTTGGATCTTCGGCTCTCTTCTGAGGGCAGGGCCCGCCGAAGCATGGCGAAACGGAGATAGCGAGCTTCGGGTCAAGCTGCTCTGGTAGTGGGTAGTAAGCATTTCCTAGCGAAGCCAGTTCATCAAGGCCTGAAGTCATAACCCCGTCGTGCCGAAGAGCCTTGCGTTCGTCCTTGACTCGATCGTGTGCCGCGGTTCGCTCGTCAGAACCAAAAGGGAGTGGAAAGGTGACCGAAAACACCTGCACTGTCTGCGACGGGTGCTTACTCCGGTAGCCTTCAAGCCAGGCCGTGTAGACCCCCATTTCGTCACGACCAACCCGTCCCGGGATCGGAGCGTAATCGGAAGAGCAGCCTAGCGGGATCGAGGTACTTAAGATCAACGCTACAGTTTGGAACAACCGGCGATCCGTCATAGATGAGGCGATGCTAATCCAAAAGGATGGAGAGTTTGCGTGAACGGGGCGAAGCAATTGCCCGTGGTCTGTGAGTACCCACAAGACGCGTCATCACCAGTAGTCCCGAATCGTTAGCACAAACGAACGTTTGTGACAACAGCATTGCTCAACGTCTTGAGGGAGAGACGGCGGTAGCGCGATGCAGGCGATCAATGACTTGGCGGCGCGCTCGACTCGATGCGATAGCCTTTCGGTGGGTAAAAGAGACTTGGGTCCGGTTCCTGCTGCTGAATCAGCGTCAAGCGAAAGCTCGGTGGGGTTCCAGGCTCACTCGGGGTGAAGGTCTGGCTCATGCTAAGCAGTTCATCCAAGCCCGGAGCGTACCAGATCTCCGTGACTATGCTTCCTGTACGTGCACCGTTCCGATCCAACAGCACCTTTGTCAGTTGCGTGCCCTCGGCCTCAAGCCCTTCCATCATGCGGGTGCGCAGAGGCTGAGAGATAGTATCTCCAAAGGGATCTTGCCGATGCTTCGTGGTAGTAACGATTGCGTCGCGCCAGACGTTTTGGAGCGTGTAGCGCTCTCTTAGAGGTCGGCAGGTGGCCGTCGCCACCGGCTGGCTGAACTGGGGAAGTGTCACTACCCACGGCTCCATCCAGCGGAAGTCACAATGTGAGACCGTGTCGTGGACTGTCACCTCGTAAGCTTTGATGGACTTGCCATGCGCATCAAGTCGGTCCATCTCTACCTCATGCCGTCGGCGTCCCAACCCGTCACGCATTTGATGAGTTCGCTGCTCAGCCGCTTCCACGGCCCCGTTCCTCGGCTTTACGAAGTGGCTGCTGGTGACAAGGATGCCTATATATGGCAAGTGCCGCGTGATCGTCTCGGTATAAACCACGTCGTTTTTGGCTGGGTACCACCGGGCCGGATAGCGGTCGGAGGGTGCAGGCGCGACATCAACTAGCACATCCCTAGGCTGTGGTGAGGGCTGTACAGCTTGTTCGTAAGCGCTCGCTGAGACCAAAGCGTAAGCAGCGCCACAAAGGAAGAGTGCGGACCTATGCATGCCTATCCCCTTTTCAGGGTGAGCATACCAGTAACTGAATCGCTGATTGCCCTCGAGGATCGAAGCGGAGAAGTAGAAATGTCGGGTAGAGCCCCTCATCACAAACGAACGTTTGTGACGACCTCCCCGGCCTCAACTTCCGACAACCGCGTTTGTGGGGATCTAGGCCTTTCGGAAGGCTGAAATCATCGATAGGAAATCACCGAATCTCGCGTATAAAGCGTTATGCACGCTCTCCGGCGCTTCGGGACAGGCTTGGCTTTTGCTGGAGGCCTGACTTTCATTGCGGTTTTGTACTTCTCGGCATATTGGGAATCCGACATACGCTGGCTCCACTTTCTTCAGAGCTGGATGTACGTAGCCTCTTTGGTCCTAATCTCACGACGAAGCAAGTGGGGCTGCTTCATCGGCGCTGCTGCCGCCTCTTTCTGGGATTATGTAAACGTCTTTGTCACGACCTTCTTCCGTAACGGATTACAACAAGTACACCTCTTCTTAAAGACCGCCCACGTAGCAAGACCAGATCTTCTGATTTCAGTACCGGCCTGGTTCGGAAACCTCGCCCTCATCATCGGTGCTCTCCTTGTTTACATCGCGGTCCCACGCAAGCAGTGGTCCGATGTTGGCTGTATGCTTCTCGCGTTTATCGGAACTATGGCGTTCTTCGCGGGGGCAATGGCGCTATCTCAGCCTCGCTATCTACCCTTGTTCAAGGGTGCGCTACACCCACATTTGCGGCTGTGATCCTGACCACCCGATTCTCACATTTGGTTCAGAAGGGATTGGTAACGAGAGGCGCATTCTCGTCAGTAATGCTCTCGCACCCTGTTTCAGGCAGACTGAACGCATGCACGGACCACACCCTTGCCTGCCGCGAATCCCGATACTCGAAGGCGCTCGCCTGCAGCTGCGCGCCCACACCGAAGCCGACCTCCCGGCAATGGTGGAGATGTGGGCTGACCCCGCTGTGGTGCGCTTTCTCGGCACCACTCCCCAGAACTTGCAGGAGACCTGGATGCGTTACCTCCGCTACATTGGCCACTGGGCGCACTTTGGTTACGGCTACTGGGCAATCGAAGAGCGGGCGACTCGCCGCTTCGTCGGCGAGGCCGGGTTTGCCGACTACCATCGAATCACGAAGCCGCAGATCACTCTCGCGCCGGAGATCGGTTGGGTGCTTGCCGCAGAAGCGCACGGCAAGGGGTATGCGGCAGAGGCAGCGCAGGTTATGCTGGCATGGGGCGCGATCGCCTTTGGGAAGGCGCAAGCGATCCGTTGTCTCATTGAGCAAGGCCACACAGCGTCCCGCCACGTGGCTCTGAAATGTGGATTCACCGATCTGGCCCTGGTGGAGTACCAAAACTCACCGGCTTGGATTCTGGAACTGCCCCCATCATAGAGCGACAGGCGCCATTAGTGCCGGTCAGTAACCAGAAGTCGCATTCTCGTCAGCAACGGAGCGGCCGGGGGCTGGAGGTTCAACTTCCCACAACCGCGTTTGTCGTTACTCATCAGGCGCTTCGGCGGGATCGATTTTACGGAGACTACTTGATCGGTTCATGGATGCCGTTAGGCATGCAATATTTTAGTCAAATGACACATTCTAAGCTGCGCCTGCTCCTCGCTCTGTTTGCATGCTTGTCGGCGGTCTGCAGAGCGCAGGTAACCGTAGATTCCGCATCGGCTCGGGCCGTCTTGCAAGCTCTGCGGAATCCGAGCCTGACGCTAGAGCAGGCCCACGAAGCTTGCAGCTTACCTGGGAACCAGGGCCTGGTTCAAAAAGAGAATAGCTACGGCAGAAAGGCAACGACACAGAGCTGTGCCGATGCACTCCTGGCGGCCGCGCAGGGCAAGCCTGAAAACAAGGCCTTTAAGTTCAACTTTAGCCGTCTGAAACCGCGTACGGCGGAACTCACTGAGCTTCTGGATCGAATCGACACCAGTCCGGTTGCCTTTCAGCAATGGGTCATCACACGAGTTGATTTGTTCTCACCGCACGACGCTCAGGTGGCGATCGCCGGATATCTGATTGTGGGTGGCGTTTCGGGAGGTTTCGCCTTTGGCAAGCCTCAATTCTTCCTCGATCTCGCCTACTTCAGCGACTTCGACCTAGCAAGAACTGTCATGGCGCATGAACTGTATCACGCCGTTCAAGGGGCCTTCGCTCCCCAACAGAGGGCTTGGTGGCACGCCAAGGAAGCTGAGAACGGGCCGTACGCGGCACTGGCGAAGCAGTGCTCCACGACAGCCGACTACTTGGAAGCGTTGTATGACGAAGGCACTGCGAGTTACGTTGGTGACATTTTTCTGCTTCGTGACGCAAAAGGCGCTGCCGCACAAAAAGCGTTGACCGAGATGCAGGATGGACTCGCCTACTTAAGCAACGACGTGACTCTCCTTGAGCTTTCCATCACCGGCTTGAACGCGCAAATACCGGTATCCTTCGATGCCGTTTACTCTCTCGGATTCTACGTTCCGGAGCCCGAGTACAAGTTGGGGTATGTCATGGCGAAAGCGATTGCGACGGATCGGGGCGACGGAGCGATCACGGCATTGTTGAAGCAGCCGCCTTACAGCTTCGTCGATACCTATCTCACCTTACCGAAGTACGGCAAAGACGATGATCATCCTGAGTTGGGGCCGAACACAATCGCTGCCATAAAGCGACTCAAGACGGGGTGCCCGCGCTCTGTCGGGAATCAGTAGTGCAAGCTTCGCGTTGGTAACGAGAAGTCGCATTAGCGGAAGTAATGCGATGGCCGGCGTTTCACGCGTTTCCCGGAGCGTCTCCCTTTGCTGATCGCGGTTGACGTTCCGAGTACACGTTAGCAAAGTCGATGGCCGGCAGGAAGCACAGTGCGTTTCAGAAGGTAACTCGCGCACCAAACTCGATACGTCGCCCATAGTCGGCCGAGACGGGCTGTGTGAACTGTGGCGTTCCAAGGATCCCGTCCACGGCGGTATAGTTCGCGTGATTGAGCAGGTTAGACGACCTCGCATCAAATCGAAGCGTTTGCTGATGCGTGGTGGGTCCCCGCTTTTCTTTAAGGGTGAATGATCTATCGAGCGAGAGGTCGAGATGCACCGTAGCAGGCATCGTCCCTAGATTGCGTTGCAAATTCCCGTTCGGCTCGTTGATTGAGAGCAAGCCAAAGCGGGTGGAGTAGACACCAAGACCTGCGCTGGAAACCATCGAAGGACGATCATTGAAGACGCCATCACCATTGTGGTCAGACCCAGTCGTGATGTCGTATGGCGCGCCGCTTGCTACAGCTAGGTTTGTCGTAGTCCCAATCTTGAACGGAAGGGAATAGATGATGACGGCGAAGACGCTGTGTGTGGGAGAACCAGTAGGGCGTGCCCAGTCTTTTGTGGGCTGAAAGCTGCTCTGCGGGAAGAGGTTGGGGTTCTCTGCGTTTGAGCGAAATCCGTTGTAAAGGTATCCGGAAATCAGGCTGAAGCGTTGTGCAAAATGATTGAGTCCTACGAACGCATATGGCCCAGAAAATCGTCCTGTTCGCCCATACTCGAAGAGGTTCAGATTGGGAGCCAGGGGACGCGGCGCAGCGGCGGGATCGCTGGAGGTGGTTGAGAGCAGGGGAGCGTTTGCGTTGAAGGAACGCAGGACACCCCAGGATGCCGTGTAGTAGGCGTTGGCGTTGAGCGACCAACTCTTGCCGAAGCTGTGCTCGATACTCAACTGGGACTGAGACGACGGAGAGATGCCAATCCCCGGCGCGAAGCGCCGCTGCTGCTCGATAAGATCCGAACTCGCCGGCGCGCCAAAGGGGTTGCTGAAATCAGGGGAATAGACCGTCAGGCTACGCTGTCGTTGGCCGTCGAGGCGAACCGTTTCGAGGCTGAGAGCCGCTCCGATGGGGGCGTAAAAGAGGCCCGTTCGCGCGTGGAGCACCCAGCCTTGCTTCTTCCCGAAGGCGTAGGCAGCTCCGAACCGCGGAGCAAAACCGCCGAGCACCGTGGGCGCAGTCTGCGTGAGGTAGCGGAGCCCACCGGAGAGGGAAAGATTCTTGTTCACCCTCCAATCATCCTGTGCGTAGATGGCCACGGTCCAATGCTGAAGTGGTACTGTACTGTTGCCAAAGGTCTGTGAGAAGACGGTTGGTCGGCCTCCTGGCAACCCGGCAAGGGCACGCCTGTACTGCTCCAGACCTGAAATGGTGACAGTAGTGTTGGATCCGTCGAGAGCAGGTGCCGAACCGCCTCCGAAGATATAGGAGCCGTTGAATCCATCCGGATCCTCATCCTGGATGAAGGTACCCATTGCCTGAAGACCTGCTTTCAGCGTGTGTGCTCCCCGCGAGAGATATACCTCGTCGTCGATCTCCAAGTCGCGCCCGGCATCGTGAAGCGAACCGATCGTCGAGCCACCGCCCGTGAAAGCACCTGCTACGGAGAGTTGTGGCGCAACGGAATTTGGGGCCTGCTCTGTTGTCTTCCAGCTCACACCGACCCTCGTGGAATGAAGCAGATTTTTGCCGAGGAACGTCGTGTTTACCGCTCGCAGGTCGAACTCCGAGACCCGTGCAGATGCGCCGGCCTCCTCAAGCATCAACCCGCCGACTCCTTTGTTCGCGGTACCGTTGTCATTCGCTCCGAAGGAGACCGTCAGAGTATCCTTCGACCCGAGTTGCCATCCTGTGCGGGTGTTCGCCAGCCACAACCGCTGTGGAGTAGCCACCGTTCGGTTGAACGAAACGGGCGAGCCAGCCCCTGACAGCACAGTGGCATTCACCACAGCGTTCTCATCGATGCTGCGGTGGTCGAGGTCCAGCGCGAAGTCCGCTCGCTTGCGGCTCAGCAGCTGCCCGCTCAGTTCAAACCCCTCACGTTGCTTATTGGCGGGTGTTCCGGTGGTACTTAGGGGATCGTTCGCATTCCAGATGTGCGATCCGATGACCCCGAACGCGGCGCCGTGGAATTTGTCCTGGCCGGGCTTGGTAAAGACTTCTATGCGGCCACCGGCATAGGGTGGGTACTCATATTCCGCAGAGAACATGTCCGGACTGATTCGGACCTCCTGAATGGCGGATTTGGGAGGCAGCGCTGAAGGGCTCTGAAAGCCATCTACCGTGATCAGGGCGGTGCCAGGCATGCCTCCCGAAGCTGCAGCAATGCTTGCAGCTGCCTCTGGAAGTCGTCCGGATCTTCCGCGAAACCCTCGAGCTTTTTTTCAGACAAGACGTTGAAGCCGCCCGACTGCGCGCCTTGCTCTGTACTGGGCACATCGATAGCCACCGCAACAGGCGCGATGCGAAGCTTCGTCGTGAGCAGGTTCGGTGGGTTCAGCGGCAGGGCTATGGGTCCTAGCCTCACGCTTTCGAACCCAGGCGAGCTGACCTGTACGCGATAGGCGCCCGCCGCCAAGCAGGGAACTGACCATTGTCCATCCTTTTCTGACCGCGTGTTTTGTATTCGCTCGCTCGAAGCAATCTCAATCTTCGCTCCCTGCACGACGGCCCCACTCGGATCAAGGACGAGACCTGCGAGTGAACTGCCACGGCTACAGAGTTGCGCTTGGGAAGTAAATGTCGAGAAGGCGGCGGAGGAAGCGAAGAGGAAGAGTAGGCGCATAGCAATCCTGGCCTTACCCTAAAAAGCTCTGGACCTTACAATTCGAAGTTTTCTGTAAGCAGGCCAGAACGGTCGGCAGACCTCACAGATGAAGGTCCTTCAACTCTGCGAGACCAGCTCTGCTTGCGTTGACTTTCAAGCCGTTCACTACCGTTACCTGTCCGCCTCGTCCCATCGCCTCCACCCTCTGAATCTTCGTCGTGTTAATAAGAGCCGATCGATGTATGCGCCGGAAGAGCTCTGGTGTGAGGCGTGCCTCGAAATCGCGCAGTGGTAGATGTACGAGATGGCTTTGATCCACAAGATGGACTCTGCAGTAGTCGCCTTCGGCAGTGATGGCGATGATGTCTTCTGTGTTGACCGGCAGAGCGACACCTCGCTGCTTGACAAAAAAGCGGCGAATCAGGCCACGGCTCTCGGTGGTGTCCAGGCGCTCAGCTACTGCGGACCCGCTGTCCTTCAACCCACTTCTTTGCTGAAAGCGTGCGAGCGCTAGAGCGACGCGGTCTTTATCGAAGGGCTTCAGCAGGTAGTCAAAGGCTCCCCATTCGAAAGCGGATACGGCGTACTCATTGTGCGCTGTCGTGAAGATGACGGCCGGACGGTGGCGCACCGATCTCAACACTTCGAAGCCTGAGAGCAACGGGAGCTGTATGTCCATGAACACGAGATCGGGTTGCATCGTGTCGATCAGCTGCTGAGCTGCCTGGCCGTCCCGGGCCTCGCCGACGGGTTCGACGTCTTCCAGGTACGAAAGGCAGGCTCGCAGCCGGTCAAGAGCGAGCGATTCATCCTCGACGATCAGGGCCCGGATGGTCATCCCGGCAACTCATCCTGGGGCAGGGAGAGTGAGACACTGAGCCCGCATCCTGGGCTTGAGCGCACGGTCATGGTCGCAAGCTGCTCGTAGTACAGCTCCACGCGCCGCCGCACCGTTTTCAGGCCAAGGCCGGTGCTGTTCTTCAGCTGCTCAGGCGAAGCGCCGTTGCCGTCATCCCAGACATCGAGGAGGAGGCTGCCCTGGTGTAGTGCTGCCCTGATGGCCACAGTGCCTCCCCCGGGGCGCTTGGAAATGCTGTGCTTAATCGCGTTCTCAACCAAAGGCTGGAGCGTGAGAGACGGAAGCTCTAACGAGAGTGTGGCGGGATCGATAGAACGTTCCACACGGAGCCGGTCACCGAGCCGGAGCTTCTCCAAAGCAAGGTACGCCTCAGTAAAGCGAAGTTCTTCCTCCAATGTCACTTCTGAGCCCTGAACTTCACTATGGGAGCCCAACGCATAACGGAGCATCGACGAAAGACTCAGAAGGGCTTGCTCGGCCTTCGCAGGATCGGAGCCGACCAAGGAGGTAACCGAATGGAGCGTGTTGAACAGAAAGTGAGGGTTCAGTTGCGAGCGCAGGGCACTGAGGTCCGACCGAACCCGGAGAGTCTCCGCCTCGATCCGGAGCCGCTCCTGATGCTGGGCCCGCTCCTGTGCCTGCACCATGTAGGAGAAGCCAATCAGCGTACCGTAGACCATGAGACCGCTAAAGGCCTGCCACTGCGCCGCATAGATGCCCCAAGCGTTGAACCGCCAGCGATGAGTCGCAAAGAGCATTTGCAAGGACATCAGCAGTTGCACTGAGACCCACCAGATCAATGCGTAAAGGACAGACCCGATCAGGTGCGCAGGAACCAGGACTGACGTCCGACGGTCTGGCCATCGTAACTTCCCAGCTAACCAGAAAACAGCGACCCCGAGAATGGACGCGGGCAGAACATTCAGTACGGCATAGAGCAGCGCTTCACGATAGGGGGAGCGCTGCAGCCGGAAAATCAGAAAATAGCTTGCGGCGTAGGGTAGCCACGCGCTCGCGTAGAGCAGCCAGCCACGCACGGATCTTAGTGGAAGCGCCACATCCCACTCTGGCACACAGACTGCAGCAGGCAGGAATCATTTCGATGAACGAGCCATTTCGAACTGCTGAACGACGTTGCGACTCTAGCTGTGAACGGTAACCGAACAGATTTCGTTCTCGGACGTATCGTAACGGTCCCCAACGTTGGCCCTTACCTTTGGTGGTCCTCTGGACGCAATGTATGTACGGTAACTCCTTTATAGTACGTATGAGAACTCGGGATCAGAGCGACGTTTCCAACCTCTTAGATGGACGGAAAGGGAGTCATTTTGACTTCAAGCCGGACGTGCGGAGCTTTGTTGGGGCTCAGCAAGGGAGTAATGAAACCGAGTCTGATCCAGCGCCAGGTGGGTATCCTTATCGATCGACTTAGCCGCAAGAGAAGTAGTGCAGTGTGACCGGCAAGCTTCCGGAGCGCGCCAAAGCTCTCTCGCCGTGCGATCAGCAAAGCATCCCAGTTGCCGTCCTCGTCATGACCCAGAACGGCGTTACAACGGCAATGTACCCTGCCGCGACGCGAGAAGTCCGGCGCGCGGTTCCGCTTTTCCAAAACGCGACCACACGGGCAGACGATGCGGTTTTCCATACGGCTCTACTGTAACCGCAGCTGGTATGTGTCTGAAATGCCCGTTCGTGAGTACCGATGAAACAAAGAACCTTTAACCAAGAGACCGTTAGAATCCGGCAGAATTTGTTCATGGCAACATTCAGCAGGACGAGCTTGAAGCTGTGTCTTTTCAGTGGCCTTTTTGTCGGCAATGGCTACCCACAAGCGCCGGTCCCAACCGCCATCGATCTCTCAGGAGATCTTGTCGAAGCGCGCCGCATTGCAGCTCAGCAGACCTTTGACCCGGAACAGCTGTTTCCGCGTGCTGAGCATTGCAGTCAAGCATCCTCTGTGGAGGTACGCCGGGCTCTCCCAACTCTGATCAACGCTCTCGACGATCCTTCGCCCATAGTGCGGTCCTACACGGCATTGTGCTTCGATAACGCAGCGGAAGCCACCAGCTCTTCTATCTCAGGCGATCCCGAGAGACTTCAAACCTTGGCGCCGGCTCTACCGCGGCTCCTTGCTCATCTGGACGATCCTGCACGTCCGGTGCGAGGCGCTGTTCAACTAACGTATCCCTGGTTTTTCGGTACGCCCGAAGCCAAGACGATCATTCTTCCTGCCTTGCTCAAGGAGCTTGAGTCGCCCGTACCCCTGGAGGGACAGCGGTCAGCAGATCAGGCAGGTGTGTCGGTGATCGGTGATGTTGCTCGACTCGGCCATGATGACCCTCACGCTACGGGCGCAGTGATCGCCTTTTTGCAGGACCCGGGCCACTCTCAAGAGACTGTCTCCGATCTGCTCCACAACATCGCCCTCAGTAATGCCAATGAGCGCGTAAACGACGCCGCTCTTCAAATTGTTTTTCAGCGACACGCGATGTCGATCTTCCTGCTCCAGTTCGTGGCAAGGATGAAGCTCACAGCACAAGATCTGGAAGTGGAACGAGGCCGCCTGTATACCTTGGCTGCAGACTCGGCCACACATCCCGCCTTGCGTCGAGCAGCCAAAGCTGTCGCAGATTGCTGGACGAACGACGCTCCCTACACGTGCAAACCGAGCGAAGAAGATCTCCGCACTCAATCGGATACGGCCACCAAGCGTTTCACGCGAGGATCGCATGAATAGAGAACCGCTCCTGCTTCTGCTCACCGCCCTGGGATCTGCACTCTGCTGGTGGCCCGTCATCCAAGTGCCGAATATTGGGCTTCCCTTCTACGTTCCGTACCTTATTTGTGCCGGTGTGATTAGTTCAGCCATAATTCTGTCGGACAAGCCGAAAAGCCGTATTGCGGCTGCGGCTATCGCCGGCTCTTTCTCTGGGTACGTAGTTGGCCTAAGGATGCTGCCTCTCGGCTCGGATGGAATCGCCCATTCCTACTGGCCATTTGAGCTGATTCTCGTCACCCTGGCTACAGCAGTCATGGCTGCTGTTCTGATTCTGGCATTCCGAAAAGTGATTGTGCCTCCTGAGAGTGTTCGCCACTCGCTCTGGCTTGCGTTGATTCTGTGCGTTGGCGTCTGTCCGGCGGCTGTTGCTTTGACTCCGCTGATTTCTTCGTCTCGAATCTCGCGCAATGAACGACTTGCGGCGGAGAGAGTCAAAGCGTTACAAACTGCAGTCCAAGCGAGCATGGCCCAAAATGGTAATCCGGGGAGCTACTGCGGGGGAGAGGTCATAAAGCGTCATTACACAGGCCCATCGTTCAGTGATGGTGACTGGAGATTGATCACAAGCAACTATGTGACGCGCCAGGGCTACGCGTTCATGGTCTTCTGTCCCGAGAAGGGCGGCTATCGCATTAGCGCGATGCCCCACAACTTCGAACAGGACGGGAATCGTAAATTTTGTTCGGATGTGGCCGGAGAAGCCGGATGCACAACCGAGGAAAAGCCGTAATGCCACAACATCTAACGCGGCATGAAAAAGCACACTCCTCTACGTTCGCCCATAACAACACCGGTTGTCAGCGATAAAACGGGGTCAAGTGTGCGAAGAGCCGACTTGTCACTAACTGACGCCGCGGCATAGCATATTTGCGTTTTGACACACTTGTCTCGCGGAGGACTGTGGTCTGGCTGTACCCTACTTCGAAGACCTAAGCTGTCCCGTCTGAAGATCAACCTCAAGCGTTCTGCCAGCTTTGTCTCGGTAGATCAAACAACTCTGATTGGACGAAAAGGTGAATACCCCACCTGCGAACCACTCTGGCGCTCCACCAATCACGGTGCGATCGGGCGGGCTGGAAGGCCAAAGCTCCGCACGTTTGATCTCGCGCACAAGCTCGCCTTGCTGGGACACAAGAGGTCCGAGCAATGGATCGTAAGCACGATGATGGTAGATCGTGAGTGCAGCGCCAAGTGTCGAGCCAATGAAGACAAGGTACTCCCCGTTATCTGAACCAGAACGTACGAACAGGCAACCGGGAATGACTTTGTTCTTGGGGAAAACTCCACTTTCCAGAAAGGATCGGCCCAGTACGTGTTTGGCCCGTTCAGACGAAGGCCCTCATTGAGTTCAGTGTAACGCCGATACACCTGGTAGACGGAGCTTACGATTCGGCGCGGGTGGGTCTCATCGGGATCATCAAAGCCCAGGGTGTCGGTGACCAGCACTTTGCCGTTCGCGGATTGAGTTGATGTTAAGCACGGCAATAGTGCCCCGTCATGAGCTGCCGTGGACAACAAGGAAGTGCTAGCCAAAGACAATACAAGCGTGGGATGCCGCCTCATGAAGCTTAGACAGTTAAGCTGGTTGGACGTCTACAGCAATCCTTCCACCGCATAGTTTGAGGGTCCGCGCAACGGTCTCGCGGAGAGTTGCCGCCCTTTTACCAGTCCGTCAACCCTGCCGGGTCAAGTTTCCGCTTTGCCGACTTAGTGCCAACTGAGTGGCGGTGCCTAAGGCCGAAGCTTTACGCACTCCAGGTCAGCGGTCAACTCAAGTCCGATCATTCGTAAATGGACGACAAGCCGAAGGCATCGTTGGTCCGCCCGACCTACGGTTGGGTTTGGTTGGCAATTCCCCTGGTGCTGTTTGCGGTCTACGAGGTTCTCGGTTTGTTCGACAGAACCACCGAGATCACCCCGAACCACGACACTGTTCTCAACGCGTGTTTCGCTGTGGGGGGCTTCGCTGCGCTGCTGTTCGCAGGAGTGGGAGCGTTCGGGCACCAGAAGACGACAGCGGGACAACGTGTCATTCTAGCGACAGCACTCGCTATGCTCGGTTTCTCGTCGGTTTTCCTGTTGAGCGAGCGCTTAGCTGAGCTAGCTGAGAACCACATCGACTTCCCCGCGAGTAGCACAAGAACCTTCAGATTGGGCGCGCGTACCAAACGCACGGCAAGGGGCAAAGTTGGAGCATCCAGACCATGCCGATCTGGTCTAACCTCGACATCACTCGGAGTGACTACATATTCATGGCGTTCCACCGTCGCCCAGGAGATGAAGGTCCCAATCCCGACGAAATTTCAAGCAAAGGCTATTTTTGCGCAAAGGTTACGGTGCAGCAGTACCGGAGCGCGCTCCGCGTGTTGAACGCAGGTAGCCGCAAGTTGCCTCCGGGCACTGTCGTAATCTGCCCGTCGAGCGTCGGCAATCCACGAGCCCATTGAGAGCCGTGTAGCCATTTTTGTAAATGACCCGGGCAAGTGTCCGAGAAACGGCTTATCGGAACTTGCTCTCTACCTCCACCCCTGAAACCTGATCGTCGCAGCCGAGGCTGTGGGTTTGTGAGACGCGCTACCACGTTCCAAGTCATGGCCGAGATGCTCGATCTGCTCGGACAGATCCTGCTCGGTGGCCAGCGCGGACTTGCCGGTCCGGTCTGCCTACTCGTCGGGCCGAGAACGATCATCTCGCCCACAATACGCGGTTATGGGTACCGCGCTAGCCCAAATCGGCACCTCTTGAGGAGAGTGGCCCAACCCGGGAAGCAAGGATCTGTGATCCTGAGCGTGACTGGGTAGGGCGGCCGCGGAGTTGTCTTAGCGGAACAGGCAAGCCCCCCACATGACATTTCTACTTCACAGAGGTACAAACGATACGGAATCTTTCTTATCGGACGTAAACTATTCATTCCACGAAGCTTACGTCCGATATTAACATTACGCCCTCGGCGGGACCACGGCGTCTTTGGCGGACTTGGCCAACCGGAACTTGACGATCGTTTTGGCCTTGATCTTGATCGCCTCACCGGTCGCCGGGTTGCGGCCGATCCGGGCCGCCCGGTGTATTGCCATGGTGCTCGTGTGGAACGAACTAGCTGAGGGCGACACCGACTACGTTGCCGGTCTGGTGGCCATCAACAGCGTCTTCCAAGTGCTGTTCTTCAGTCTCTACGCCTGGATTTTCCTAACCGTGCTCCCAAGATTCTTCGGTTTTGAGGGAAGCATCGTGCCCATAAGCATCGGTGACATCGCGAAGAGCGTGGGGCTCTACCTGGGCGTTCCCTTTGCGGCCAGCTTCCTGACCCGCTTCGTCCTGATCCGGGTGAGGGGAGAGGCCACCGCAATCCTCACCTTGCCCTCAGCCGACATGGTGCGCGTCTTTGGCGATGATGTGGCTCATATCACTCGCTAAAAGAGGGCGTCCGAAAAGCCAGCCCTGTCCGCGTTCACAGCCGAGGCAACGCAACATCTCCGCCTGATCCGATTGCTCTATTCCCTCGCCGACCGTAGTTAAGCCGAGGCTACGGCCCAATCCAACTATTGCTGCGACAATTGTTCTACTATCCCGTCGAAAAGTCATGGAACTGACAAAGCTTCGATCAACCTTGACTTCGTCAAAGGGTAAGGCTTGCAACTGACTGAGGCTCGAGTAGCCTGTTCCGAAATCGTCAAGAGACAGTTTCGCTCCGAGATCCTTCAACCTGATAAGTAGCGATCTCGCCTGTTCGAGATCCCTGAAATAGGCGCTTTCCGTCACCTCTATCGTCAACCGAGACAGGTTGAAGAGGTGTGCGCGTGCCAAACGCCCGATTTGTGTAGGCAATATGCCGTTGTGCAACTGCAAGGGAGAAATATTGATTGATATCCCGAACGCTGAGGGAAGATCCTGGCACATGCGGAAGGCTTGTGTGAGTAGAATCGGCGTTAACCCACCGATGATTCCTTGTTGCTCCAATAGCGGGACGAAGCTTGAGGGCGGAGCCTCAGATCCATCTTCCCGCACCCAGCGAGCTAGAATTTCGAATCCGGTGGTTGTGCCATTTGACAGATCCACTATCGGCTGGAATCGAGCTTTCAGCTCGCCTGGACCGAGGACGTTCGCAAGACCTATATCTACGTTCTTTCTCATACACACCTAGGTAGCTCAGAATCACGAGGTTTGTCTGGCCGTCACTCTTCAGAAGGATGTGAGACCGAAGAATACAATGGAACGTGTCGATAGGGACGCGGAATCGCCCAAACGTTGTACCATCCCAAATAGGAGCTAGTGCGTACCACCACTGGCGTCCTGTAGACAAAGTAGAAGGCTGGCGGGATCCTCGGCGAGGTCTTTTGTAAAACGCACTCCTGAGTAGGACTGCAGTCCTATTCTCGCTAAACTCACCAGCTTGGACCCGGGCGCCTTGGACCACCTCCACGCCGCGCTTAGGAGCTCACCGAAGATGTCGTCGCGCGAAATCATACAATTGAATATTGTGGATCATGCGGTCGCTTTGTATGTCTAACGCCGAAGGTGGAACACGACTCCGGCTGTTAAGCGGAGTTGATTCTGTTTATTGTTGGCGGCGTTAGGGATCTCGGTCAGCAAGTAATCCACTTCGAGGATCCTCGCCGAAAAACGCGAACTGATGCGGTAATTAAGGCCACCCCCACCCGCGTATGCGAGGGCAGTCTGGCCGTTGTCATAGATAAAGTCAGTGCTGCTGTGTCCTGCACCGACAAGTGCTTGCGCATAGCCGCGGAAGCCGTAGGAAAGATCGCGCATGTAACGTGCACCGGCAAGAAAGGTGTACAGCTTTAGGTCATGATTGCCGCCATTGATGTTGCTCGTGCTGGTCTCACCAACGTCAAAAACCAGGCCAATGCCGGATGGCCGCGCCGCAGAGGCCTGGATATTGCCCCCAAGCTGATAAAAACATCCACAGTCTGTCGGACCTGCGTTCGAGTGGATCACAACGAAGCCTGCTGCAAAATCAACGTTGGCTTCACGGGCCGCAGTAGCGATGCCTTGCGCCCTGCAGACGGACGCCATGCAGACTGCGAGGAGCATGATGGGAAGAGCGCGTTTCATGGGACCTCAATTACTCGATGGTCAGGGTGACGGTGGTTGAGTGTTGGAGTTGCTGGCTTACGCCTATGATAGTGACGGTGTACGAATGGGGGGGGAGGCCGAAGTAGCCGCCGCCGCACCCGGTCAGGGAACCCATCGCACCAAGAAGACCGAGACCCGCAATCGCGTACAGAAGTCCACGGGGAAGCGTACTTAACCTTCTCCTCACGCGTTTGAAGCCGAGAGCAGGAAGAAGCAGCAGCGCCAAGCTGATGTCAGATTTCCCATCCTCTTGCTTAAGGGAGGCTTGATTGGACGCAGTTTGAATGGTCATTTTGGTCGAGGCGGCGCCCGTGCCCGGATCAACCGTGGCCGGCAAGAAGGCTACGGTCGCCTGTGGGGGCAGTCCCGTTGCCGTCAGCGTGATAGGAGCGTTCAGAGGAGCGTTGATATCCGTTAAGGTGACCGTGTAGGTTGTGGCCAAGCCTGGGTTGATGGCCTGATTAGCGGGAGTTGCAATGATGCTGAAGTCGGGCGGAGGCGGCGCAACAGTGACGGTCACCGGACCAGCCGTAGAGGAGCCGTACAGAGCATCGCCGGCATACGTCGCGGAAATCTGATCGGCACCAACCGGCAGGCTGGTGGTTGTCAAAGTCGCCAGGCCGGAGGCGTTCACCTTACTGGTTCCGATAACAACGCCCCCAGAGAAAAAAGTGACCGTGCCGGTAGGCGGCGTCGACCCAACAATCAGTATGGCGCTCGTCAGGGTGACGATGCCGCCCTGCGGAACACTTGTCAGGGAGGCGCTTAGCGCTTGGACCGAAAGTAGCTTATTTACGGTGATCGCGACTGGCTCGGTGGTGGACGTGCCGAACTGCGTGTCGCCACCGTATACGGCTGTCACAGAATCTGTACCGATCGGTAGTGAGCCTGTCGTTAGGGTGGCCACAGCGGAGGCGTTCAGCGTGCCCGTCCCCAACGCAGTAGATCCACTGTAGAAGGTCACCGTGCCCGTGGGAGCAACGCTGAGCGGCGTGGAAACTCGGTCCGTCAGCGTTACGCTCTGGCCGAACGTAATGGCGACGTTTGAGGAGGTTAGCATCGAGGTGAGAGTCGCCTGAGTGACGGTCTCGTTTACCGAGTTGGATGTGGTCTGCGCATAGTTCGCATCACCCGCGTAGACGGCGGTGACAGCGTCTGTACCGACCGGCAGGGCGACTGCGGTCAGGGTCGCTGTACCGGCGGCAGTCAGCGTGCCAGTGCCAAGAGGCGTACCTCCGCTATAGAAGGTCACCGTACCTGTAGGTACTAGTCCGTCTACCACTTGGATTGTGTCTGTGAGAGTGGCTGGCTGGCCATAGGCTGGAGAGGCATTGGAAGTGGTAAGCGCGGAGGAAGCCGCAATTTTAGCAACCGTCTCGGTGACAGGATTCGACGTTTCTTGTGTGTAATTCGTGTCTCCGCCGTAAACCGCTGTGGCGGTGTTCGTGCCGACTGGAATAGAACCAGTCGTAAGGGTTGCAACGCCGGAGGCGTTCAGGGTGCCCGTGCCGATCGCGGTGGCGCCGTTATAGAAGGTAACCGTGCCCGTGGGCGTTATGCCGTTCACCGTCGCAATCGTGTCGGTGAGGGTCACGGATTGACCGGGATTCGGAGAGCTATTGGACGAAGTAAGGGTTGAGCTGCTGTTGCCCTTACCTACCGTCTCGGCGACAGGATTAGAGGTCTCTTGCGCGTAATTTGTGTCCCCGCCGTAGACCGCTGTGACGGTGTTCAGGCCGACCGGCAGCGAACCCGTCGTGAGGGTCGCGACGCCGGAGCCATTTAGGGTCCCGGTGCCGATCGCGGTAGCGCCGTTATAGAAGGTGACCGTACCCGTGGGAGGCACGTCGTTGACCGTCGGGACCGTGTCGGTGAAGGTGATGGGCTGGCCGAGCATCGGGGAGGAGTCAGACGAAGTTAGGGTCGAATTGCCGCTGCCTTTGCCAACGGTCTCGGCTACGGCATTCGAAATTTCTTGCGCGTAGTTCGCATCTCCGCCGTAAACCGCGTTGATATCGTCCGTACCGACCGGCAGCGAACCCGTTGTAAGGATTGCGACGCCAGAGGCGTTGAGTGTCCCGGTTCCGAGGACCGCGGTGCCGTTGTAGAAGGTCACGGTGCCTGTGGGAGCCACGCCGTTCACCGTCGGGACCGTGTCGGTGAAGGTGACTGCCTGACCCCGACTGGGTGCGGCGTTGGACGAAACGAGTGTGGACCTGGTACCGGACTTGCCCACCGTCTCTACCACAGTATTACTAACCTGGGCGTAGTTGGCATCGCCGGGGTAGCTTGCTGTGATCGGGTCCGTGCCGACTGGCAGGGAAGCCGTGATAAGAGTAGCCACGCCGTCGTTCAGCGAACCTGTTCCGAGAACGTTTGCGCCGTTTGAGAAGGTAACTATGCCTGTCGCGCCTGCTCCATTGACGACGGGGATGGTCTCCGTGAAAGTGACGCTCTGGCCAGAGCTAGGCGAGGCATTGGAGGTAGTGAGGGTGGAGGCGTTCGCCTTGCCGACCATTTCGGTGACAGCGTTCGAGGTCTCCAGGCTATAGTTCGTATCGCCCGCAAAGACCGCCGTGATGGCATTCGTGCCTACCGGTAACGAGCTTGTGCTGAGCGTAGCCACGCCTGAGCCGTTCAACGTGCCCTTGCCGATCGCTGTGGATCCGTTGTAAAAGGTGACCGTGCCCGTGGGCGCGATGGCGTTCACGATCGGGATTGTGTCGGTGAAGGTCAGTGTCTGGCCGTAGGTGGGCGCGGCGTTGGAGGTTGTCAGGGTAGAGTTGCCGGAAGACCTGTCCACTGTGATAGTGACTGCGTTGGAGTTCTCCTGGCCGTAATTGGCGTCACCGGGGAAAGCCGCAGTGATGGAGTTTGCACCGACAGGGAGCAAGCCGGTGGTCAGCATCGCCGCGCCCGAAGCGTTGATGCTTCCTGTGCCAATCGCTGTTGCGCCGTTATAGAACGTCACAGTGCCGCTTGGAGCTACACCGTTGACGACCGGGAGCGTGTCAGTTAGGGTTACGGGCTGCCCATACATCGGCGACGCCGTCGAGGCGGTAAGGGTGCCGTTCCCGCTTGATTTGCCGACCGTCTCCGTGACGACGTTCGATGTGGAGGTGCTATAGCTCTGGTTGCCGGCGGAGACTGCCGTGACGCTGTCGGTACCGACCGGCAATGAGGTGGTGGTGAGCGTCGCTACTCCCGAGGTGTTCGGGGTAGCGGTTCCAATCGTAGTCGTCCCGTTGTAGAAAGTGACGGTACCCGTCGGCGCGACGCCGTTACTCACCTCCAACGTATCGGTGAACGTTACGCTTTGGCCCGAGGTGGGAGTTGCGTTTGAGGTTGTCAGCATGGAGTTGCCTGCCGACTTACCGACCGTGATAGAAAGCGCGTTGGAGGTGACCTGGCCGTAGTTCGTGTCCCCGCCGTAAACTGCAGTGATCGAATCCATACCGACGGGTAACGCGCCCGTGGCGAGTGTAGCCACACCGGAAGCATTCACAGTACCCATACCGAGAACTGTCACGCCGTTGTAGAAGGTCACAGTGCCCGTCGGAGTAAAGCCGTTTACGGCGGGAATCATGTCGGTCAGGGTGACGCTTTGGCCAAAGCTCGGCGTTGTATTAGAAGTGGTCAGTGTATCTGCAGCCGAGCTCTTGGCCACGGTCTCGATGAGTGGACCGCCATTGGACGAGAGATAATTCGTGTCGCCCGGATAGGACGCCGTGACGGAATTCGAGCCAGCCGGCAAAGCCGTTGTGGAGAGCGTAGCTGTGCCTGAGTTGTCTAGCGCGCCCGTGCCGAGGAGCGTGGTGCCCGTAAAGAAGCTCACCGTACCGGTTGGCGGTGCGCCCGAGCCTGCGGGGATCTGTAGTGTCAAGATGACCGATTGGCCCAGGTTGGGGCTCAGATTGGAACTGGTCAGTGTGTCGGTCGTCTTCGATTTCGCCACGTTCTCCGAAATAGGGCCGGCTGTAACGGACGCATAGTTCGCGTCACCGCCATAAATAGCGGTTATGGAATCGGTCCCTGTGGGCAGGGAGCCGACCGTAAGCGTAGCCATGCCCGAGGCGTTCACCGTACCGGAGCCCAGCAGCATCGTACCGTTGTAAAAATGCACTGTGCCCGTCGGAGCGATGCCATTGATTAACGGAATGGTGTCTGTGAACGTTATGGACTGGCCAGCCGCCGGGGAGGCGTCGGAGCTCGTCAGGGTGTCCGCTCCGTTAGCTTTCGCGACGGTTTCGGTGACCGAGTTGGAGGTAGCTTGTGCGTAGTTGGCATCGCCGCCGTAGACGGCAGTTACCGTGTCCGTGCCCACTCCAAGCGCGCCGGTTATCACCGTTGCCGCGCCTGAGGCGTTGAGTGTTCCTGTGCCCAGCGACGTGGACCCGCTATAGAAAGTAACTGTACCGGTGGGCGCAACGCCATTCACAGTAGAAATCGTGTCTGTAAAAGTCACAGGTTGTCCAAAATCCGGAGCAGCATTCGATGACGTCAGGGTTGGCGAGCCACCCGATTTGCCAACGGTAACGGTTACGGCGTTGGTGGTAGCCTGACCGTAGTTCGCGTCGCCGGCGTAGACGGCCGTAATACTGTCTGGACCAACCGGTAGTGAGCCAGTCGCGAGCGTCGCAACACCCGAGGCGTTCACAGTGCCGGAACCTATGACGGTCGAACCGTTGTAGAAGGTAACTGTGCCTGTCGGGGAAATGCCGTTTAGAGACGGAATCGTGTCGGTCAGTGTGATGGACTGTCCGTAGGTGGGCGTCGTGCTCGAGACGGTGAGAGTGTCCGCCCCTACCGCCTTCCCGACATTCTCAGTGATGGCGTTGGAAGTTGTTTGCGTGTAGTTCGCATCGCCGCCGTAAATTGCGGTGATGGAATCCGTACCAACGGGCAAAGCGCCGGTCGTCAGGGCAGCTACGCCGGAGCCGTTCACGGCGCCCGTGCCTAACGAGGTCGCGCCGCTATAGAAGGTTACTGCGCCCGTGGGCGCCACACCGTTGACTCCCGGGATGGAATCTGTGAGCGTCACCGATTGACCGAAGTTGGGAGAGCCATTCGAAGTGGAGAGGGTATCTGCCCCTGCAGCCTTGCCGACCATCTCGTTCAACGAATTCGAGGTGACCTGGGCATAGCTGGAATCCCCGCCGAAAACGGCTGTGATGACATCTGTTCCGATGGGCAAAGCGCTTGTCGTCAAGGTGGCCACGCCTGAGGCGCCGACTGTTCCCGTGCCGATCGCTAGACTGCCGTTGTAAAAGGTGACCGTACCCGTAGGTGTAAGTCCGTTTACGACCGGGATGGTATCGGTCAGGGTGACCGCCTGACCGAAACTGGGAGAGGCGTTTGAGGTGGTGAGGGTATCTGCTCCTGCAGCTTTGCCGACCGTCTCGGTCACCGCGTTCGAGGTGACCTGAGCGTAGTTGCTGTCGCCGCCGTAAACCGCCGTGATCGTGTCGGACCCGGCGGGGAGGCTGCCGGTCGCCAGCGTCGAGACGCCTGAGGTGTTCACGGAACCTGTACCAATTGTCGTGTTGCCGCTGTAGAAGGTGACCGTACCCGTCGGCGTCACACCGTTGGCCGTCGGGATCGTGTCAGTCAAGGTGACAAATTGACCAAAGGTAGGAGAAGCGTTGGAGGAGGTGAGCGTGTCCGACCCGGCGGCCCTGCCCACCATCTCGGTCACTGGATTCGAGGTGACCTGAGCGTAGTTGCTGTCGCCCGCATAGACGGCAGTGATCGAATCCGTACCGACAGGAAGCGCACTGGTCATCAGTGTCGCCACGCCGGAACCTACCGTACCTGTGCCCAACACCATGCTGCCGTTGTAGAAGGTCACCGTACCGGTCGGCGCTACACCATTCACGATTGGAATTGAATCGTTGAAAGTAACAGATTGACCGAGACCCGGGCTGGCGTTTGAGGTGGACAGGGTGTCTGGACCGGCAGTCTTGCCGACCGTCTCCGTCACGGCGTTCGAGGTCACCTGCGCGTAGTTGGAGTCGCCTCCATAAACGGCTGTAATCGCGTCCGTACCGACGGGAAGCGCGTTGGTTGACTGGGTGGCGATGCCCGAGGCGTTCACGATACCCGTACCGAGGGCTGTGCTGCCGTCGTAAAACGTTACCGTCCCCGTGGGCGCTACGCCATTCACCGCCTGGATCGTGTCGGTAAGAGTGACAGACTGCCCGAAGCCCGGGGTTGCATTAGAGGTAGTCAGTGTGGTGACTGCATTGGCTTTGTTCACCACCTGCGTGAGCGTCCCGGACGAGGATGCGACGTAAGTATTGTCGCCCGAGTAAATGGCCAGCACTTGGTCATTGCCGATCGGCAACGTGGAGATCGAATAGGTGGCCGAGCCGGTGCCGTCCAGAACGGCGGTTCCAAGCTGCGTAAGTGGGGTTACGGCCAAGGAGAGACCCCCCGTGTCGTCGCCGTAGGAGCCCACATCCGGGACAAAGAGCGTGACGCTGGTGGGCGACGTGAGGGTGAAGGTGTAAGGGTTGTTAACAACCTGCTGGGTTCCAGAAGGGCCGCCCTCATTGAGTGTCGTCGCCGTCTGAAAGCTGGAGAACGCTGCGGCGGCGGTACTGCCACCAGGATTGCCAGCCACCGCATTGACGAGATTAGCGCAGGCCGGGCAGAGCTCGATGCCATAACGATCGGTCCAAAGATTATTACTGGAGGGATTGTAAGCCGGGTTCCAGCCGTCATAGAGACCGCCGCCGGAGACGCCCACAACGCTGACTGAATAGGTTCCTGCGGGCAGGTTGAGTGTCTGCGTGGCCGGATTTGTCACCGTCGCATCCAAGTTGACGAGGGTAGCAGCACCGGGTGCGTAGAACGTCACCATGCCCGTGGGGATTCCGCCGCCGCTGGAAATTACGTTGCTGGTGAAGGTCGTGTTCTGCCCATACGTAGACGGATTTACGGATGAGGTCAGCGTCGTGGAGGTAGCCATTGTGGCAGGGCTGCCCACGGTTTCGTTGACTGAGTTGGACGTGGTCGTTTGAAATGTGGGATCGCCGCCGTACACTGCCGTCACCGAATCCGTGCCAAGAGGCAATTGATTGGTGGTCACGGTTGCGACGCCGAAAGCGTTCACCGTTCCGGTGCCGAGCGAGGTCGATCCACTGTAGAAAGCCACAGAGCCCGTCGGTGTCAGGCCGAACGCGCTGGAAAGGGTGTCGGTTAATGTGACTGGCTGGCCATAGGCGATTGTCGTCTGCGACGTGGTCAGGGTGTTGGTCCCCATCAACTTCGCCACGGTTACCGTGACGGCGGGCGAGGTCTCGCCGGCGAAGTTGTTATCGCCGGCGTACTGCGCCGTTATCGAGTTGGATCCGGCAGGCAGCGTCGCGGTCGAAAGCGAAGCCACTCCGGAATTGTTCAACGTTCCGGTTCCGATTACCATTGAGCCGTCGTAGAAGGTCACCGTGCCCGTCGGGTACATGCCATTCACGCTGGACAGGGCGTTGGTGAGCGTTACGGATTGCCCATAATTGCTGGAGGTTGGCGAAGCGGAGAGCGCGTCCGGGGCCATCGTTTTTCCTACCGTCTCTACGACGGCATTGGAGGTGTTTCCGTTGAAATTGGAATCCCCGGGATACACGGCCGTGATGGTATCGGTGCCGACCGGCAGAAGCGCCGTCGTAAGCGTAGCTACGCCAGACGAATTCAGCGTAGCGCTTCCAAGCGTTGTGGAGCCGTTCATGAAAGTAACCGTGCCGCTTGGCACATAACCATTTTGAGCAGGGAGGCTGTCCGACAGCGTTATAGACTGCCCGTAATTCGGCGACTGGTTAGAGGTTGTCAAAACAGCGGAATCGGTGATCTTCGTTCCCGTGCCATTCAGGGTGATGGTCTGGCCAGAGGTGCCGTTCAGTGCATTGTCGGTGACTATCATCGAGCCGGAATAAGTGCCGACCACCGAAGGACTGAAGTTGACTTGATACTTGCAAACCGCGCCGGAGACCTGCGACGCCTGTGATGACGAGGAGGTGAGCTGCGGGCAGCTCGATGAGTTCGACAAGTTAAATCCCGAGCTTATCGTGGGATTCCCACCCATCGTAGGGGGCGGGAAAATCAACGTGTCAGTCCCAATGTCATAGAGGGTGACTGTCTGTGGGCTGTCTGTGCTGGTCGAACCAATCGGCGTAGAAGCGAAGCTCAGGTTCAAATTGAAGTTGCTGATCTCGCGAATACGGTTATCACCTGTGTCGGAGACGTAGATATTGCCAACGGAGTCGAGCGCAACTCCTCGTGGTGCGGTCAGCATGGCAGCGGTCGCGTGCCCTCCGTCACCACAGATAGCGGTGGACGAACTGCAAGGGGTTCCGATGCCGGCCAGCGTCGAGATCGTACTTGTCTGGTTGTCTAAGAGACGGATTACGTTGTTGTTCGTGTCTGCGATGTAGATGTCACCCGCGCTGTCCGCAGCAAGATCAGCCGGTGCATTGAGGGTCGCGCTTGTGGCCGTTCCACCGTCGCCGGTGTACGCCGCCGTCCCCGTCCCAGCTACGGTCGCGATCAAGCCCGAGATGGGGTTGACCTCACGAACGCGGTTGTCGGCACTATCGGCGACATAAAGATTTCTGTAGCGGTCAAGCACAATGCTGGAAGGCGAATTCAACTGAGCCGCGGTCGCTGTGCCACCGTCGCCGCAAGGCGAGGTAGAGCTGCTGCACGCTGTTCCGGTCCCTGCAACGGTCGTGATTATGCCCGTGCCGCCATCAACTTTGCGGATTGCCTGATTGGTTGTGTCGGCAACATATACATCGTTATTCTGATCGATAAATATGCCGCGAGGAGCGCTCAGGGTCGCCGCAGTAGCCAATGTGCCATCCCCGGTATAACTTGCCGCTCCTGTGCCTGCGAAGGTGCTGATATAGCCTGTAGATGCGCTCACGAAACGAATGCGGTTGTCGGCCCGATCGGCGATGTACACATTGCCTGCGCTATCGAGCGCCACGCTGCTCGGCGAGTTAAGTTGTGCGCTTGTCGCGGGCCCACCATCCCCGCAGGCGGAGGAAGGCCCGGAGCACGCCGTTCCATTGCCGGCAATCGTAGTGACAATGCCTGTACCTGCGGCGACTTTGCGGATGGTGTTATTAGCCTGGTCCGCGATGTAAATGTTGCCGGCGCTGTCGACAGCGATTCTGCGTGGGCTGCTGAGTTCTGCCGACGTAGCAACGCCGCCATTGCCGGTACTGCCGGCGATTCCGTTGCCCGCAACCGTGCTGATCGGGCCGGAAATGAGCAACACTTGTGGCCCTAGCCCCGTTCCCGTCATTCCGAAGACGATCTGTCCCGCGCTGGTTCCAAACTGCAGAGAAGCCTTCCTTGTACCAGGGAAGGAGGGAGCGAAAGTGACCTGCACCTGGCAGACAGTGCCCAGAAGAAGAAATGATCCACCGGTCACGCACCCGGTACCCGTTCCTACCGTAAACTCCTGAGATCCGTTCGGACCAGGGGAAGCAGATATGCTGGAGATGGAGAGAGGGGCCCCGGTTACCTGGACCGCAACTGTCTGAGTTACGGAGGAGCCTACCTCAACTGGAGGAAAGAGAGGGTACGGCAGAAGCTGCCGCACACGAGAGTCGTCCACATCCGAGATGTAAAGGCTCCTGTTCACGGCATTGAAGCTCAAGGTATTGACGAAATTACTGAAGCTAGCGCCTGTGGCGACTCCGTTATCTCCGCAGTTTGCATTACCGGTGCATTGCCCTCCATTACCGGCGTAGGTAGAGATCAGGGAGTTCGAAGTCACTGAGCCGTTCACGGCTGTAACGACGCGCACACGCCTATTGCCTCGATCGAGAATGTAAAGGTTACCTTGTGCATCGAACGCCACGTCACGAGGCCCGTTAAGCTGGGCCAATCCTGCCGCGGCACCATCGCCGCTGAAACCGGCCGTGGTTCCTACGACGGTCGTGATCACACCACTTGGGGTGATCTCCCGGATGCGATTATTGTATTGGTCTGCCACGAACAAATCGCCCGCCGAGTCAATCGCGATGCCGAGATTGTTATTCAGTTGAGCGTTGGCTACCTGGCCGCCATCTCCCGACAGGCCGAGGCCTGCGGTCGA
The DNA here is from genome assembly GCA_964657685.1 of Verrucomicrobia bacterium Tous-C9LFEB. Lineage (GTDB taxonomy): Bacteria > Acidobacteriota > Terriglobia > Terriglobales > Acidobacteriaceae > Granulicella. The sequence goes on along the minus strand of CAZZWG010000014.1, from coordinate 3,626 downwards.
ATTCAATATCTTCACGAGTCCAGTACCGGCAGTGTACTTGTATAAGAGGCTGTGATTGGAATCTGAAAAGTAGATATCTCCCGCCGGATCCAGAACGATGCCGTCCGGGTGATAGATGTTGACTTGACTGGCCTGCACGTTCGTGTTCAGCGGAGTCACGTTCCCTGTGCCGATGACGGATGTGATAACACCCGTGAGCAGGTTGATTTTGCGGATGCGGTTAGCGGTGTAGTCGGTGAGATACAGATTTTTGCTGTCGGTCGCTAATTCACCGGCATACAAGTTTGCATTGCTTGCTTGTCCGCCGTCACCGCACGCAGCCGCCGAGCCGCATGGGGTTCCGGTCCCCGCGAAAGTGGATATTCTCCCGTTTACGTCAATTTTGCGTATAACATTTGCTCCGGCGTCTGCGACGTAGACGTTACCTGCTGCATCGAATGCAACACCATCTGGTTGCACCAGAGCTGCACTTGTAGCAAAGCCTCCGTTACCATTGCTGGCGGATATGCCGGTTCCCGCAGCTGTACGAACCGTCGGCTCAAGCGTTAAGCTCTGACCGTGTACTTTTCCGAGCACTAGAAGTATCGCTAAGACGTACGTCTTCCATGAACGTTGGAACCAGCATGGCTGCGATAAGTTGTGGGAAAGTAACTTCGATCTAAGGAAGGAGAGAGGAATACAGCTCAACATAGGGGCTCCGCTTGCACCCTCACATTAGACAATAGTTCCTTGCCCGAGTATCCCACTTTCAGGCTACTAAGTATGACACTTTCGAATCAAAATGCACGCGCGCGTGCATATCGTTACACCTCTTGTAGTAAACGCTCTGTTTATCATGCATCGAGCCCGCAGAATCGGCGGGAGCGGTAAGGCTCGCCTCTGTTGCTCGGGTTGCTTCTACTCGCGTCGGAGACCATTGCTGAGATCATCCGAAAAGACACATAGACCGGGTTAGTTTGCTCTGCCCAGGTTTCTATCATCGCGGTACTGGTTTTCACGAACACTGTGATGAGATCTCGTCTTCGCTACTCAGCGGCCTTCTTCGGCGTGGAGTCTCGGAGGCGAAGGTGTCATCCTGGTGTCGCAGCTCAGGGCACAAGGAACGCGCAGATCCTCTCGTCAGCTATGGTGATGGCGACCAGTGTGTTGACACTGACCGCGAACTACAGTCAGGATCGACAGGCGCGTTTGACGTTCTGAGACACACTCAGGAAAAGGATCTGGCAGGCAGTCTTGCGCGATCAAATTAGGACCTTGCCGCGACTGTGCTGACGAATAGACTAACGGGTTTCGCAAATCGTTCTGCCATAGGGAACTGTCTCACCGCGGTGTGGTCGGATCCAGCATTGGCGCGAAACACTTTCTCGGCAATCATGGCGGACGTCGACCACTTCAAAAGCTTGATCTACCGATACGATCATCTCCCCGACGACCGGGTCCTCAAGCGTTTTTCTAAGCTCAACGCCGAAGCCCTGCGCGGCGAACACGACTTCAGCTTGCGCTTTGGAGCTAAGAAACCTGTTGTGATCCTGCCTCGCACCCCTTGTTCAGCTTGGCCCAGATCATTGCTGAACGCTTCCGCGGACTGGTCCAAATGGCGGGCCTTCCAGCCGTTCGCAATGGCGATCCCAATCGCCCAAGGAATGCGCGGGACGATTCGCGCGGCGTCGCAGCCATAATGCCTTCCTTCTACTTCGGTCCCTACGTGCTCACAAACGCCGCGGATGAAGCTCTCGATCAAGCGAAGCGAGAGCGGCGCAATCTGGTCCGCTGTTTCGCTGCTATTGGCGACCTTCAGTTCGCTTCGTCGGTTATGTAACAGAGTGTCTGGCACTAATCCCAGAGACAAGCGCCTTCCACTGTGTTTGCATGAGCGAAGCGCGCCGAGTAGCGAAATAGCCGAACGCCCTAGACAGGAGCGACCTGAGCAAAGTTGGAAAAACACCCTACCACGCGAGACTCCTTGCCTCGTTCATACGGATATGGCAGTACAATCACGAATTCTCTTTGTTTCTTGCCCAGCGCTGTTTTGCGGCACGCTGGGCGATGTCATGTCTCTCTTCAGGCGTTAAGGTCTTAGCTCGCGCGTTGCCCCCTTTTCGCCCTCCGAGACGGCTTGAGGCGACGGCAGCCTCGTCTTTCTTCTTCGGCTTTGGTGGCTCACTCGTGAGAGACGAAGAATGTTTCATAGCTGCCTCTAGGGTCCCGCCAAAGAAGCGTATAGCCGCTTGGGGCAACTGTTAAACCACTGTTTAGAGATCCAAGTCATTGTGTGAGCGCATCGGCGTACCGCAACTCTTGTGGTTTTCACGCATCAGTGAATTCAAGGCGTTGGCGTGGCGTCCACGGAACGGCGTCCACGGTCATTAACCATCGTTTTGACCAGAGGAGAAAGCAGAGCCGATGTCTCTCAGCAACAGCGTTACCCATACCGAGTCAATTTAAATCACATACCACCGCATTTCCTGTCGCCCTCTTTCCGATGTTTCGCGAAAGCAACTTCTTCCCAGAAAGACGGCCTTTTCGGAGCAACTTGCAAGGCATCCTTCTCACGCGGCTTTGTTTCCAATTGACAACTGTGGCCGTCCCTCTAGCCCCTAGTAGGTTGCATATACAACTTCGAAAGCTTGTGGATCACCCGCCGGTGCGCAGTCGCGTCACCAAAGACTTTCATCCAACGCTGAGCTAGTGTCGTTACCCAAATTGAGGACAGAGCCAGTGACCGACAATTACAATCGCAAACAACTCAAAACGCCTGAGGAGCAAGTTGCATTTGAATTCGGACGGGTCTTAGACCTGTTTCGCAAGGCGCGCGCTAGATCGTGCACCTTAAAGGTCTTTGTCGACCGAGTGAATGAAGCAGGTAAGCTGGGTCTCAGCTGGGTTGACGCGATTGAGTTCGCAGCAGAGCGACATGCCATTGGGTCAGAGCAACTTCTTCACCTAGAACGGAGAGCCTGAACGGAATGCAAGGGTTAAGGATTCATTCTCAGCATCGTGACAATCACGGCCTAAGGTCGTTTTGTCACCCCTTCTCGTAGAGCTGTCCGAAGCCTTCTTCGCCGCTTACCCGCGGCGAGGGCTTACTTGGATTCGACAAAGCCGGAGGGTGTTTTTGCCTTCGCTCCGCAGAAAATCGTCGAGCGCTCCTCGTCCTCATGAGGAACGCGATTAGTGTAGGTCGAGGCGGGTTGAGGTTACAAACAGTCGTTTGTGACGACGGGCAACACCAATGAAAGTCAAGAGACTCGTCGGCTTCCACGAGCTCAGTTCAGGAAATCGCGCTTCGACGATACGGACACCTCACGACATGCAAGCCGCTTCGACCCATGCCATCATGCTCTTTGCCGAGACGGTCTAGCCGGAAGCCACGCCGCCTCGGTAGGAAGCAGCCCGTCAAGGCCGGACGAGTATTTGATTTGACAGGAATGAACCGCCGCTGTTCCCGGGCCTGGGCAAGCTCGTCAAGGCGCAACGAGCGGCGCGGATCGGCCGCAACCTGGCACGGGCGAGGCGATCAAGATTGAGGCCAAGACAACAGTGAAGTTCAGGCGGAGAACACAGGATTGCTCGTATCGCCCGTGAACAGTTGAAGTCTGGACTCTACGAAGGCGCTGCTTTGATCG
>CAZZWG010000013.1:24042-35582 GCA_964657685.1 Verrucomicrobia bacterium Tous-C9LFEB | reverse complement strand
CCTAAACCTAAAAATGAAAACTAACCTCCGCCGTCACCGTCCGCGGACTCACATAATGCGTCCCCGAAAACGTCGAAAGAAAGTTATACAACGCATACTTATTCCCAACATTGATCGCCGTCACCCGCGCGCCGATTTTATACCGGTCCGCCCGCCAATGCAGTACGTCATCATCCCCCAACGCCATATCGAATAAGCTCCGCTGCTGGATGCGCTGCGGATTCCGGTCATTATCTTCCGTATTCGGCGGGGGAATGGTCACCAGTCCTGACGTCAACTGCGACGCCAGGCACTGCGAAAACCCGGAAGTCGGCGTAGCCTTCACGCCATCGCACACCAGCCCCGCCTGAAACTGCTCATCCGCCGTTAAGCCACTCAACAAAATGCCCGGCTGCCCACCAATCGTGATCGACGTAGGCCCGCACGTACTATTCGGATCCGTCACCCCATAGCAAGGCACCGACCCAGCCACCTGCCCCGCGTCATACCGCCAGTTGAACGAGTAATACGCCGACTTCCGGAACGGCAGCTTGTACTCCAGGTGCGTCGTCTGGTTAAACTTTTCATCATGGTCAATGCGGAACGGATATCCTCCCGGTGCCGCAATCGTCGCACCCACACCACCCACCTGCGGGTTGAAGAACCGCGCCGCCACCGACGACAGGCTCACCTCCGCACTCAGCCCATGAATCTGCATCAGGGTCCCCGTCACCGCAAACCCCGGTATCTTCGAGTTGCGCCATTCGATCGGGAAAGTGATCGGCGTCGTCCCCAGCACGCTGAAGTCATACGCGTTATGTGTGTACTTCCAGATGTATTCCCCTGACAAGACAAAATACTTGCCAAATCCCTGCTGCACCCCGGCGTGAAACTCGTTGCGGAACCCGGGATTGAACGGCGCCGGCAGACACGGCCCCACCGTCGAGAGAATCGCGCTCAGCACCGGGCTGTTGCACCCGTTCGCCGACAACACCAGGTTCTCGTTGAACGGGGTCTCCTGTGTGCGCGCATACGACGCCCGCAACACCGTAGACGTCTTCTTCACGCTGTAACTCAACCCCGCCCGTGGCTCCGCCTCCCGCTGAATGCTCAACCCGTTGTAGATATCCCCACGGATCCCTGCATTCACCAGCCAGTTTCCCGCCGCAATCGAATCTTCGCCATAAAACGCCAGTTGCTTCACATCCGTCTGCCCATGCCACGTGTAGTAGCTTCCCCCACGCGTCAGGTCATACGGCGCCAGCACCGGGTTGAACGTCGGGGAGGAAGGCGCGTTCAAGTTCGGGTCCACCACCCCAAGCTGGTCGTTCTCTCGCAGAAACGTCTGCGAATACACCCCGCCGACCTTCACCGTATTCTTCCCGCGGGTGAAAGAAACATCGCTGTGCACCCCCGCGTTGGTCAACGACCGCTGCTGCGCCACGCTCTCCGCCTGGATCGGCCCATAATCATTCAAGGGATTGTTGCTCGGGTAGTAGTCATACGCATCCCGCCGCACGTACGCGCCAAAGGTCAGAACCGACGCTGAACTCAGCGTCCTCGTATACGTCGGCGCAACGTCGAACGTCCCGATCTTTGACCGCTGATCCATAATCCCCGTCGTCAGCCCCTGCGCCACAAACCCGCCCTGGTCATCGAACGTATTCGGTGTCTGAAACCACGATCGCGTGTACTGCAGGTTGGTGCGTAGCGAGCTCTTCGGCCCCAGGTCAAAGTCCACCCGGTCGAACAGGTTCGCCTCATTGCCCTTGTCGTGCATCACCACAAACTCCGGCGCGTCCAGGAATCGCCCCGTCTGCTGCCCGCCGGCCGTGATGAAGTTCCCCCAGCTCTTGCCCCCATACGCCAGATCCGCTGAAACACTGCTCGTGCCAAAACTTCCATACTGCGTCGTTACGCTCCCCGTCGGCCTGGTCACACCCTGCCCCGATCGCGTCGTCACGTTCACCACCAGCGACGTCTTGTCGCCATACTCAGCCGGCGGCGCTCCCGCGATCACCTCCATCGACTGCACCGCCGACGCCGGCAACTGGTTCGAGAACTGCTTGCTCTGCTGATCCGAAATGGCCTGACCATCGACCGAAAACGTATTCTCCGCATGGTCGCCCAGCCCATGCATCATCCCATTCGCGTCCGCCGAGACCCCCGGCGAAGTCAGGGTCACAATCGAGCTCAGCTCCGACGTGCCCCCCACCGGCATCCGCTCAATCGTGCTCCGGTCCACATCCGTGTGGAACGTTGGATCGCTCTCCACCAGGTCCGGCGGCGCTTCCACATTGATCACCGTGCCTGAACTCGCCACGTTCAACGCCAAAGTCGCTGTGACCGGCACCGGCGACGTGATCGTCACACTCTGCGACCCTGCCTGGAATCCAGGGCTCGACGCCGTGATCCGGTACTTGTCCGGCGCTACATTCGTAAATCGGAACTGCCCTCCGGGATCTGCCGTTGTACTTCGACTCAAACCGCTCAAAGCATTCGACATCTGCACGGTAGCCCCCGGAATCGCCGCTCCCGTCGAATCCGTGACAGTTCCGTTCACTGTGCCGGTGCCCGCGGCCTGCCCAAAACAGGGGGGAGCCAGGGCGCTGGTTGACACCAGGCCAGCGCTGCAAAATACAAATCCAATAAGTCCATGGGGACGGCTATTCATCGGCAAACCCTGTCATTTCGTCCGGCGATTCCACCTACTTCGCCGTTGGCTCGGGGGACATCGTCGAAAAGCAATCGACGAAGAGCCCGAAAAGTGACGCTTCCGCTCCCCAGGGAGAAACCCCTGGGACAAACCTGCGGAAACTTAGAGGAAGCGCGCTTACGCCCGCGCGGGGGGCGGCCGGCTGAATCGCGCAAAATGCCATGCTGTGATCGCCGCAAAGGCCTGCGATACCCCTTCGCAGCGGTCATCCTGCGAAACCGGCGCAGCGGCAAGGTGCATCGGGGCAGGCAGCGCCGCATGCATGGCCACGCAAAGCGGGCAGTGCTCCTCGGTGTCCGCGCTCGGCGTTCCCGAAGGCAAACCCTGTAGGTGATGGACCGCGCCCGCCGGCCGGTGCACATGCGCAGCCTGGGCCGTGCTCACCGTCCCAAACAGCAGCGCAACCGCCAACACCAGCCACCGCGTCCACACAGGCGAAGAAGTCTTCGTCGTGCTGCAGTTTCCCCGGGAATGATCGCGATGGAGCGTGGGCATGGCTCTCTTCTACTGTATACGCTGGGAATCTCAGCTTGGACGCGGACATTCGGCCCAGGGCAGGCCAATCAACCGAGACTTCTAACCTTCATAGGGAACGCCGCAGGGTCACTCACACGGGGAACCCCTCCCCCCCAAACCGGACCCGGATAACCCCATCTACCCGCCGTTGATTTCCCGGGTCACCTTGCGTTCAATTAAGCTTCCATTCGGTAAACTGGAAAGACTAGGGAAAACGACAGCCCACCTTCCTGAGCCGTACCCTCAGCGAGCGGGGCAGGGCGCATCGTACTTCAAAGTACCAGGCTAAAGTCCCTGTAATGAAGACTTTACAATAGAATGGGGGGGGACACCCCCTGATGGTAGCTCGGCGCGAACTCTAGTAGCTGAAGAACTCGTTCAACCCACGCCGCATACGCAGGCCGCTCACAAGCAACACGAACGAACCTAAGAACAGCAGCAGGTCCCAATACAGCATCGGATGGGCCCAGCCCGGCGAATACGTCGCATCCTGACCAGCCCACAAAGTCACCAGCGTCGCAATAATCCCAAACTGGAAGCCCAGCACAATGAACAGCTGACCCCGCCGCCGTCGCCGGTCCAGCAACTCAACCTCCCCAGGCGTCAGACTACGTTCTTCAGGCGGAAGCAGATAGTTCGGCATAAAGCATCACTCCTCGGTCAGGCTCTCACCCCAATTACACCACAGACACCCTCTGAAACCCATCCCCCACCCCACGCCGCCACCGATCACCGCACCTCATCCATCCGCAGCAGCTGATCGCACCGCGAAAACCGCAAACCTCAACCACCACATGAACCCGTCAGTAACAACTCTGGTTCCCCACCGCGCACCCATCCAGGAGCCACGAACCGCAAACCACGCCCACGAAACCACGATCCACGCCACGCGATCCACGATCTATGAATCAAGAACGATCAACTCCACCAAGGACCAGACGAAACCACTTCAGTCCCGTCCTCGCCCCGCGAAGGCCGCCCGAATCCGCGCCGCCCGATCCTCCACAGAGCCCTCGCCCGCGTCCTGCATAAACGCCACCGTCTGTACGCCTGCAATATCGAAGCGTTTCCTGCACCGGATATTCTGGCAGGCCACAACATCATCCCGCCGCACCATATAGCTCCGCGCCTTCGCAAAGCGCGCCTCTTTTTCCTGATCCGCATACCCTGTAAGCCGTGCCCGCTTGCGCCGCACCAGCCACGTCAGGGCATAATCCGCCTCCTGAAGGCAGTTCGGACAGGTCAACGTGTGCGTCTTCACCTCGGTCCGCTCGTCGAAGAAGTCCCGTTCGTCATGGCTGCTGCTACCGCCCTGCTGCCCCCGCTCGCCGCCGCCACTCCCGCCATAGGCAGCCCGACCACCTCGATTCTCATTCCAGGAACTCCGCATCATCCATCCCCTCTGCCAGCCGCCGCTGACTTCCTTCCAGCATAGCGCCACGCAGCCCACCCTGCCGCCCGCAGCCATCCATAAACGCGCGCCAACAACCGGTGGACGCAACCGATCCCTGCCCCTCGCAAAAGAAGACCCAGACACGCCAGGGAAGAAGAAGCAGCGCAACAAAGCCCCGCAGAAGCTACTCTTATAGAGCGCCTCTGCCGGCCGCCCCGGCCTGCATCAGAATCTCTCATTAAAAGGAAGCCTGCTTTGGCCGTCTTCGTCAAGAATCCCAGCGCCCCCGGCTACGACAGTGGCCTGGAAATCAAAACCGACACGCGCGCCATGACCGTGGCCACTGCGCTCTTCTTCATGGTCGGCTTCCTGACCTGTCTGAACGACGTGATCAGCCCGCACCTGAAGTCGATTTTCGCGCTGAGCTATTCCCAACTCCAGAATGTCCCCTTCTACTTCTTTTCGTCGTACTTTGTGTTCAGCTACCCCGCAGGGCTGCTCGTGGAGAAGTTCGGGTACAAGAAAACTATGGTCGCGGGCCTCCTCGTCATGGCGGGCGGTGCCCTGGCCTTCCTGCCCGCCGCGCATTTTGCGCAATTTCCTCTGTTCCTGACAGCACTGGTCATCCTCGCAGCAGGCATGACCATCGTGCAGGTCGCAATTAACCCCTACGTCACCGTGATTGGTCCGGCAGTGACAGCGGCAAGCCGCTTGAACCTGGCGCAGGCCTTCAACTCCGTAGGCACCTTCATTGCCCCTTTCGTCGGAACTTACCTCATCCTGCGAAACGCGCACGCTCCCCTCTCCACCAAACAGCTTTCCGTGATGGATGAGGTGCAGCGCCAACTTTACCGGGCTGAGCAGGCATCCACCGTGCGTGTTCCGTATATGCTGATCGCGCTCGCACTTGTGTTGCTTGCGCTGGCTCTTGCCGCCATCAAGCTCAAAACCACAACTGGCGTCTCGCAGCACACCCAGGATTTCCGCCCCGGCGCCTTTGCAGAGGCCTTCATACGCCCCGATACCATTTGGCGCCACCCGTGGCTGCTCTTCGGCGCACTGGGCATCTTCACCTACGTGGGCGCCGAGGTCTCCATTGGCAATCTCCTGGTCAGCTACATGGGTCTACATCAGATTGCCTCGCTTCCCGAAGCGCGCGCAGGGTATTTCCTGATGGTGTACTGGGGCGGAGCTATGCTTGGCCGCTTCGTCGGCTCGGCTCTGCTGCAACGGGTCAAAACCGGCAGTCTGCTCGGTGTCATGGCGATCGTCGCCTTCTGTCTTGTTGTCATTTCGCTATTCACCTCCGGCCATCTCGCGATGGGCGCCATCCTCGCTGTGGGGTTCTGCAACAGCATCATGTTCCCCTCGATTTTCACTTTAGGTATCCAGGACCTCGGGCCACTCACCAGCAAGGGGTCCAGCCTCCTGATCGCAGCCATCCTCGGCGGTGCCATCGTTCCAAAGATGCAGGGCATCGTCGCTGACAAGATCGGCCTGCAGCCAAGCTTCTTTCTTCCAGCCGTCTGCTACATCTACATCGCAGCTTTTGGTCTGCTAGCGATCCGTCGACCCCCGGCGCACGATACTTTGCTCGACGCGGAAGAATAAGCCAGCTGAAGTTACGGATTCTTCGTCAGCGTGAGTGTCATGGCGCTTTGCGCACCGACGACGATCGCGATCTGAAGAACCTCTGGAATTCCCATCATCTGTAATGGCGTCACTTCCAATTCTCCGGTGGAGTCCGAAAGGAACGAGGTCTGCGACGCGCTCAGCACCGGAGCAGACGGACATGCGCCAGCAGAACCACAGGCCCCCTCCCAAGCGAGGACACGCTGGTAGACCTGCACCGGGGCGCCCTCAATGGGATGACCGATCGCGTCTGTAACAGCTAGCTGAAGGACGCTGAACGCTGAACTTTGCGTGATGGTCTGCGCCGCACCGCTTGTCGCGGTGACTCTCCATTGCGACGCATCGATGCCATACATCGTCCATGTGGCACAAACGAGGGTCCACACGCATCCAGTCACAGTATTCACGGAGCCCGGCGCTATAGATGCTGCATTCACCACCAGGTGCGCAGTCCCTCCTGAACCTGTCAGCGCTTCGCCAGCGCCCGCAACCAGGCCGGGACTAATAGTCCATAGCACAGGAGCACCCACGGCGGCAGCCCCGTCCTGAACCGCATTCAGCTGCAGTGTCCAATTCCCGCTTGCTCCAGCCGCGGCCCAATGCTGTGGCTGCGAAAAGCTGGCGGAACGCACAGGGTCGGTACCGAGCAGGGTCAATTGCAGAATTGCGCCGCCGCTAACCTCTGTCGCTGCGATGCTGATCGGCCCAGCCATGCCCCCCGTGATGGTCGTTTGAACCAGACCGTTTGCATCGCTGATGGCAAGGCATTGCGGCGAGGAGCCGCACAACCCGAGCCGGGCCGATCCAGCGTTGACAGCAAGGGTCACAGACGCATTGGCAACGGGGCTCAGCCCGTCGCTCGCGAGCACGCGCACCGTCCAGGGAACGGCGGCCGCGACCCCGGTCTCCACACTCGATGGAGCATTGACCTGCACCAGCAGATCCGGTGACCGTGTATAGCTGATCCCTGCAGGTATAACCGTGGACCCGCCCGTACGCGCATCGATCACTGTGACACTAACGGCCACGCCCGCCTGCGTCCCGGCGTCGGTCATGGAAGGCGCATCGGCGATAATCTGATTTGCCGTCAAACTCACTATCCGGGCGGGAGCGCCGTTGACGAGCACCTCGTTTCCCTGCTGAAAACCTGATCCAGTCACGACAATCTGACCGCCGCCTGAACCTACATTTGCTGGAGCGACATTGCCTGCGTACAAGAAGCGTGCAACATAGGTGAAATCCGGACGCCCAGCGCCGAACTGATCACTCACTGAAATGCGGAAGCTCTGATTGCCGTCAACGGAAGCCATTGCCATCTGCGTCATTCCCAAGACCATCGAGTTGAACGGCAGGGGCTCACTGCCCGCTGTTGGCGGAGTGCCGGCCGGGTCGCTGCCGTTCCACACGCCCACAACAGGCTGCACCTTGTTCACGCTCGCCGATCCGGTCTCATCGGTCGCCGTAACCTCCATCGTCCACGTGTGACCGGCGACAACGGAAACAGTCCACCAGGAACTGTGTCCCCAGCCGCAAAGAAGACCATTTTGAAAGCCGCTGCTGTCCAGGGATGCCGGAGCACCCTCTTTGCCGTCCTGCCCCGGATTGCAGCTGGATGAGGCATTATTGGCAGACATGAATCCGGAAACAGGAAGATCACCAGCGGAAAGTGCCGAGTATGCAACAAACGTAGCAGGGGAACCCGAAGGGGCAACGGGGTTGCGAACGTAAGGCCCAATGGCGTAATCGCCGGTGTACAGAGGATTGATCGCCTCGGTCGTGAAAGTTACGTTTGACAGACCATCGAGCGGGATTCTTCGAAAGTTGAAATATCCGTCAAGTCCATCGCTCGAAGAACCCGAGTTGGCAGCAGAGGTGCTATCGACAGGCGTACCGATTGCCTGAAGATAGGTCGAACCCGTGACCGTCGATGTCGTTTGCCAATCCTCGTTTAAACCGCCATTTAGACGATGGGTCGTAACGTTCACCCATCCCATGCCCTGGCCGTTGGGGAAATACAGAATGCCCCACAGCCACAGCGCGTCATCACTGGTTCCCTGCTTTCCCGGTGGAACCGCTGCCTGACGAATCTGATATAGCTCGGCAAGCGAGTTCAGATCATCTACGCGCAAGGTGAACGGACTCGTCATGCACTGGTAGCTGTAGTTGCCGCAGAGGGTATCGATGGGGTGCATCAGCGGCCAATAGGCCATCTGCTTTGCAGTGACCGTAGTCTGGGCAGTGAACACGTTGTCGTTCGTTTGTGACCAGGAAAGTCCCAGAACACGACCGAATGCCCGGGCGAGCTGGTACTGCATCTGGATCAGTTGCTCAGGAGCGGAACCCACACACCGGCCGTTCAGGATCAGCGTGGCGTGGTGGATGTGCCCGTCGCTTTCGTGAATGTCATCGACATCGCCGACCACGGCATTTTGTCGGCAACCATCCGGTTCACTTGCCCCTTCCCCCAGCAGCAAGTCGATCACACCTCCATCGACGTCGTAAATGACGGCAACGGGGCGGCTGCCCTCACTCGATGTTTGAACATCTACGGGGAACACTACATCATTGCCATCGAAGTAGGTGTTCGCCGTGCTTACATCTTCCGCGAGTTCGCCGCCCTGTGTATACGAAATGCTGGAGGTTGGCGCGTTCCACACTGCGGCGGCTGCGGCAACCATGGCGTCGGCTTGAGCATGCGATACCGTTGCGCTGAGAGGGCCCGGGTCGGTGAAATATTGCAGGTTCGTGGTGCCCCAGATAACGTTCCACCCAGTGGGTACGCCCCATCCACTTCCGGTTATAAAGCGAGCACCTCCTGCAAACGCCGGCGGCGCTGATGTTGCCAGGAACATGCCGAACGTGACGAGCAGCACATGTCTCACGCAGGATTTAGAGAGACTAAGGAAGCTCAATGCCATCCCCCATCAAAACAGGCATCTTGAGCGGACCCCGACGGTTTGGAGGAGCGGGCAAAACTACCGGATAGCGAGGATCCCGGCTCCGTGGCTGCCCCACGGGCTTGCTCCCCCGGGTCGGCAGGGGGAACAGCAGAGGACCGGGTGTAGCCTTCGCGTCTCGTGAAGAGATCAGCGTAAGCACACCGGAAAGCAGCATCCCGCCCTCCGCTTCGTTCGGAATGGGTGTGTTCGGCGAACGCACCACCGCGCTTGCGAGGCGACGGATATCCAACAACGGCGGCGCATTTGCTCCCTGCACCACGACCGGCACCAGGCCTTCAGCCCCATGGACAGGACTGCTGAGGCCAGCAGCACTGGAACTGTGAAGAAAGGCCAGTACGCGCTGACCCGCCGTGTAGCGGGAGTGCCCCGGCGGCCAGAGTCCGGCCCACTCTCGCAGCACATAGACCGGGGCGACCTGTCCGGCTACGGGCGCTTCAATCCGAAAGGTGACTTCGACAACGCCACCCTTACGCTCAATCGCGACGATCCGGCCGACGAAGATCGTGCTGGCATGAGACGCGAGCGACCGGAATTCTGCCGCAATCCCTTGCTCCATGCTCGTCGCCTGGGCAACGGCATCCGCTCCACCGCTGGCGAGCAACAGCGCTGCCCAGAGACACACCCTCCCGAAGATCGTCCCTCGTCGCTGCATGGCCTAAATGCCTCCATGCAGCTTTTCGTCTCAAAACAGCACAAACTTCAGTCCTGTACTGCAAGAAGACACAATATCCTCTTGGTACCACTTTCGTGGACCTGCCGAACGAACGGGCCAGAAAGGTCAAAGATGCAAGCGTCAGATCTCAGGGTAGAAGTCAAAGAAAGCCTCAACCGAGAGCTTCAACTGCGACTCAATCTGTTCCCGGCTGCCTTCCAGGATGTGCATCGTAACCTGTGCGTCATTGCCGTTCTTCAACTGCACCGGTGCCGCCTGCACGGCCGCTACTTCATCTGCCGGCAAAAGCCGCATGCCATAGACCAAAACAAGATCTGCCATATGTCGATGCTACGCGATGGATCTTTCTGGCCAGAGGTCCGCCACCGGCAAGCCCGCACCATTGCATCCAGCGAGCCCCCGCTACAATCAAACCTAAGCCATGTCTGATTCAACTGCTGTACGCGACACTGTGATTCTCGGCTCGGGTTGTTCCGGGCTGACCGCGGCCATTTATGCCGCACGGGCCAATCTGAATCCGTTAATCATCGAGGGCCACGAACCCGGCGGCCAGCTTTCCATGACCACGCTGGTAGAAAACTTCCCCGGCTGGCCCGAGGGAATCATGGGCCCGCAACTGATCGAAAATATGAAGGAACAGGCAGGCCGTTTCGGGGCCGAGATCCGTATGGGTCATCTTGCCTCTACTGATCTGACGAAAAGTCCATATGAACTGGATCTCGGCGGCGGCGATGTCGTCCGGACACGTACGCTGATTATCGCTTCGGGCGCCTCGGCCCGCTGGCTGAATCTTCCCTCCGAACAGGCTCTCATCGGCTATGGCGTTTCGTCCTGTGCCACCTGCGACGGCTTTTTCGCTTCCGGCAAGGAGATCGCCGTGATCGGCGGCGGGGACTCAGCCATGGAGGAAGCGTTGTTCCTCACGCGATTTGCCTCCAAGGTGACGCTTATAAACCGCTCGGAAAATTTCCGCGCCTCTCGCATCATGCTGGAACGCGCACAGGCTCATCCTCAGATCGATTTCCTGCATAACACGATCGTTGAAGAGGTTCTGGGTGTCGAAGAGAAGGACGTCAAAGGTCTGAAACTGCAGAACCGCAAGACCGGCGAACGGTGGACGCTTCCAGTAAGTTTCATGTTTTTGGGGATCGGACACGAGCCGAACGCGAAGGCTTTTGAGGGCCAGCTTGACCTGGACTCGGACGGCTATATCAAGACCGACCGGAACGTCCTCACCACGCGGATGGGCATGCCGCTTCCGGGCGTGTTTGCCTGCGGCGACATCCAGGACCGACGCTACCGCCAAGCCATCACGGCAGCAGGATCGGGCTGCATGGCGGCGCTGGAAGTGGAGCGTCACCTCGAGGAAATTGGACGCTGATCGAGAGACCCGTCACGAGCATCAGCGGTGCCCGCGATCCAGGTCAGTCCATCCATATCCGTGACGCGGCTACGAAAGGCGCGTGCGAGATGCGCCACCGTATCCGTAGCTAGAACGGTATGTTCGTCCTGAGCAAGGCAAGCGAAATCACCTGCCAAGCCGTGCAGGAAGACAGCAGCCTCGACTGCCTCTCCAGGTGTTTCGGCGTATTGGGCAAGCATCGCGGCGACAATTCCGGTGAGGATGTCGCCGCTTCCTCCTTTAGCCATGGACGGATTGCCGGTGGTGTT
>CAZZWG010000013.1:15979-23942 GCA_964657685.1 Verrucomicrobia bacterium Tous-C9LFEB | reverse complement strand
CGGTGAGGATGTCGCCGCTTCCTCCTTTAGCCATGGACGGATTGCCGGTGGTGTTTACGGCAACCCGTCCATTTGGGTGCGCAATCAAGGTGCGCCAGCCTTTCAGCACAAGGATAACGCCGTGCTCCGTCGCGAATCGCCGGGCGAGGTTGACGCGGTTCCCTTCGACGTCCTTCACCGTGCAACCGAGCAGGCGAGCCATTTCACCCGGGTGCGGAGTCAGGACGATCGTACGTCTGTTTGCCTGATCGTCGTTCCCAGCGCTTGCCTGCTTCAGCAGGTCCGTGTGGCCGGCCAGAGCGTTAAGCGCATCTGCGTCGAGGACCATCGGCAGGGCGACTCGCGTAAGAAAGAGTCGGACAAACTCCGGCGTGGTGCCCGCCTGGCCGAGACCCGGACCGATCCCTACCACCTTGATCCCCTTCAGCAGCTTGCTCAAAGGTTCAGGCTCAAGAACAGCAAGCGACAGTTCCCCAGGCGCTCCTTCCTCTAACGGCGTCGTCATCAGCTCCGGCGTGATCCGGGCGACTTCCAGCACAATCGATCGGGGAACGGCCGCGGTGACCAGACCGGCTCCCGTACGCAGGGCCGCGAGGCTCATCATCGCGGGCGCTCCGGACTTGCCGAACGCGCCACCAAGCAGGAGAACGTGACCGAATTTGCCCTTGTTGCCGTCCACTTCCCGGGGGCGTTCCGCGATTCGCTTGGCCGTGCCTGACCAATGCAGATTCATCCTGGAACTGAGCGCCTCCGGAGGCGTACCGATGCTGGCCACCACCACCGGACCGAAGGCTTTACCGGGCGTAAGGTGGCCAAAGATGTGGGCAAGTTTCGGAGCCGCGAACGTCACCACGGCATCTGCCCGGAAAGCCTCGCTTTTCTGCCCAGAGGCCGTTGCGGGGGCATGCATGGCGACCGAATCTGCATCCCATCCGCTGGGTAGGTCCACGGCAACCAGCGGAACGGGAAAGGCAGCCAGCAAATCGCGCGCTTTCTCGGCAAGCCCGCGCAGTGGCGGTCTGAAGCCGGTCCCCACAACAGCATCGAGGACCAGGGCAGCGTCTTTCAGCGCACTGCGGAGACCCGCCTCGTCGTCAATCTGACGCAGCTCGATCGTGCTCTCAGCAACCCTTCGGCAAACCCGGTCAACCGGGTCCCGCAAGTCTTCCGCCCGCCCCAACAGGACGACACGAACTCGACGGCCGGCCTCGGCAAGCTTGAGCGAAGCGACCATGCCGTCCCCGCCATTGTTCCCTTTCCCGCACAGGGTTACGATGAGGCCTTCGTCGGGGCCATAACGCAGAACAAAGCGGGCCACGGCAGAACCCGCGTTCTCCATAAGGGTGGCGATGGAAACTCCGTGTTCCACCGAGAGCCGGTCGGCGGCTTCCATCTCCTGCGCAGTGACAATCTGCATCGCCAGCTTAGACCCCCAGGTGCAGGCTACACCTGCGCTCCAGTCGGCTAGTTCCCGCCGCTGGGTAAGCCCACCGCAACTGTTGCAGGACTGTGGGGGGAGGAGAAGTAGTTGCGTTCATACATGGCCCGGTAGAACTCCCCGGTGAGCTCGGCGGCTTTGGGGCCGAAGGTGGGCCGGCCGCCCTCCAGGAAGATCACAGTCACGATGCGTCCCGTGGGAGCATTGCCATAGGAGACAAACCACCCGAACCGTGTTCCGTTGTTGCTGCAGGTGCCTGTTTTGCCAAATACCGGAAACTCGACGAAATTCGACTTCAAGGACCGTGCCGTTCCCCAGTTCACAGCGCCACTCATGCCCGGCAGGATCTGCGGAATGATGTCCTGAATATCCAAAAGACGCTTGACCCTGGGCTGGAAGTCGGCAACCTGCTCGGGGGTCGTCGGGTGCTGAAGATAATAGAGCGTACCCCCATTTGCGATCGACGAGACCAGTGCACCCAGCTGCAGCGGCGTCATGGAGATGCTTTCGCCAAACGAACACATGCGGCCAACCCCGCCCAGGTCGTGAGGCAGTTCCGTATCCGGGTAGGTACCCAGCTGCTCCCCCTGGATGCCGTACCCGGCCAGCTCGCCCAGGCCAAACTCATTGGCATAATGCTTCACACGCTCAAAGCCCATCGCGCGGCCCAGCACTTCGAAGTACAGGTTCACGCTTTTCGCGAGCGCTGTCGTGAGGTCCAGCGAATAGTGGCCACCCAGGTTTACGGGGGTGTCTGCTTTAATGATGCCCTCCTTCAGAGCAGCGAGGGCAACTGAGACCTTGATCGTAGAGCAGGGTTCGGCACCGGAGCTGAGCGCCAGCTTCTGGTTCACCATCGCCAGAATGCGGCCGGAGGAGGGATCGATGGCAAGCACCGTTCCGTTCATGTTGCCCAGAGCCTGGAGAGCCGCGGCGCGAACTGTCGCATCCTCGCCGGCAGTGATGTCACCGGCGGTCTGCAGTGTGGGATCCTCAATGAAGCTGGACGCATAGAAGCGTTCTCCGGTACTGCGGACGGCAGCTCCTCTCCGACCTCGGCGCCGCATTAGTACACCGCGGGCAGTGCCCGCCGAGGTGCGCCCGTGGAAAGCGCGGGCAGCCCCATGTGCCCCGCGGAGAACAGCATGGTGCCGGACAGTTGCCCGGGAGACAAGGCCGCAGCACATCAAGAGACAAACAATCAGACAACGCAGTTTCGCCACGGTGAACCCTTAGTGGTTACGGCGCAGAAACGCCGGAATGTCTAGCTCGTCAGACTCAACCGGCGCCGAAGGCGTTTCTCCGGTGTAGCCCGCGAAGGTGGGAACCCGAACGTCCGACCTTTGAGGGACGAAGGTGGGTTCTGAAGCTATATCGGCAGATTTTGAATTTTCTTGAGCCCATGTGCGATGCGATCCGACATTTGTGCGCAGATCTTCGTTGCCCTTGGTGAAAAACTCATCGTCGAAGACAGACGCCGGAACGGGCACGAGCTCACGCCGGTTTCCATCGAGAGACGATGGACGATGCTCGCTCTGGGACGCAACGGTCTCCGGGAATACAGGAGGCGTACTCTCGGCATGCGAGTCGCCAGGACTCGACTGTCCACTCTCAGGGGCAGGGTTTCCCGCACGAACCACAGGGATCGGTTCCGGGGCGGCACCCGGACCAGACACTCCGTGGTCCGGCCTGGGGCGGCCGGGAACCGGGGAAAACGTTGCCGCCGGCGGCGTAGCCTCGCTCGCAAAAGGAGCCGTTGGAATCCGGGGGTTGATACGTGGGCTAAAGCCGACTTCCGGAGCGGCAGACGTCTCAAACGGTAATGCGCCGCCCAGCATGCGCTCGCGCCGCTGAGGTTGCGATTCCTTGAAGCCCGTTGCGATGACGGTGATCTTCACGTCGTCGCCCATGTTTTCGTCCAGCACGGCCCCAAAGATGATGTTGGCGTCTTCGTGCGCGGCATTCTGGATGATCGTAGAGGCCTCGTTTACCTCATTCAGCTTCAGCGAGCTGGAACCCGTAATGTTGATCAGCACGCCGCGCGCACCATCGATCGCGCCTGATTCCAGCAAGGGCGAGGCCATAGCCGCCATCGCAGCCTCCCTGGCCCGGTCCGGCCCGGAACGCACCGCTGTCCCCATTACGGAGTAGCCCATCCCGGCCATGGTCGTCTTCACGTCCGCAAAATCGCGGTTGATGATACCCGGAATCGTGATGATGTCCGAGATCCCCTGCACGCCTTGCCGAAGCACATCATCCGCGATGCGAAAGCTTTCAAAGAAGCCGGCGTCCTTGGCGACCGCGAGAAGCTTCTCATTCGGGATCACAATCAGAGTATCGACCGATTCCAGCAGTTCCTGCATCCCCCGCTCGGCCTGCATCATGCGTCTTTTGCCTTCAAACCCGAACGGACGGGTCACGACCGCTACGGTAAGCGCACCCATCTCGCTGGCCAGCGACGCAATCACCGGGGCGGCGCCCGTGCCGGTCCCCCCGCCAAGCCCGGCGGTGACGAACACCATGTCCGCGCCCTCCAGCGCCTCAATAATCTTGTCCGAGTCTTCCAGCGCAGCACGGCGGCCTATATCCGGATTCGCTCCGGCACCCAGGCCCGCGGTGAGCTTTACGCCAAGTTGCAGTTTTACGGGGGCGTTGGAAGACTCCAGGGCCTGCGCGTCCGTGTTGGCTGCAATGAATTCAACACCTTCCACCTTCGCCGCGATCATGCGGTTTACGGCATTGTTCCCGCCGCCACCTACGCCGATCACCTTGATGCGGGCGCTGCGCTGTGTTTCATCGTGATAATGAATGCGAAGGGCGTCGTCGGCCTGATACGACATAAGGGGCTCCTAATGGGGGCGGAGGGAGTGCTTCACGTTTGATTCTGCACGAAAAGCAAGAGGAAAGCGCAGCATTGCCCGCCGCGGGCACAATGCCGTACCTAGTTGGGTTCAGAAAGTGTCTCTGAACGACAAGTCCATGCCTCATGCGACGCAACAACACCAACTTCAGCGCGGCGAATGAAAGACAAGGCCGGCGCTGATTGATTCCGTACCGTGACTACCCGATCCAAACAGTGCGCCGGCGCTAAGATCGATCGCCCGGATATCCATGAACGAGGCAACCGAAAGATCCGCACCCACGTGACCC
This sequence comes from Verrucomicrobia bacterium Tous-C9LFEB, assembly GCA_964657685.1. Lineage (GTDB taxonomy): Bacteria > Acidobacteriota > Terriglobia > Terriglobales > Acidobacteriaceae > Granulicella. Next base: position 19,354 of record CAZZWG010000013.1, on the reverse strand, counting down.
TCAATCTTCGTATACGTGGAGTAGGCGTAAACCGGCCCAAACTTCGCATAGCCTCCGTCAACGCTGGCATAGGGGTGCAGCCAGCGAATCGGTGTTCCTGTGCTCGCCCGCAGGCCGCCCAGCGCCGTGTACTCACGGATCAGGTCGGTGCTGGCAATGTTGGCACCCGGATCCTTGTTGGTGTTCAGTACGCCGCCACGTACTTCCACGCCAAAGCGCACCGGACCGAGCGATCGAAAGTCGTAGAAACCGCCAAAGCTGGCGCCGTATGGCTTGTCCGTCGTTGTGCCTGAAATGCAGGTTCCCACCCCGTTGCCGACACTCTGGGTGCATGCCACCCCGTTGACCCATTCCCCGGTAACCGTTCCGAAAACACCAATCTGGGCGCGGGCGGCCACGGGAGAGAGCGCCGCAACAGCGGCAAAGACAGGCAGGAGCTTGCGAAACAACATGAACTTCATTCTACCTGTGAGACTTGCCTCGCCGGGCTTTGTCTCACCCTAGAAGCTGCCTTTAAAGAGGCCATGAATCTTCTGCATCAGCCCAAGTTCCTCGTTCGCCTTTCGGATCTGCGTCCTGTGCGTGTACAACAGCATGCCGATCAGCGTCGAAAATTCAGGCCGCGCAAGCTCCTCCGGCATCCCCGGCAGCGGCACGGGATAGCCAATGCGGGCAGGAACCCGCAGCAGGCTCTCCGCATGATCGAGCAGCCCGGCCAGAAGCGCACCACCCCCGGTGAACACACAGCCCGTACCCATGGCTTCCAGAACGCCACCGGTGCGCAGGTTGTCGCGCAACATCGTCAGCAACTCCCGGGCACGAGGCTCCAGAATCTCTGCCAGAAAACGCTGCCGGACCATGCGCGGACCCTGGCCCCCCGTGGAGAGGTCCCCCCCAATTTCGATCTCATTCAACTGCGGCACCGCCGTGACGACGCAGTGGCCATACTGCCGTTTAAGTAACTCGGCTTCCTCCACGCTGACGTGCAGGCCTACGGCCAGATCGTTCGTAAAATGGTCGCCGCCGATGGGCAGAACGGCGGTATGCGCAACAGCGCTTTCGAAATAAACAACAATCTCCGTCGAGCTCGCGCCGATATCGGCCAGGCAAACGCCCAGTTCCCGCTCATCCGGGTGCAGCACCGCCTCCGCCGAGGCAATCCCCTCGAAAACGGTATCGATCACCTCCAGCCCCGCCTTGTTCGCACAGGTCACTACGCTCTGCGCCGCCGAACCGGAGCAAGTCGACAAATGAAGATTCACTTCCAGCCGGTTCCCTACCATGCCCACCGGGTCATGAATCCCGGACTGATCGTCCAGGATGAATTGCTGCGGCAGAAGGTGCAGCACCTCGCGATCGGGCGCCAGGCCCACGGAACGCGCACGGTCGATCGCCGAGCGAACATCCTCCCGCGTGATCTCTTTCATCCGGCTGCCCATTGAAATGCCGCCCTGGGAATTCATTCCCTTGATGTGCGGTCCGCCAATGCCCACCACGGCGTTCTCGATCGGCGCCTTGGTCGCGCGCTCCGCGGCCTGCGCTGCCCGGTCGATCACCTCCGCCGCCGGGGCGAGTTCGGCGATCATGCCGCGGCGCATCCCCTTGCTCGCCTCCACGCCATGCCCGCGGTAACGGATGCCGGCACCGACTTCGGCAACCAGGACCGCACTCTTGGAACTGCCGGTGTCGAGCACGGTGATCAGATTGGTGGCTTTCTGGTTCATGTGGTTTACCGCTTTCCGGCATCGCTGCCGACCTGCCCTGTCCTGTGTGCCGCCAAATTCCTGTAAAGTCGCGCGTTGGGGCCCAAGTGCACCGCAACCGGGCGCTTGGCACCCGGAGCTTTGGCCGTTCTAAATCCTGTCGCACCCGCCATGGACCGCGCCCCGGGGTCCGCGACAGGCTTCGGCGCGGAAGTGCTGATGGTGTCATCGGCCGGTAACGTCGAGGCGCCGTGTTCCATTTCCAGCACCACCTGGCGCTCATACCGCATATCCGCGGAGGCAAGCTTCGGATACTGCGTCCGCCACTCCGGCAGGTGCCGCTGGAACGACTCGAAACGTCGCAGGAACTCTTCATCGCCGAAATGCACCAGAACGTCGGCGCTATTGAGCGTCACCAATGCTTTCACGTCCTCGGGATTGGAGACGTCGACCTCGCTGACCGCCTGCGTCCGGCGTTGCCCACCGCTGTCCAGATCGCTCATGAACCGGCGGTACACCTCCATGCGGGAGGCACGAAGTTCAGGCGTATCGTCGGCCGCAAGACCGGTCAGAACGGGGAAGGAGTAGTGGGGATCGCCGGCAGACTCGGGCGGCATGTCCAGCATCACACCGTCCGCATCCACCAGCCCGATGTGTGATCCCTGCCGCACAAACGCGATGGGTGTGCGCTCCGTGACCTGTACCCGGAGGTGATTCGGCAAGAGGCGCTCGACTGTGGCATGCGCCACCCACGGTAGCCGTTCCAGATCGGCGCGACGTTCCGAAAGGGGGATCTTGAAAATATTGCGTTCCAGGTCGGAGCCAAACACCCCTAGAACATCGGAGCGCGAGATATGTTCATTGCCTTCAACGCCGATCTCGGTCGAGGTCGTGATTGCAAACCGGGGGTCATGCAGGAGGAAGTGCCGGATCTCCGCTACGGTCAGGGTGGCAGCCCCAAGGATCACGAAGGTCGCGCTCGCCAGCAGAATCCGGCCACCCAGGCTGCGCGAGAGACCCCCGCGTACCCGCAGACCATACGATCCACGTTGCGGGACGTAGTCATCCTCAGCCGGCGGCACCACCGCCGGACCGGCCGGAAACGCACGATGGAGTGCCCCCGCAGGTGCGGGGAAGGGCGCCGGCGGGGCCGGATCGGAGGCATGGACCTCCGAGGGCTCGGCTAGAGCTGTCGCCGAGGCCGTCGCTGCTGAACTCCGTTTGTATACCAATTTCATGGCCGCAGGCCCGAGCAAGGCCGCAGAGATCGCCTGAGGACACTATAACGGGTCAAGGCGTAATACCTCGATGACTATTTCGATGTACCCGCTCAGAGACGTGCCCCGATAACGGAAATGCCACAAAGTTCTGCCGCCGCACAAAGCCTCTTATCAAATGTTGCTAATGCGGAAGCGCCATAGAAAAGAGCCGTCGCGGGATGGAGCCGATCCAGCGAGCGAAGTTGAAGTGGCCCGGAACCCTGACGGGCAAATGTCGCTACCTCTTCGAACACATGTCCATCCACGACGACTTTTGCAATCTCGCCTTGTCACAGTCGTCTATGTAGTCCGCGTAGGAAAGATTTGCCTGAGTTTGAGGCAGCTTTCGATACAGCGTTGATGCGACTTCTACATCCGTCAGGTCGTTGACCAGGGGAGCGGAGATATCCTGC
>CAZZWG010000013.1:0-15879 GCA_964657685.1 Verrucomicrobia bacterium Tous-C9LFEB | reverse complement strand
TGATGCGACTTCTACATCCGTCAGGTCGTTGACCAGGGGAGCGGAGATATCCTGCATTTGCGATACTGCCAATGGCGACCCAGGTTCAAACACATAGAGCTTGATTGAAGAGCTAGTGTCGAGATAGGTCGTCTTCACCCTCACGACCTTCCCTGACCCAGGCCGTAGTATTCACATCCAGTGGCTCGTTCCCGGAGATGGCCTGGAGTCTACCCCATGAGTCGGGAGCTTGCGGCCTTTGCCCGCCTAGTGATAGCGGAGCCGTTTTGGAAGACGCACCTCGCCGATCACCTCTGCTCCACTCACAAGCTCTACAACGTGCTTTCGCGCAACTCTTCCTTGAGCAGGCCCAGGTGAGCGTGAAATTCTTCGATGGGCAGCCTGATCGGGTTCGCAGCCATGTCACAATCCTGCATCTACCCCCCCAACGCCTCCAGCAGCATCGGCCCGGCCTGTGACACATTCCCCGCCCCCAGCGTCAGGATCATATCCCCCTCCCGCGCGTCCCCGGCCAGCCGCATGACCGCCTCACCAACCGATGGAGCATACGCTACCCGTCCACCGCCGGTATCCCGTATCCGGTCAGCCAGGCTCTCGCCCGTGATGCCCTCAATCGGCGCCTCGCTCGCGGCATAGATATCCAGAACCTGCACTGCATCCGCATCCCCGAAAGCCGTCGCAAAGTCATCCATCAGGTCCCGTGTGCGGGTGTAGCGATGGGGCTGAAACAGCACCAGAACACGTCCATAACCGCACTCCCGGGCCGCCTGCAAGGTTGCGCGTACCTCTGTCGGGTGATGCCCATAGTCGTCAATCACAGTAACGCCGCGCGCCTGACCCTTTGTCTGAAAACGCCGGTCAACGCCCCGGAAACTGTCCAGTCCTTGCCCGATCGCTTCAGGCGTCAGCCCAAGCTGCACCCCGATGGCGACGGCAGCCGTTGCGTTCAACACGTTATGTCGCCCCGGCACATGCAGGTGAAACGGCCCCAGCACCAGCCCCCTCGTATTTACCTCAAACGTTGACCGGCATCCCTCCGCGGCCCGCAATACCCGCAACCGAAAATCCGCCTCGGGCGACTCCCCATAGGTGTACACCCGCGGCGTCACTCGCGGCAGAATCGCCCGCAGCGCCGGGTTGTCCACGCAAGCCGTCACCGCCCCGTAGAACGGGGTCTCGTCCATAAACTCGACAAACGCATCCTCCACGTCCGCCATGTCACGGTAGGCTTCCATGTGCTCACGATCCAGGTTGGTGACTACCGACAGCACCGGCGAGAGCCTCAAGAAACTGCGGTCACTCTCATCCGCCTCCGCCACCAGGTAATGCGACCGCCCCAGCCGGGCGTTCGATCCCATCGCATCCACCCTTCCCCCCACCACCACCGTAGGATCCAGCCCCCCACCCGCCAAAACCGCCGCAATCATGCTGGTCGTCGTCGTCTTGCCATGCATCCCCGCCACCGCGATGCCATACTTCAGCCGCATCAGTTCGGCCAGCATCTCGGCTCGCGGAATCACCGGAATCTTCCGCGCCCGCGCCTCTACAACCTCAGGATTATCCTTCGCCACCGCGGAACTTGTAACAACCACATCACTCGCTGACGCATTACCCGCCGCGTGGCCGACATATATAGTTGCGCCCAGCGCCGTAAGCCGGTCCGTCACAAACGACGCACGCAGGTCCGATCCGCTGACGGTATAGCCCATCGTCAGCAGGATCTCGGCAATGCCGCTCATGCCGATCCCGCCGATACCAATAAAGTGCACCCGCTGCGACTGCGCAAACAAGGCGTGCTCAGGAAAGTTCACCTACCTATTGTGCCTGTTAGAGCTGGCAAGGGCAGCGGATCAGGTGGCGACCTGTCGCCGGCCAGGGAAGGCGGGCCAGTCGCCTCCATTGTTCAGACTGGTTCTTGCTGTTCTCCGGAGAACAACGCATGCGGGTAACGCTAGTCATTGATGACCATGTGCAGTCTGTAGCCGTTAGATCTTCCAAGTTGACCTTATAGGTCGTGACAACGGCCGGCATGACGCCGCCATCAACGCATCGTGCTATACCTTTCGGATGAGACCCGAATCCTCGCTTTTCCCGGTACTAGCCTTCGCATGCCTGGCCTCGTACTTAATGCCGGGATCCGCACAGACGACCCAAACCTTGCTCGCCACCCCCTCCACCGTCGCCTGGGGTTACTATTCGGCCCACGCCAAGCCCGCCCTCACCGTCCACACCGGCGACACTGTCGTCATGCAGACCGCCTCCACCTGCGGCCCCCCGGAGCGTCTGCAGTCCGAAGGCGTGAAGCCCGCCGATATCCCGGACTGGCTCGGCAAACTCTACACGGGCGTCCCCCAGGACCAGCGCGGCCCGGGCGGCCACATCCTCACCGGCCCCGTCGCGGTCGCGGAAGCCGAACCCGGCGACATCCTGGAAGTCCGTGTCGTCAAGATTGCTATCGACGTTCCCTGGGCCTGCAACGGCTTTGGCGCGGGCCGCGGCTTTCTCCCGGACGATTTCCCCTATGGCCGCACCAAGATCATTCCCCTCGACCGCACCCGCATGACCGCCGATTTCGCCCCCGGCATCACCATTCCCCTGCACCCTTTCTTCGGCTCCATGGGCATTGCGCCGCCTGAATCCGCAGGCAAATGGAACTCCGCGCCGCCCTGGATGCACGGCGGCAACATGGACAACAAAGAACTTACAGCCGGATCGGTCATCTTCTACCCCGTCCACGCCGCCGGCGGCCTCTTCGAGGCCGGTGACGGCCACGCTGGCCAGGGCAACGGCGAAGTCGACATCACCGCGCTGGAAACCTCGCTCACCGGTACCTTTCAGTTCATCGTCCACAAGGGTGACGCCACCCGGCAGCACCTTCTCTGGCCCCGCGCCGAAACGCCCGCCGCCTACATCAGCATGGGCTTTAACGCCGACCTGAAGATCGCCACCGAGATGGCCGTGCGCAACATGATCCAATTCCTCAGCGAGGGCAACCCGGACCACCCGCATCTCTCGCGTGACGATGCATATGCCCTCATCTCGACCGCTTGTGACGTCGACATCACCCAACTGGTCGATACCAACGATGGCGTTCACGTTATGTGCCCAAAAACGCTGTTTACCGGTGCCAAAGTGGCGGAGGCAAAGCCAAAACCCTAGCCGAAGCTTTGCAAAGCTCCGCAACCTGCCCGTCGAAGTTGTGTCTAAGCCAATGGAGTACCCACCGGAATCGCTGCCGGGGTTGTAGCTCCGGAGCCGCGCGGCAGCTGCAGCAAGCAAGCTGTCCGGCGACGGCAGAGGAAGATCGATGATCCTGAAGCGCGCAATACAACATGCCACCCTCGGCGCTGCTCTGGTTGCCGGTTTCGCAGCCGTGGCCTTCGCGCCCACTGCCCATGCGCAGGTGTACATCTCCGCCGGGATCGCGCCACCCGCCATCCCCGTCTACGACCAGCCTCCCTGCCCGGGTGACGGCTACATCTGGACACCCGGCTACTGGGCCTGGGACGGCAACCAGTATTACTGGGTCGATGGTTCCTGGGTGGAGCCCCCCTATGTGGAAGCCCTGTGGACCCCAGGCTGGTGGGGTTGGGGCACCGGCGCCTATTTCTGGCACCCCGGCTACTGGGGACGCACGGTCGGATACTACGGCGGCATCAACTACGGCTTCGGCTACTTCGGCGTAGGTTTCTACGGCGGCTATTGGAACGGCGGGCACTTCTGGTACAACCGCGCCTACGGTCATTTCGGCGGAGGCTTCCGCGGTAACTTCTACGAGCAACGCTACGCCGGCTTCTCCGGCCGTCCCGGGGGACCCTCCTTCAACGCCCACCCGGCAGGCTACGGCGGGCGCGGCGCTGAGTTCAATCACGGCTCGCCCATGGAAAGCCGGGCAGCTTTTGGCAATGGCGGGCAGCACGGCTTCGCCGCGGGAGGCTACAACGGCGGGGGACGCGGCTTCGGCGGCCAGGCCCCCGCGCAAACCTTCAACGGCGGCCAGCGTGGCTTCAGCCAGCCAGCAAACACCGGCGGACAGCGCAGCTTCAACCAGCCCGGCTACGGCGGTGGCCAGCGTGGCTTTAGTCAGCCCGGCTACGGCGGCGGGCAGCGCAGCTTTTCCGCTCCGGCGAACACTGGTGGCGGCGGTCGCACCTACTCTGCGCCTTCCGGCGGCGGCCATAGCTACGCGGCGCCCTCGGGCGGCGGTGGATTTCACGGTGGCGGCGGTGGTGGCGGATCCAGAGGCGGCGGTGGACACCGCTAGAAAATCTTGAGGGCCGGGCAGATTGCTCGGCCCTTCTTTTCGCGACCGTTTACAGAAGTTCACGAGAGTCCGCCTATCCCGCTTCGTCATGCCGGGACCGTCTCCGCCATCCTTCGCCTCACACAATAGCTCCCAGCCTTTACTGTGGTACCTGTGAACATCGCACGCTCCCTCTCCCTGCTGACCTTCGCCGCCGCCCTCCTTCCCTTCGCCGGCTGCAAGTCCCAGCCGGCCGCGGCACCATCCGAGGCACCCGCCGCGCCCAAATCCGCAGCCCCGGCCGCGACCCCAACCCCGACCGCGGACCCTGCCACCGCCGGCACAGTCACCGGCACCATATTTTTCAAAGGCACACCCCCGCCCCGCGTCAAAATCGACATGTCCATGGATCCCGCCTGCGCCCTTGCAGCCGGCGACAACCTCTCCGAACAAATCATCGTCACCAACGGCCACCTGGCCAACGCGTTCGTCTACATCAAATCCGGCCTGCCTGCCTCCTCCGCCCCTGCCGACACACCTCTGGTGAAAGTCGATCAGAAAGGATGCCGCTTCGTCCCCCATGTCGTCGCCGTGCAACAAGGCGCCTCCGTCCAGTTCACGAATTCCGACCCCACCATGCACAACATTCACACCATGGCCGTCAACGCCGGCAATGACAACGTCGACGTCTCGCAGGGACCCAACGGCGCACCCCAGACCCGCAAATTCAACGGGCCGGAAAGCATGCTCGCCATCCGCTGCAACAACCATCCGTGGATGGAGGCTTTCGTAAATGTCGCTCCCAATCCATACTTCGCCGTTACCGGGCCGGACGGTTCCTTCACCATCAAGAACCTGCCTCCCGGCACCTACACACTGGCTGCCGTGCAGGAGAAACTCGGCGAGCAGGACGCGCAGATCACGGTAGCTCCCCACGCCGAGGCAAAAACCTCCTTGACCTTCACCCAGCGTTGACGGTATACCGAGCCATCTGCTTTCAAGCTCGAAGTAAAGGCAAAGCGCATGACCTTTCACGCCAATCTCGCCACCCATGGCCTGCCCCTGTGGTTTCTTGTCTTCTCCCTCTTTCTGCCGCGTATTACCCTGGTGATCGCCTGGCTGCAGCACAGCCTTCCCACCTACATCCCCAACACGGTAGGGATCCTGCAGATCGTCATCGCCATCCTGATCCCGCGCATACTCATCCTCTTTTGGATCTACGAGGACCAGGGAATAAGCCTCTGGCTGCTGATTCACGCCGTCGGCCTGATCGTCGCGTGGGGCGGGGGTAGCGGAACCTATGTCCGCCGCCGTCGCGTGGAAGTCATTGATTGACATCCAGGATTGAGAACGGACAGCACCATCGTCGATTCAAACAAAAAGCGGATCCTCCTTCCCGATCCGACACCTGGGGCAGTTTCCCTTTCCGGAAGACCTGCCCCGGTCTTCTTCACTCCGCTTGCTAAACTAGCTGGATGGAACGGCGCGACGTAGGCATCCTGGGGGCAACCGGCACAGTCGGCCAACGCTTCATTCAGCTTCTCGCCCACCACCCGTGGTTCAATATCACATGGCTGGCCGCCAGCGATCGCAGCCAGGGTAAATCCTACGCCGAAGCCTGCACCTGGAAGCTCGATACGCCGCTCCCGGCGCGCATCGGCGAGCTGATTCTCCAGCCCAACACGCCCGAGGCCTCATCCACCCCGCTCCCGCGGATCATCTTCGCCGCGCTCGATGCCGCAGTCGCCCAGGACCTTGAGCCCCGCTTCGCCGCCGCAGGCTGCGCCGTCATCTCCAACTCCTCCGCCTTCCGTATGAGCCCGGATGTTCCGCTGGTCATCCCCGAGGTCAACTTCGAGCACCTCGAGCTCCTCGAAGAGCAGGCCACCCGCAAGTCGTCCGGCGGCTACATCGTCACCAACCCGAACTGCTCGGCCATCGGCCTGGTCCTCGCCCTCAAGCCCCTGCAGCAGCGCTTCGGCATCGACAGCCTTTTCGTTTCCACGATGCAGGCCGTCTCCGGCGCAGGCTACCCCGGCGTTCCTTCGCTCGACATCCTCGGCAACGTCATCCCGTACATCCGCAACGAGGAAGAGAAGATGCAAGAGGAGTGCAACAAACTCCTCGGTACCCTCAAGGGCAACACCGTCGATCCCCTGCCCGCCAGGCTCTCCGCACACTGCAATCGGGTCGCTGTAGAGGACGGCCACACCGAGTGCGTCTCCGTAAAGCTGAAAACCCCGGCCACCCACGAACAGATCGTCGCCGCCTGGTCGGAATTCCAGCCCTTTGGTCCTACCGGCGCCCACTTCGGTGTCCATCTCCCCACCGCGCCGCTCCACCCAATCGAGTACGACAAGACTCCGGACCGCCCGCAGCCGCGCCTCGACCGCAACCGCGGCAACGGTATGGCCGCCACGGTAGGCCGTCTCCGCGCCTGCCCTCTGCTGGACTGGAAGTTCGTTGTGTTGAGCCACAACACCATCCGCGGCGCCGCTGGAGCCGCCGTCCTGAACGCGGAAGTGCTCGCCGTTCTCGGCAAGCTCAACTTCAAGCGCTTCCCTGCCGGGAGTACCTCGTTCGGCAGCGCGCAGGCTCTCTCTACAGAAACAGTGATGGCCGACGCGTGAGCACACCCAACGGGAAGATCGTCGTCATGAAGTTCGGGGGCACGTCTGTGGAGGACGCCACCGCCATCACCCGCACCGCCGGCATCGTCGCCCGCCGCCTCGCCATGGGCCTGCAGCCCGTTGTGGTCGTCTCAGCCATGAGCAAGGTCACGGACCAGCTGCTCGCCTGCGCTGCCGCTGCCTCCGCCGGCCGGGGCGACCGTCAGCCCGCCCTCGACATCGCCGCCCGTCTCCGCACCCGCCACCTCGATACGGCTGCCCAGATCGTCCGCGGCACGGCGTTGGTCACCCTCCACGAAGACATCAACCGCGCCTTTGACTCGCTCGACGAACTCGTCCGCGGCATCTCCATCCTCGGCGAACTCACCCCGCGCACCTCCGACCTCATCGTCAGCTACGGCGAGCGGCTCTCCAGCGTCATGATCGCCGCAGCCTTCGTTCAGCAGGGCATTCCCGCCGCTCACGTCGACGCCCGCGAAATCATCCTCACCGACAGCCATTACGGCAAAGCCACCCCCGATGAACCCGCCATTGAGCGAGCCCTCCAGGCCAGGGTCAGCCCTCTTCTCGCCTCCGGCAAAGTTCCCGTTATGGGCGGGTTCATCGGCTCACATAATGAGGTCACCACCACCCTCGGCCGCGGCGGCTCCGACTACACCGGCGCCCTCGTGGGTGGCGGCCTACACGCCGGTGCCATCGAAATCTGGACCGACGTCGATGGCATCATGACCACCGACCCCCGCATCTGCCGCGATGCCCTTCGCGTCCGCACCATCAGCTTTGAGGAGGCCGCCGAGCTCGCCTACTTCGGCGCCAAGGTCCTCCATCCCGCGACCATTCTCCCGGCCGTGCAAAAGAACATCCCCGTCTGGGTACTCAACAGCCACAACCCGGCCAGCGAAGGCACAGTCATCACCGCCATGCCGCCCGCCTGCGCCAGTCCCTTCAAATCCATCGCCGTGAAGAAACGCCTGACCATTATCGACATCGTGGCCAGCCGCATGCTCCTTGCCCACGGCTTCCTCAAGCTTGTCTTCGACGTCTTCGATAAGCACAAATGTCCCATCGACATGGTCTCCACCTCGGAGGTCTCCATCTCCGTAACCGTTGACAGCCGCGAAGCCCTGCCCGCCATCTCCGCGGAGCTCAGCAAACTTGCCGACGTCAAATTCGAGGGCAACAAAGCCCTTGTCTGCCTCGTCGGCGAAGACATTCGTGGCCAGTCCGGCATCGCCGGCAAAGTCTTCGGCGCCATCTCCCACGTCAACGTGCGCATGATCTCGCAGGGCGCCAGCGAGATCAACATGAGCTTCATGATCAACGAAGAGGACGCCGAAGAAGCCGTTCGCGCTCTGCACAACCAGTTCTTTCGCAATCCCGATCCCGCCGTCTTTGACACCGAAGCCCGCGCTGTCCCGGCCAACGTTTAGGAGCACTCACCCCCATGCGCTTTCTTGTTCTCGGCGCCGGCAAGACCGGCAAACTCGTCGCCTCCGTTGCCTCCGAGCACGGCCACAGCGTTCACGTTCTTGATGCCACGGAAAACAAAAACGCCGCCGCCCTCACCTCACCGTTCGTGGCCGGCTTTGACGCTGTTATCGACTTCACTACGCCCGAGGCCGTCCTTCCCAACATGCGCGCCTGCCTCGCCAACGGCGCCAAAATGGTCGTCGGTACCACCGGCTGGTACGGCAGTCTACCGGACATGAAACAGCTGGCCGAACGTCGCGGTGCGTCCCTTCTGTATGGCGCGAACTTCTCCGTCGGCGTGCAGCTCCTGTTCAAAATTGCCTCCGGCATGGTCACCGCCCTGCAACCCGCCGGCTACACCTTCACCATCTCTGAGACGCACCACACCACCAAGCTGGATGCCCCCTCCGGCACCGCGCTGACCTTGCGCGATACCGTTCGCACCGCCGCCGGCATCGTCGACGTGCCGATCGAATCCATCCGCGACGGCGAGGCCGTCGGGCAGCACATCCTGGAAGCGACCGGCCCCGGGGACAAGATCCTGCTCACCCACAACTCGAACTCCCGGCGGCCCTACGCGGAAGGCGCCGTGCGCGCCGCCGAATGGCTGGCGCAAAACAAAATTGGGGTTTACGACTTCCGCGATATCTTCGAAAAATTCTAAATCTCTGAGCCGGCCATGATTCCCTTACACTACCCTGACATGTTGACTGCGGAACCCGGGTCCCATCCCTTTGCGGAGTTACCCTTCGATCAGAAACTGGACCGGTTGGCGGAGATTGCAGTCCGCGTCGGTTTAAACCTGCGCCCCGGCCAGGAACTCGTGATGACAGCCTCCACGGACGCCCTTCCTCTCGTCCGCTGCATCGCCGAGCAAGCCTACAAGGCAGGCGCTAAGCTCGTCGTGCCCCTCCTCATCGACGACCCCGTCCTCCTCGCGCGCTATCGCAACGCACCCGACTTCTCCTTCGACTACGCTCCCCAATGGCTGCAGGAAGGCATCGCGAACGCCTTCCGCAACGGCGCTGCCCGCCTTGCCATCACCGGCAACGATCCTTCGCTGCTCTCCGAACAGGATCCCTCCAGGGTCTCCCGTGCCAATACCGCCTCGTCGCGCGCCAACAAGCCGGCCATGGACATGATCACCCGCCACGAGATCAACTGGACCATCGTCGCCAGCGCCACGCCCGCCTGGGCCGCGCACGTCTTTCCCCGCGATACCCCGGAGGTCGCGCTCGCCAGGCTCTGGGACGCCATCTTCCACACCTCACGCATCACCGCCGACGATCCCTTCGCCGAGTGGCAAGTCCACGGCAACAACCTGCAACAGCGGATGGAGCTGCTGAACCGCAAACGTTTTCACGCCATCCGCTTCTTCACAGACGACGATTCCACCAATCTCACCGTTGGCCTCGCCGACCAGCATCTCTGGGCGGGCGGCGGCACCATTGCCGGCAACGGCGTCCTTTGCCAACCCAACATCCCTACAGAAGAGTGCTTCACCACGCCCCACAAAGACCGGGTCGATGGCCATGTCTCCGCCACGAAACCCCTGTCGCACCAAGGCACCCTTATCGAAAACATTCGTTGCACCTTCCGCGGCGGCCGCATCACCGAGGCCACTGCAACGGCCGGCCAGGAAGCCCTCGAAAAACTCATCTCCACGGATGACGGCGCGCGCAGCCTCGGCGAGGTCGCCCTCGTTCCGCACAACTCGCCCATCGCCCAGTCCGGCATCCTCTTCTACAACACTCTCTTCGACGAGAACGCCGCCTCCCACATCGCCCTAGGCCAGGCCTATTCCACCTGTCTGATCGGCGGCGAAAAGATGACAGACGAGCAGCTCGCATCCCTCGGTGCCAACGACAGCCTGATCCATGTCGACTGGATGATCGGCGGACCCAGGGTTCACGTCGATGGCATTCATGCGGGCGGCGCCACAGAACCACTGATGCGCAACGGCCTCTGGGTCTAAATCGTCAGGGATCTTGCGGCTGCGTCCCCGGTGTATGCTGTCTCAAACTCCATGGCAGACTACCTGACCTCCTCCCGTCTGGAAGCATTCTCGGACGGCGTCATCGCCGTCATCATCACCATCATGGTGCTCGAACTCAAAGTCCCTTCCGTGAAGGAAATGAGCACTCACGACGCCCTCCTCTCGAATGCCAGAGTCTTCGCCGTCTATCTGCTCAGCTTCATCCAGGTTGGCATCTACTGGGTGAATCACCACTATCTTGTCGACGACCTCGAAAGCGTGACCCATGGTATTTTATGGGCCAATCTCGGCCTGCTCTTCACGCTGTCGCTCATTCCCTTCGGCATCCAGTGGATTGGCACACGCGGCATCACTCCAGTTCCCGTCGCCGTCTACGCCGTCTGCTTTTGCCTGCCGGCGATTAGTTGGACCGTTCTCGGCCATGCCATCAGCCGGCGCACCCGCATCCCGCAGGCAGCCGGTTTTTTAAAGCAGGCTGTCTCCACCGGTCTCAACTTCGGGGCTGTCTTTGTCGCTTTCCTTTCTCCCTGGTTCGCCCTGGCCATGATGTCCGCGGTCGCCGTGCTCTGGCTCATCCCGCCACGCCGCATCCTGGAGAAGACCCGCCTCCCCCAAACCCCGCGCGCAGCAGCGTCCGGCCAGCCTTCACATTAAATCGAACCTCAAATCCCGCAGCGCCGACCGGAAGCGGCGAACACAAAGCGCCTATCCGTCGTAAACTCACCGGGTATGGATTTGCAGGGCTGCGGCACCGCTCTCGTTACACCCTTCCGCCACGACGGCAACATTGACGAACATGCCTTGCGCGCGCATGTCGAGTGGCAGGTCGCTAACGGTATTTCACTCCTTATCCCCGCCGGCACCACCGGCGAGGCCTCCACCCTCTCCGAACAGGAGTGGCTCCGCGTCGTCAGCATCACCGTCGAGGCTGCCGAAGGCCGCGTCCCCGTCTTCGCCGGCTGCACCCACAACAACACCGCGCAGGCCATCGAAAACGCCCGCAAAGTGGCCCGGATCCCCCACCTCTCCGGCATCCTGTCCGCCAATCCCTACTACAACCGGCCCGGCCAGGAAGGCCAGTTTCAGCACTTCAAAGCCATCGCCGAGGCCGTCCCCCTGCCCGTCCTGCTCTACAACATTCCCGGCCGCACCGGCGCAAACCTCGAGCCCGATACCGTTCTCCGCCTCGCCGACATCCCCAACATTGTGGGCATCAAGGAGTCCAGCGGCCTCATGACGCAGATTACCTCGATCCTCACGCAGACCCCGCGCTCCTTCCGTGTCTTTGCCGGCGATGACGCCCTTACTCTGCCCTCCCTTGCCGTCGGTGCCGTCGGCGTCATCTCCGTCGCCAGCAACGCCATCCCGCAGCAGATGTCCCACATGGTCGACGCCGTCATGACCGACAACTGGATCGCCGCGCGCCGCATCAACCGCCACTATTTTCGCCTCATGCAGGCCCTCTTCACCGAACCCAGCCCCGCCCCCATCAAAGCCGTTCTCGCCCTGCTCGGCCGCGGCAACGAAAACCTCCGCCTCCCCATGGTCCCCGTCACAACCCCCACTCGCCGCAAACTCGAACGCATCCTCGGCGAGCTCGGCCTCCTCTTCGACCAGCCTGTCGAAGGCGAAGAGAATCCCAAACTCCGCATGTTCTAAGTGATCGACTCCTAATCGATGAGCCTGAAGATTGCTGGAATGGCGGGACCAGTGCAAGGCGTGGCTTTCAGCCCCAACACAAACGTCAATACTGCGTTCAGCTTCAGCCGCTCAGGTTCGCTTGGAATTGCCAACTACGGCAACACCGACCTACGTCCCACAGAACGTCTGCGTCACCAACTCCTCCGAACGCGCCTTCACCGCCAGGTGCTCCATCCCCGCCTGTTCCTCATACGGCCGTGTCACCACCGCAAGAAGCTCCCGGAACGGCCCAAAATCGCCCCGGCGCACCCCAGCCACAATAGCTGCCTCCACCAGGTGATTGCGCGGAATATACGCTGGATTCACCCCACGCATCGCGCGAACCCGCTCCTCCGCAGAAGTGGACTCCTCCGTCAGCCGCGCCCTCCATTTCACAACCCACACGCGGAAAACCTCGGGATCCGCAAACAGCGCCGCTATAGCCTCATCCCCGC
Source organism: Verrucomicrobia bacterium Tous-C9LFEB (assembly GCA_964657685.1). Taxonomy (GTDB): domain Bacteria; phylum Acidobacteriota; class Terriglobia; order Terriglobales; family Acidobacteriaceae; genus Granulicella. The sequence continues at coordinate 3,405 of CAZZWG010000013.1, read as the reverse complement.
CGGGTCCCGCTGCGGCCTCGCACAGCCCGCGAAAGGTCAGTGTGAAATCCGCTTCGTTCTCTTCCATGCGCTGTAATAGATCCTCGCGCAAAGCTGCATCCCCGTCACGCTCCGTCAACAATCCCAGCTTCCTCTGAAATCCTTCTGCGCGCGCCGCCGCAAACTGCGCTTCAAACCCCTCCAGCACCTCCTGCGCCGCCGCTACCGCCGCCTCTTGCCCCCCGTACTCCCCCTCCAGCAGCGGCAGCAGCGCCTCCGCCAGCCGCGTCAGGTTCCACATCATCGCATGGGGCTGATGGTTGTACGCATACCTCCCCTGCCGGTCAATCGAACTGAACACCGCCCCCGCTTCATAAGCCTCCAGAAACGCACACGGACCAAAATCGATCGTCTCTCCGGAGATCGATGTGTTGTCTGTATTCATCACCCCATGCACAAATCCCAGCGCCATCCACTGCGCCACCAGTCGCGCCTGCCGCCCAACAACACCTTCCAAAAACGCACGGTAAGGCTGACCCGCCGACATCGCCTCTGGGTAGTGTCGCGCCATCGCATAGTCCGCCAGAGCCCTCACACCCTCAACATCTCCACGAGCCGCAAAATACTGAAACGTCCCTACCCGCAGATGGCTCGCCGCAACCCGTGTCAGCACAGCGCCCGGCAGAGCCGTCTCCCGCATCACCTGGTCCCCCGTCAACACGGCAGCCAACGCCCGTGTACTCGGCACCCCCAACGCCGTCATCGCCTCGCTAAGCAGATACTCACGCAACACGGGCCCTAACGCGGCCCGTCCATCGCCTCCACGCGAGAACGGCGTTCTTCCCGACCCCTTCAGCTGAATGTCGTAACGTTTTCCATTGCGCCCAAGGACCTCGCCCAGCAGAATCGCCCGTCCATCGCCAAGCTGCGGCACAAAGTACCCGAACTGGTGCCCGGCATAGGCCATCGCCGCCGGCTCCGCACCCTCCGGAATCCGGTTGCCCGCCAGGACTGCAACGCCCTCATCACTGGCCAGCGCCCGGGGATCCAAACCAAGCTCACGCGCAAGCTCTTCGTTCACTTCAATCAACTGCGGCGATGCCACACGCGTCGGATCAACCCGTGCAAAAAAATGCTGTGGCAGCCGAACATACGTGTTCTCGAAGGCAAACCGTGTCCCAGGCGCAAGTGTCTCTTGTGAACTCATCCCTCATTCGATGTAAACAGGACCCCAATGACTCGCAGCGTCACTCCTAGTGAGGTCCCATCCGGTACACCACCCCAACGCCCACGCGCAGGTTGTTCTGCCGCGTGTTCACGCCGTTTACAGCACGCGAGAAAACCCAGTTGCCCTCAAACGGAACCGCCGAAATCCGCTTGTTAATCCAGACCTCCACACCCAGCCCTGCCTGCGCTGCGATGGATGTGTCGCCCGATTTGTAAGCGTAGTAGTTCGACGACACACGCGACATCCCCACCAGCGCCTGTCCATACGGCGTATACCGGTTGTAGGTGTGGTACGTGTATCGCGGACCAGCCAGCGCATTGAACACGCTGATCTGCTCATCGGTATTGTTGATCTGTCCATTCCGCGCGTAGGACACGTCAATGGCCGCGCCCCACGCCTGCGTGAACGACCGGTGGATCTCCCCCCCGCCGCCCGTCATCCAGAAGCAGCCGCACTGCCCCGGAGGCGCGTTCGCATGCGTGAACTGGAACTGTCCGCTCACCGCTAAAGGAGCGGTTTGCCCCATCTCCAGGCCGAAGGATCCACCCTGTGCCTGGCTGTGCCGGGGCCCGAGGCAGGCCCCCGCCAGAAGCAGCAGGAGGAAGATCTTCATCCTCATCGAAATCGTCTTGGCAATCCTTGTCGAACGTCTCATCTTGTCCTTGTGGGGCGTGGGGCTTTCTGGACCGCGGTGGCCCGGGAACCCCCGAAAGGGCTCCCGGTTCCGTTAGTTGATATGCATCGTCACCGTCGTAGAACGTTGCAGTGTCCCACTCGTTCCGGTGACCGTGAGGGTGTAGGTCGCCGGCTGCGGCCCAAAGTAGCCGCCGCCGCAACCCGTCAAGGGTGCAATCACCCCGAACGAACCGACGAACAACGCCAGCATCAGCAGGGCCTTCGGCATCCGCCGCCGCACCCGCCGCAAGCCAAGCAGCGGGAGCAGGCAGGCCCACGCAGCCGCGGCCTCCAGGCTCTTTACGTGCTGATGATGTTCCATCGCCGTCAGCACCTTTGCCGCATTCTGCACCGTCATCGTGGACGTCGTTCCACCCGTACCCGGCGTGACCGTGCCCGAGGAAAAGCTCGCCGTCGCATTCGCCGGAAGACCCGTCACCGTCAGCACCACAGGAGCCGTGAACGGCACACCCGCAACCGGGTTGATCGTGATGTTGAACGCCGCCGCCGTACCCGGATCAGCCGACATCGTCGGTGTCGTGTTGCCCACCCCGTAGTCAGCCACCTTCTGCGCCACTGCCGTCGAGACAACCGGTGCGTAGTTCGCATCGCCTGCGTACGACGCCGTGACGTTATGAACACCGCCGGTCAGCGCCGTGATTGTGTAGTTCGCCACGCCGGAAGCATTCAGCGCCACCGTTCCCAGCACCGTCGTTCCATCCGAGAACGTCACCATCCCCGTCGGGGGGACACTGCCGTTCGCCGGCACCGTCGCTGTAAACGTCACCGCCTGCTGCACAATCGCCGGGTTCTGCGAAGAGGTCAGCGCAATCGTAGACGCCGCCATCTGCACGACTTCCGTGATCGCCGCGGAGGTAGCTGCATTCAGCGTGCTGCTCGACGCCGGGGCAAAGCTCGCCGTGATCGTATGGTTGCCCACCCCCAGCGAACTCGTGCTCACCGAAGCCATGCCATTGCTGACCGGCGCCGTACCGATCGCAGTCGTGCCGTCAAAGAACGTCACCGTACCCGCGATGGTGCTTGTAGGCGTCGCGGTAACAGCCGCCGTAAACGTCACGCCGCTGCCAACAGTGATCGTGCCCTGCGAAGAGCTCACCACCGCGGCTACCGTGACGCCGCCGACGTTATCCGAAACCGCTGGGCTCGTAGCAGCGCCGTAGTTCGCGTCGCCATTCGCCGTAGCCGTGATCGAATCCGTCCCTTGCGGAAGCGCCGCCGTCGTCAGCGTCGCCACTCCATTGGCAATGGTTCCGGTACCCAGAACGGTCGTCCCGCTCATAAAGGTCACGGTCCCGGTCTCGCCGGCAGGTACAGTCTGCGTGATCGTCACCGAAGTGCCGAACGCCGCATTCATCGGAGCAACCGTCGGAGCAGAAAGCGTAGGCGTAGACTTCGCGATCGTCACCGACCCCGAACCCGTGCTTCCGCTGTAGTTCGCATCCGCCGCCTGCGCCACCGTCACCGAGTCCGTACCGACCGGCACGTTCGCCGTCGGCAGGTTC
>CAZZWG010000012.1:33089-36501 GCA_964657685.1 Verrucomicrobia bacterium Tous-C9LFEB | reverse complement strand
TCCTCCTCGGCGTCGCCCTCCTCATCGCCCTCGGCTTCGAGTTCGTCAACGGCTTCCACGACACCGCCAACGCCGTCGCTACCGTCATCTACACCCACTCCCTTGAGCCCCACCTCGCCGTCGCCTGGTCCGGCATCTGGAACTTTATCGGCGTCCTCACCAGCTCCGGCGCCGTCGCCTACTCCATCGTCGCCCTCCTCCCCGTCGAGCTCATCCTCAAAGTCAGCTCCGGCTCCGGCTTCTCCATGGTCTTCGCCCTCCTCATCGCCGCCATCATCTGGAACCTCGGCACCTGGTGGATGGGCCTCCCCGCCTCCAGCTCCCACACCATGGTCGGCTCCATCATCGGCGTAGGCATCGCCAACCAGCTCCTCCAGGGCCACTCCGGCGTCAGCGGCGTTGACTTCGAGCAGGTGGAGAAGGTCTTCAAAGCCCTCATCATCTCCCCGCTCATCGGCTTCGGAGGCGCAGCGGCCCTCTTCTTCCTCGCCAGGAAACTCTTCCGCGATCCCCGCCTCTTCAAGGCACCCGAAGGCACCGAACCGCCACCCTTCCACATCCGCGCCCTCCTCGTTCTCACCTGCACGGGCGTCAGCTTCGCCCACGGCTCCAACGACGGCCAGAAGGGCATGGGCCTCATCATGCTCATCCTCGTCGGCACCGTCCCCACCGCCTACGCCCTCAACCACACCGTCGACAAAGGCTCCGTCACCACCTTCGCCGCCGTCTCCACCCAGGTCGCCGGCGCGCTGCAGAAGTACGAAGAACCCGGTGCCACCGTAGGCGACCCCGGACCCGAACTCGAGCAGTTCGTCTCCAGCCACAAATACTCCCCTTCCACCACCGTTGCCCTCCAGCAGATGGTCAACGACATCCGCAATGAAGCCGTCAGCTACGGCTCGCTCGGCAACGTCCCCGCGGGCATGCAGGCAAACGTCCGCAACCAGATGTACCTCGTCAGCGAAACCTTCCGCCTCGTCCCCAAGTTCGGCCCCAAGATCCAGCCGGACGACGTCAAGATCATTGCCAACTACAAGGGCTTCCTCGACAAATCGACCAAGTACATCCCCACCTGGGTCAAAGTCGCAGTCGCCCTCTCGCTCGGCCTCGGCACCATGATCGGCTGGAAGCGCATCGTCGTCACCGTCGGTGAAAAAATCGGCAAAACGCACATGACCTACGCCCAGGGCGCCAGCGCCGAACTCGTCGCCATGTGCACCATTTACGGCTTCGACAAAATCGGCCTCCCGGTCAGCACAACACATGTGCTCAGCTCCGGCGTCGCCGGCACCATGATGGCCAACGGCAGCGGCCTGCAGATGTCCACTATCCGCAACATCGCCATGGCCTGGATCTTCACCCTCCCCGCCGCGGCCCTGCTCTCCGGCTGCCTTTTCTGGCTCTTCAACCTCCTCGTCGGCGGCAACGCCCACACCTAAACCGTCGGGAGTGGGAGGGTCACACGCCCTCCCACTTTCGTTGCAAAGTCCAGGCTTAAAGTCAACAATCAGAAGACTTTGCAGAAAATGACGGAGAGGCTACCCTCCCCCTCCAGACACACCACCTCAACCTCCACTCCGTCAATACGCCAAAGCACATCCATCCGCCCGCATCTCGCTCCCAGCCGCATAAAACCGGTCACGATGCCCGCCAAACTCCGACTGCATCACCTCAATCCCCTCATACCGCCCAAACCCGCCATCGCTCGCCCCAAACTTCCACCCCAGCGACGCAAGCGCCTCCCGCGTAGCCTGCGGAACCCCATGCTCCAACCGCAAAATCCCCGTCGGCCCCAGCCCCGCAGCATCCTCCCCCATCGTCTGCGACGACCCCTCATGGTGCCACCGCGGACTATCCGCCGAGGACTGCACATCCAGCCCATAGTCCACCCGGTTCACCACAATCTGCGTCTGCCCCTGCGGCTGCATATCTCCACCCATCACCCCAAAACTCAGCCACGGCTTCCCACCCCGCGCCGCGAACCCCGGAATGATCGTCTGGAACGGCCGCTTCCCCGGCGCATAGATGTTCGGGTGCCCATCCTGCAGCGAAAACAGCTCCCCACGATCCTGGAACATGAACCCCAACCCATCCGCAACCAGCCCCGACCCCATCCCCCGGAAATTCGACTGGATCTGCGAAATCATCATCCCGTCCTTGTCCGCCACCGTGAAATAGGTCGTATCCCCATGACTCGGAGCCTGCCCCGGATATACCGGCGTCAGGATCTTCTTCGGACTGATCAGCTTCGCCCGCTCCTTCGCATATTCCTTCGAGTTCAGCCACCCAATCGGAATCTTCGCAAAATGCGGGTCCGCATAGAAGCGTCCCCGGTCCTCATACGCCAGCCGCTTCGCCTCAATCTGAACCTGCAAGCTCTCCGCAGACTGAAACCCAAACCCCCGCATATCGAACTGCTCAATCATATTGAGCATCTGCAAAGTCGCCAGCCCCTGCGTATTCGCCCCCATCGCATACACCGTCGTCCCCCGGTAGTCCGTCTGCAGCGGCGTAGGCCACTCCGCCACCATCTCCCGCAGATCCGCCCGCGTCATCCACCCGCCAATCCGCTTCAAGTACGCCTCAATCGTGTCCGCAATCGGCCCGTCATAGAACGCGTCTCGCCCGCCCTCAGCAATCATCCGGTATGTCCGCGCCAGGTCCGGATTCCGCCGCACCTCATTCTCATTCGGCGCCCGCCCGCCAGGGGCATAGGTGTGCATCGCATTCGCCGTCTCCTCCACCCCTGACCCCTGCCGCACAAAGGCCGCCAGATTCCGCTTGATATACGCTCCAATAATCTGCGGCGTCGGCGACCCGTTCTCGCAAGCCTCAATCGCCGGCTGAAACAGCTCCGCCCACGGCAGTTTGCCGTACCGCTGATGCAGAGCCCACCAGCCCGCAAGCGCCCCCGGCACACTCACCGTGACCGCCCCCAGCGTGGGCAAAACCTTGCGCCCATCCACGGTCCGCGCATGCGCCCGCGCCGTTTCAAGGCTCAGCCCCTTCGGCGACCTGCCCGAACTCGCCATACCTTCTAATTTGCCCGCCTTCGGGTCCCACACAAAAGCAAAACAATCACCGCCAAGCCCTGAACTCGTAGGCTCCACGAAGCCCAGCAAGGCATTCATCGCCACCGCGGCATCCGCAGCCGATCCACCCCGCTTCAGCACATCGATCCCCACCTGCGTCGCCAGCGGATGCGCCGTCCCCGCCGCGCCGTGCAGTCCCAGCACCGGAGACCGCGTGGCGAAACTGGAGCCCGCAGGCCGATCGCCCGCATGGACGTCATGCCGCGTGAAGACCTCCTGCCCGGAAGCTTGGAATGCCAGGTTGCCGGTCGCGCCCTCTCCCCCCGCACCTGGGGAGTGGTTGGGATCCTTCGTGGGATGCTGAGCGACGGAAAGGGCGC
>CAZZWG010000012.1:24935-32989 GCA_964657685.1 Verrucomicrobia bacterium Tous-C9LFEB | reverse complement strand
GCACCTGGGGAGTGGTTGGGATCCTTCGTGGGATGCTGAGCGACGGAAAGGGCGCCCGCGGCAGCAGCGGGTAGAGTGGCAAGAAAAGTGCGGCGGCGCATCGAGGTAGGCTTCTCCTGGAGAGATCTTCTGGCGGAATCTTTCGAGAATAGCGCGGAGCGGCCCACGCGTGGCCGCTTGGTACACTGACCGCTGCATAAGCGATGAGTCTTAAAGCCAAGATCGAAGCCGTCATCTATGCGTCCGAGGAGCCGGTCACGCTCCTGCAGCTGGTTGGCTTGCTGGGGGAAGAGGCACAGGCGGAACTCGACGCCGCCGATGCGCGGCAGGGACAACTGACGCTCCTCACGACCGAGCCCCCGGTCATCCTGCAGGTAGTTGAAGCCGATGACGAGGATGCCCTCAATGCGGAAGCCCTCGGAACCGACACCTTCGCGGCAGTCGCGCCGGCGGAAGACCTGGGCAAGCTCGACGAGCAGCCCGCGGGAGAGAGGGACACTCTGGGTGACGTCGCTTCCCCGGATCAAGGCATTGCGCAACCCGAGCCGTCAACGCTCCCCGGGACGACCCTTGCTGGGCCCGCAGAGACATCACCAGCGGAGATCCGCGCACGGGAACGGCGCCTGCGTGAGTTCGTGCGCGGCGTGCTGGAGGAGCTCGTGGCGGAGTATGCCGGCGGGGACCGCGGCCTGGAGATCCGGGAGGTAGCCGGAGGCTTCCGCTTCGCGACCAAGCCGGAGTACCACGACGCTGTGCGCGGCTTCGTCCGGTCCTTGAAGCCGCCCCTCAAACTCAGCCTGCAGGCGCTTGAAACGCTGGCAGTCGTGGCGTACAAGCAGCCCGTCACCGCCCCGGAGATTTCAGAGATTCGCGGCGTCGACTCGGGCGGTGTACTCGGAAGCCTCATGACGCGCAAGCTGGTGACAACAGCAGGCCGTAAGCAGGTGATTGGCCGCCCGATTCTTTACAAGACCACAAGAGAGTTCCTCCTGCGCTTTGGTCTCAAAGACTTGAGCGAGTTGCCGAGCATCGAAGAGTTTGAGCGGCTGGCTTCCGATCTGAACGAAGCCGTGCAAGAGGAGATTCCGATGGCGGAACGACTGGATCAGATGAAGCCGGCCGGTGAAGTGGGCGATGCCGCGCGGGCGGTGGAACCCATGCGGGACGAGCACGCCGCGCAGGCCGACGGCATACCTGATGATGAGATCGAAGAATCTGAGGAAGCCGACGCGGAAAACACAACGATGGCGCCTGACGGTCCCGGCGAGTTCACCGGCGATGAAACCGTAGCGCCTGCCGATAACGCAAGTATCGATGGTCGGCTTTCGGGGCTCCCGCCGCAGTATGACCAGCCCGGCGATGAGGTCATGGATTCACCGGCGCACGATGCGGAAATGCAGGCAGGGCAAGCAGGAGGTGTGGAGTGAGCGATTATCCCGTAGGCCCGGCAGAGGTGCCGGATACCGTGGCCGATGTGGCAGCAACCCCGGAAGGGGACAATGAGTTCGCACCCGACCAGCCTCTACCCGGGCCCGGCGCCATGCCCGATCCCCCGGAGCGGCCCAGGGGAAATGAACCACATCCGGCAGCTGAGATCCGCCCGGCTCTCAGCGAGTAGAACCTTCCTTCGCTGTATCTGCCACGAAGCAGGGTAATAGCCGCTGCTTCTCCGTGCTGACTCCAAAGTAGCAGGCAACTCCCACTCACGTGGACTTGAAACCCGCGTGACTCTAGCATGAACGCTGTCGCACAGGCCTGGGCCGAAGCTTGCCTGGGCCTCTGTGCTATTACGGCGGTTCGAAACATGCCCTAAACGTTCGTAATCTAACCCACCCGAGGGATTACGAGTGCGGGTTACGCGCTCTAGTCTTTTCCCAGAAGCTTACGGGGAGTTTTGGGAAATTGACTTTCGAAGCGGAATACGTAGATGCCGAGTACATGGATGCCGAATATGCGCGTTATTCCAACGCGGAGAAGCGGCCAACAAGGAAGCGAACGGATTGGGCTTTCTGGGCGGCGCTGGCAGTGCTGGCGCTGGTGGTTTACACGGGGGCTTTCCTTTTACAGGCCAGGCCTGCCGCCGCCTCGACTGCACCGCCCAACCTTGATCTGCACGACTGCACACTGCCCGAGGTAAAGGTAGACTTCGCTCGCGCCAACAGCGGCGAGCATGACGTCATCGCGCCCTATGCGCACAGCGTATGCCGCGAAGGCGACGTACGGTTGTGGGAAGCGGCGCACTAGAAAGTCGTAAGGTTTCAACTAGAAGGACCGACGAAAGGATGAACATGGGTACTGCGTTTTTGTCTCGCGAACTTACAGTGTTTTTGATGGCGACGGTCTTTTTTGCCGCCGTGGGCTGGCTGCTTTTGAAAGTAAGGCAGTCGGCATGGGTGGAAGGCGATACCAACGGTGTCAAGCGCGGCATCGACATCGGCAAGCATCACATCCTGCGTGAGGTGCAGCGCGAGCAGAAGCTCCGTGCGCTCCAGCCGCAGAACTACCTGCCCTCCGGCTACAGCATGATTCCAACGCAGGAACTGCGCCGCCTGCAGGCCTTCGCCTCCCAGCGGCTCCTGCCCGCGACAGTCGACGAGATGGGTAAATACACGCTGGCCAACTAAAGGGTCAGGGCAGTCTTCGCCGGGGAAAGGGATGGCCGCGGCCATCCCTTCCCGTTTCTCTAGACCATATGCGCGATGACCGGATGGACGCGCGATACCTCCACCAGCGTGGAGTAAAACGTAGCGCCGCCACCCAGATCCGCCAGCCGTTGACTCGTGAGCGCGTTGACGTTGGTGTTATCGGCTGAGAGCTTCTGCCAGTCAAGGCGAGCGGCGACCGCGCCGGGCGTGATGCTCTCGCCAACACGCGCAACCAATTCAATCTGACCGCGGTCATTGAAGACGAAGACGGCATCCCCCGTTGTGATGTGTCGCGGCACAGCGTCGCTGGTATGCATCTCCAGAACCCCTGCCGAACGGCGCTCCATCGTCTGGTGCGTGGGCAGATTCGCGAACGTAGAGTTCATGAAGTTGTCCGCTTTACGGGGCAGGAACTCCAGAGGATACTTCCCCGACGACACGCCGCTACGGTCGTCGGCCCGTGCCCCGCGGGACTCCACCGGTGCAGACCACGAAGGCAATGGATGCAGCGCAGCGACGCCGGTGGAGGTTTGGAACCAGGTGCGATCGCTGAAGGGTAGCGTCTGGCCGGCAGCGTTCTTCGGCAATGTCAGCGCAACGCGCTTGTCACGGTTCAGGGCTTCCGGGCTAAGGGATGCGGCCAGCGGATGCGTTGTGTGGAGAGCCTGCGCAATAAGGTCGTCTTCGCTATCGTGAAAGCAATCCTCGGGGAACCCCATCCGTCGGCCGAGCTCGGCGAAGACGACCGGGTTCGGGCGTGCCTCCCCAAGAGGCGCGATAGCGGGATCAGAGATCTGGGCGAAATAGTGGCCATACGCGCCCATCAGCTCCTTGTGCTCCAGGAACGTGGTGGCGGGCAGCAGGACATCGGCATAGTCCGCTGTATCCGTAAAGAACTGCTCGTAAACCACAGTGAACAGTTCAGGGCGGCGAAGACCGGCAAGAACGGCATTGGAATCCGGAGCGACGGCGGCCGGGTTGGAGTTATAGACGAAGAGTGCCTGGATGGGCGTACGATACGGCTCCGTCAACGCCTGGCCGAGTTGGTTCATGTTAAGAGTCCGCGCCGGGCGGCCGAGAGGACTCGCCAGCATCAGATCGGGGCGCTGCAGCGCGGCCTGATTGAAAGGAAACGCTCCGCGTGTTGAAAGCAGCAGACCCCCGCCTTTCTGCTGCCAGGAGCCCGTCACCAGCGGCAGCATACTGACGGCACGAACCGCCGAGCCGCCGTTCTCACTCCGCTGCACACCATAGTTCAGGCGAATGACCGCGGGCCCACGGTTGGCGCGCCCGGCTTGCCCATAGGTGCGGGCGAGGCGCTCGATGGCCTCGGAAGAAATGCCTGTGATCGCGGCTGCGACAGAGGGGCTGTGCTCCGGCCGCAGGGCATGCTCCCGCAGGGCAGGCCAGTCGGGAGCGCAGGCAGCCAGGTAAGCAACGTCGTGAAGAGCATCACGGAAAAGGACATGCATCAGGCTCAGGGCAAGCAGAACATCCGTCCCGGGGCGGATGGGGAGCCATTCATCGGCAAGCGCAGCCGTACGAGTCTTATAAGGATCGATGACAACGAGCTTCGCACCTTTACGGCGAGCATCTTCGATGAAAGGCCAAAGGTGAATATTATTGCCATGAACATTGGCGCCCCACGCGATGATCAGACCCGCATGGGCAAAGTCCTGCGGGGCCGTACCCAGGCGGGTGCCATAAACGGCGTTAAGGGCCGCAGCCCCGGCGGCGGCGCAGATCGTGCGGTCAAGCTGGCTCGCGCCCAGGCGATGAAAAAAGCGCTGGTCCATGGACGCATAGCCGAGCTGGCCAATCGTGCCGGCATAGCTGTACGGCAGAATCGACTCCGGCCCATGCACCTCCGCGATCCGGCCTAAACGCGCCGCAATGTGCGTAAGCGCATCATCCCAGCTGACACGTTCGAAAGCATCGGCCTCTTTGCCCTGAGCGAGTGGGCCTTTGGCCACGCCGGTTTTGCGCCGCATGGGATAGAGCAGCCGGTCAGGAGCGTACACGCGGTCAAGATAGCGGGCCACCTTGCCGCAAAGAAAGCCCCGCGTGACAGGATGGGAAGGATCACCCTGCACCTTCGTCGCCCGCCCCGTAAGCTCCTCCACAGTCACCAACAGGGCGCAGGAATCCGGACAGTCAAGCGTACAAACAGCGTGGACGGTGCGGTTGGGCATGAGAAGATTTTAGTTCCGCGGCGCAAGCGCCCGGGCAAAGGGGGCACGATGTCTCAAAGATGGACGCCACAGTGGGCTGCTGCATGTGTGTTGCTGGTCACTCCCATGATGCTTGCGCCTGCCGGCTGCGGCCGAGTGAAAGAAAAGATCAAAGAGTCCGTGGATAACAATCCCGAGGTGCGTGGGAGTGCAGTCGATAGCGCGCGAAAGTCGTGTGTCCAGACAGCGATGGCCAAAGCACCCAAAATTCCCGGCATCGAGACAAGGATCGACAACTACTGCGATTGCTTCGCCACCAAGGGCCTCAACAAGTTCTCGAACTCGGAGCTCGCGAGTATCGGCTTGCGTGGCGGAAACTTCACGCCGGACCAGCAGGTCAAGCTGCAGGAGGCGGCGACCATGTGCCAAAGCACCCTGTTCGACAAGCCAGGACCTAAGCCAATACCCAAGCCAATACCTAAGTCAGGATCGCAACCCGGAGCCAAGGAGACACCATGAGATTCATTCTGCGGCGCGGGGCAGCGCTCATCCTGCTGACGGCAGCCTTTGCCTGGGTACCGGCAGCATCAGCCGAGGACCCGGCACCCTCCATCAAGGCGCTGCTCGAGCGGCAGGCGGCCGACTGGAACCGCGGCGACATGGATGCTTTTGCCACCGGGTACAAAAATGCCCCTGACATCCTGTTCATCGGCAAGACGGTGGAGCATGGGTATGCCGGCATGCTCGCCGGGTACAAAGCGCACTACGCTACGCGCGAAGCGATGGGGAAGCTGAGCTTCAGCGATCTTGCAGTGCAACCACTTGACCCACACTTCGCCACGGCAACCGGGCACTTTCATCTGGAGCGTACCGCGGGAGGTGGCGGAAATGCGGATGGGCACTTTCTGCTTGTTCTGGAGAAAACACGCAGTGGATGGAAAATCGTGCGGGATGATACGACCGGGGATGCGGGAAAGTAGTCTCCGTCAAAGGCAAAGTAAGAAGTGTGCATCTGGCTGCGGACACGGCTCGTATGATGAAGGGAGTGGAGTTCTGAAGATGCGGATGGGCCGATTCCTTCTATTGCCGGCAACTCTTCTGCTCGGGACGGTGACAGCACCGGCCCAGTCGCAGGGGCAGTTATACACGGCATCGCGTGAGCAGTTGGATGTAACCAAGGTGGTGCTGGCGCAGGAGAATGCCTGGAACAAAGGCGACCTCGACGCCTACCTCGCAGCGTTCAAGGATGCCATCGACACGGAAGCCGTTCTGAATGGTCCGGTGCGCGGCCTCAGCAATATCCGTGCGGCCTACCACACCAGCTTCCCCAACAAGGACGCTATGGGTCTTCTCGAGCAGAGCAGCGTAGAGGTGCGCGAACTGGGGCCGGACTACGCGCTGGTCCTCGGGCACTACCGCCTGCAGCGAACGCGAAAGAACGGCGGCGATGCCGAGGGAAACTTCACTGAAGTCTTCCAGAAGACAGAGGGGGGATGGAAACTCGTCTTCACGGAAAACACGTGATCCCCCGGGCAAGCAAGGCTGCGGGCTGGTCCGGCGGAAAGGCTGAGGTGAGGGACCATGGCGAGAGCACGGAACCACCTGCGCCCTTGATCGAGGCGCAGTCACTGGTCAAAGCCTACGGTTCAGTGCGGGTGGTGGAGGGGGTGTCGCTCTCCGTGCAACGCGGCGAGACGCTGGGCCTCGTCGGTGAATCCGGATCCGGCAAAAGCACAGTAGCACGCATGATCCTGCGGCTCACGGAGCCCACATCCGGCCGCGTCTTGTATCGCGGTGTGGACGACCACGGGCAACCACAGGAAATGGACCTCCTCTCGGTGCGACCCCGGACTATGCGGCATCTGCGGCGCAAGCTGGCAATTGTATTTCAGGATCCTTATGCAGCTCTTGACCCCAGAATGACCGTGCGCCAGGCCTTGTCCGAGCCCTTCAAAATTCACGGTGAACGGCCCATCGGCGGCCTCGAGGCCAGGCTCATCGCGATGCTTGAGGAAGTCGGGCTGGAGACGGCAGCCCTTGGCCGGTACCCCCATGCCTTTTCAGGCGGGCAACGACAGCGCATCAACATCGCAAGAGCACTCGCGCTGCGGCCGGAGTTTCTCGTGCTCGACGAGCCGGTCAGCGCGCTGGACGTCAGCGTCGGAGCGCAGGTGATCAACCTGCTCCGCGATCTGCAGGCGCGTTATGGCCTTACCTGCCTCTTCATCTCGCACTCCATGCCGCTGGTACGGTATCTCTGTCACCGGGTCGCTGTCCTGCAGCGCGGTCGGCTGGTCGAAGAAGGCACCTGGCAGCAGGTGTGCGAGAACCCCCGCGAGGCCTACACGCAGCAGCTGCTGGCGGCTACGCCGGAGTTGCCACTGGAGTAGCGGAAGCTGTGGCCGCTGGGTGTTGGCGGGCGTATTCGAAGTCGCAGGTATTGCGAAGGTAATCCCAGGAATAAATTCCGGACTCGTGGCCGTCATTCCAGATGAACTTGAGCGCGTACTTGCCTACCGGCTCAATCTCCTTCGGTGCGGGCGGCGCCTCGTAGAGCGGCAACAGTGTTTTTGGCTTCGATTTGGCAACGCCCGGTGCGCGCCCCTCTTTCTCGCGGGCTTCGTGACAGGTGGCGCAGGGGCACGCATCGCGCAGCCAGCGAAACGGGAAATGGCTTTGGTGACCGTCGCGCCAAAGGACGGACATACCGGTGCCGCCGCTCTTATCGACCTTGACCTTGCCGGGCCGGATGGCATCGCCACCCAGACGACGCGCGTCGCGGGCGCGGTCGGCTGCGGCTTGTTCCGGGCTAACGAGGCGAACGCCGTCATGACTCACAGTGGATCTCCTTCTTTCAGGGTAGCGCGTCGTCAGGGCAACGCGCTTCCGATACGGCTCAGGCGAGCTCCCGCCAGAAGAAGTAACCGGAAATGACGCAACCCGTAACCACAACAATCCCCCGCAGCACATCGCCGTTCACCCGCCGCGCAAAACGCGCGCCAATCCATCCACCCAGCCCCGCAAACACCATACTCACCACGCAGAAATGCCACGCAATGGCGCCCTGGTAGATAAACGTGAAGATCGCGCAGAGGTTCGACGCACAGGCCGCAACAACTTTCATGGCGTTCAATGCATGCATCTCTTCCATGCCGAAGAGGGCGAGCACCGTCATCACAAGAAAGCCACCGCCCGCGCCGAAGTAGCCGATGTAAAAGGTAATCGGAAACAGAGCAAG